>JARYGW010000230.1:0-9702 GCA_033792295.1 Allobosea sp.
CTGGGCAGCAACCTGTGCCCCGGCTCCAACGGTCAGATGGCCGGCCAGGCCGACCTGTCCACCGAGCACGACGAAATCCTCGAGCGTCGAGGAACCGGCGAGACCGACCTGAGCACAGATCACGCAATGGCGACCGATGACGCAGTTGTGGCCGATCTGGACCAGGTTATCGATCTTGGTGCCTTCGCCGATCACCGTGTCGCGGCTGGCGCCGCGATCGATGCAGCTGTTGGCGCCGATCTCGACATCATCCTGGATGATGACCCGGCCGATCTGCGGCACCTTCATATGGCCCTTCGGGCTCATGGCGAAGCCGAAGCCGTCCTGCCCGATGCGGGCGCCGGGATGGACGATCACACGGTTGCCGAGGAGCGAGGCCTGGACCGTGCTGCCGGCTCCGATCGAGCAATTGCGGCCGATGCGGACCTGCGGGCCGATGACCGCGTGGGAGGCCACGACCGTGCCCGCGCCGATCTCGGCTCCCGGTCCGATCACCGCTCCTGGATCGACCGTGACACCCGCTTCCAGCACGGCCGTGGCATGAACGATGGCGCCGGGCGCGACGCCCTGGGATGCGAAGACCGATTCAGGCCGCAGCGCCGTCGGAAAGAAGCGCGCGAGGATGCGGGCAAAGGCATGATAGGGCGCTGGCGTCACCAGCGCGACGGTCCCGGCCGGCACCCGATCGGCGAAACGAGGCGATACGAGGCAAAGCCCTGCCTTGGTGCCCGCGAGCGCCTCGACATATTTCGGGTTGTCCATATAGGCTAGATCGGCCGGCCCGGCCGTCTCGAGCGCAGCTGCACCCTCGATACGGCGCGCCGCGTCGGCGCCCTCCGGCAAGGAGGCGCCGGAAATGCCTGCGACCTCGCCGAAGTCGAGCGAGGCCGCGAACGGGAAGAAAACAGGATCTGCCATCGGAATATCCGAAGCGGGGCCGAAGCCCCGCCTCGTCAGAAGCGCGTGCCGCCCGAGAAACGGAAGGCCTGGAGACGATCGCCGCCATACTTGGCCATCCCCAGCGGACCGACACCCCACTGGCCATCGTCCTTGCTGAGGGCGTAGGCGTAGTCGAAGCGGATCGGCCCGAGCGGCGACTGCCACAGGATCGAGGCACCGATCGAGGAGCGCAACACGTTCTTGTCGCGCACACAGGCGATATTCGACTGGGCGCCGCCGGTGACGACGTTGAAGGCGCGTGCCTCCGAACCCGCCGGGCAGTTGCCGAAGCCGACCTTCGTGCCGCCGTCGTAGTTGAACAGCGTGCCGGCGTCGGCGAAGATCGCGCCGCGCAGGCCGATGTCACGCGGCAAGCCCCAGATCGGGAACTGCACTTCGAGGGTACCACCGAAATAGGTCGTGCCGCCGAGCGCGTTGGCCGTCGGATCGGTCAGCACGTCGCGCGGGCCGATGCCGGAAGGAGCGAAGCCGCGGACCAATGTCGGTCCGAGGAAGTAGTGGTCGGCCATGCGCAGATTGCCGCTGGTCGCCTGGACGTGGCCGCCCTGCAACCGGACGAAGCCGACGACGTCGTCGAAGATCTCGCGATAGTAGCGCGCATCGGCTGCGACGCGCAGGAACTTCGAGTCGCCGCCCAGGCCTGCGAATTCCGGCTTCAGCTCAGCGATGAAGCCGTTGCGCGGGTTCTGCACGTTGTCGAGCGAGTTATAGTTGAAGTTCAGGCCGACGAGCGAAGTCAGGGTCGACCCCTGCGCTTCCTTGACCGCGACGCTGGCTTCGCCGTTGGTCACGCAGTTGTAGATCGAGTCCGAAGCGATCGCTCCGGGCGTGCCGGGCGTGATGCCAGGGATCGGATTGGTACAATCGTTATAGGGCCGATTGTAGTCGTTCGGAATCTTGATGTCGGTCACGTAGAGCGAATAGCGCGGCGTAACCGAGAACTCTTCCGTGATCGGGAAGGTGAAGCGAACCTGACCACCGGTGACGCGGCTCTCGAAGCGACCCGTGTGATAGTTGTCGTTGTACTTCGAGAACAGGTCGAAGCCCGCCGCCACGCGATAGCCGAGGAAATACGGCTCGGTGAAGGAGAAATCGATGCCCTGGGTCCGCTGGCCGAGCGTACCGGCAATGCGGACGTACTGGCCACGGCCGAGGAAGTTCGACTCCGACAGCGAAACTTCGCCGATCATGCCGTCCGAGGTCGAGTAACCGCCGGCGATGGAGAAGGAGCCGGTCGCCTTGTCCTCGACGTCGATGTTGACCACGACGCGGTCCGGAGCCGAGCCCGGCTCGTTGGTGATGCGGACCTTGTTGAAGAAGCCGAGATTGTTCAGGCGCCGCTCGGCGCGGTCGATCATGACCTTGTTGTAGGCGTCGCCTTCGCCAAGGTCGAGCTCGCGGCGCACGACATAGTCACGGGTACGGGTGTTGCCGCGCACGTTGATGCGCTCGACATAGACCCGCGGACCTTCATCGACGACATAGGTGATGCCGATCACGCGACCGGAAGCGTCACGATCGCCGCGCGGACGAACCTGCGCGAAGGCGTGCCCCTCGCGATTGACCTCGGTGGTCAACGCAACGAGCGACTTCTCGACCGATTCGGCGTTGTAGGTATCGCCCGTGGAAGTCGCCAGATAGCGCTGGAGCCGCGCCGAATCGACCCCCGGCACCGAGGACTCGACGTTGACGTTGCCGACCTTGTACTGCGGGCCTTCCTCGACCTGGACGTCGATCACCCAGCCGCCGGCCGTCTCGTCGAAGCGCGCGGTGTTGTTGACGATCTGAAAGTCGGCATAGCCGTTCTTCAGGTAGAAGCGGCGGATCAGCTCGAGATCGGAATTGATCCGGTCCGGATCATAGACGTCAGACGTCTTGATCCAGCTGAGGAAATTCATCTCGCTCGACGTCATCAACCCGCGCAGCCGGCCTGCCGAATAGACCTGGTTGCCGCTGAAGTTGATCGACTTGATGCCGGTCTTGCCACTCTCGTTAACGGTGAAGACCACGTCCTGGCGGCCGTTCGGCAGCGGAGCAATGCGGCCACTGACCGAGGACAGGCCATAACCCGCCCGGCGGTAGGCCTCGCGCAGGCGCTCGACATCCGAGTCGATCAGAGCCTGGCTCAGCGGGCCGCCGGCCTTCGACTGCACGATCTGCGAGAGCTGCTCGCCCTTCAGGCGACGGTTGCCCTCGAAGGCGACGCGGTTGACGGTGTTGTTCTGCTCCTGGACGGAGACCACGGTCTGTCCGCCACGGCGGCTGACCTGGACACTGCTGAAAAGGCCCGTGGCCAGCAGGCTCTCACGGATCTCCTGCGGATTCTCGCGGCCGACGGCGTAAGAGCGGATCGTCTCGGCATCGACTCGCCGGTTACCGTGGACAACCACGGCCTGCGCGAACGCAACACCACCACTCACGGCCAGCATCAAAGCCGAAAGTCCGATCGATCGAGAGAGCCGCGCCTTGGTCGTCCGGCTCTTTTGGGTCGACGTCATCGGGTCGCCTATTCCATTTCTCTGGTCACCACCCCAACAGGGGACCGCCATCTGGAGGATCGCGGCAGGGCGAGATTTGCAGTGCAATCGCTTCTACAAAGTTTCCCGCGAGGTGCAAACCGCCATCATCGTTAATAAAATATTTTTAAAGGCCTCGTTGCCGGGGCGCCACGCGTCCCGCCGCGATTCCGCCGCAAAGCGGCCCGGCGCCCCTCAGAGCAGGCCTTTGACGTGGACCAGATCGTTCCAGGTCACGAACAACATCAGCATCAGAACGAGCGCGAGACCGAGCCGGAAACCGATCTCCTGAGCGCGCGGGCTGAGCGGGCGCCCGCGGATCGCCTCATAGAGATAGAACAGCAGATGCCCGCCATCGAGCATCGGCACCGGCAGGAGGTTCATCAGCCCGATCGAGACCGAGAGGATGGCGGCCAGATTGATCAGACCGAGCAATCCAGCGTTCTGGGCCACCGCTCCGGAGACCTGCGCAATCCGAATCGGGCCGGAAAGCTGGTCGGTCGAGGCCCTGCCCCGGACCAGCTTGGAGATGTAGTCATAGGTCTGGGCGACGATGAACCAGCTCTCGGTGAAGCCCTGCTTCACGGAATCGACGAGGCCGAACCGCTGCGTCGTCCAATCCTCCGGCCGCGGTGAAGCCTTGACCCCGATCACACCGATGCGCTGCTTGCCGAGCGGAGAATCCATCTCGACGAGGGCCGGCGTCACCGGCACCGTGACCGTGCTGCCTTGGCGCGTGACGATCACCGTGAGGGTCTCGTCAGGCCGGGTCGAAACGATACGCTGCATGTCGGAGAAGCTTTGGATCGGCTGGCCGTCGATGGAGATCACCAGATCGCCCGACTTCAGGCCCGCGCGCTCGGCGGCGCTGCCGGCCACGATCTCATCGACGCGCGGCGTCAGAACATGCTTGCCGAAAATGAAGGCAGAGCCGGCAAAGATCAGGATCGCGAGCAGAAAGTTGGCGATCGGACCGGCCGCGACGATCGCCGCCCGCTCACCGATCGACTGCGCCGGGAAGGAGCGCGCCCGCTCCTGTGGCGACATCTGGCTCACGGCCTCGTCGTCCGGAGCGCTGGAGGCGTCGGCGTCACCGGAGAACTTGACGTAACCACCCAGCGGGATCAGCGCGAAGCGCCAGCGCGTGCCGTGCCTGTCGTAGAAGCCGAAGAGCTCGCGACCGAAGCCGATGGAAAAGGTCTTCACGTCGACGCCGCACCAGCGGCCGACCAGGAAGTGGCCGAGTTCGTGGACGAAGACGACCAGGGTCAGCACGAACAGGAAAGGCACGAGATAGCCGAGCACGAAATGCCCTGCACCGCCGATCGACCCCAAGATTTCCATCGAACTCTCCCGATCCTCCTTGTTAGGTGACTGTGAACGAGGCTTGCGACAAGAGCGAGGCGGCCCGTCGTCGCGCATCATGGTCAACGGCAAGCGCGTCGGCGACGTCGCGCGGGGCCTGGGCCCGGCTTGAATCCTGTGCGCAGACCTCCGCCACCAGCGCGGCGATCCCCGGGAAGCGGATCCGCCCCGCAAGGAATGCCGCAACGGCAACCTCGTTCGCAGCATTGAGGATGACAGGCTTCGCCCCGCCTTCCGCCAGGGCGGCAAGCGCGAGGCCGAGCGCCGGGAAGCGCTGCAGATCCGGCCGCTCGAAGCTCAAGGGCTCGCCTGCTGCAAGGTCGAGGAAGCGCGCTGGCGGCGCGTCGAGCCGCCCATCGATGCCCAGGCAATGCGCTGCCGCGACCCGCATGTCCGGCACCGCCATGCCGGCGCTGACCGAGCCGTCCCGAAAGGTGACGAGGCCGTGCACGACCTGCTGGGGATGGACCAGCACGTCGAGCTGTTCCGGCTTCAGGTCGAAGAGGAAACGGGCCTCGATCACCTCGAGGCCCTTGTTCATCAGGCTGGCGGAATCGACGGTGATCTTGGCGCCCATGGCGTAGTTCGGATGCTTGAGCGCCTGCTCCGGACCGGCTTCCGCGATCCTCTCCGCGCTCCAGGTCCGAAACGGGCCGCCAGAAGCGGTGAGCGTCATGCTCCGGATCGAATCGAGCGGCTCCTGGCCGAGCACCTGGAACAGCGCATTGTGCTCGGAATCGAGCGGCAGCATCCGGGCGCCGACGGCGGCCGCACGCGCCATCACCGCCTCGCCCGCGCAGACGAGGCTTTCCTTGTTGGCGAGCGCGATCGCCCGGCCGGGCATCAGCGCAGCGAAGGTCGCCTCCAACCCCGCCGCTCCCGAGATCGCACTGACGACGATATCCGCCGGCCGGGCGACCGCCTCCAACACCGCCGAACGCCCTGCCCCGCCTGCGATGCCCGTACCGGCCAGCGCCTGTTTCAGCGCATCGGCTGCGGTCTCGTCAGCCAGCGCCGCAAAGCGCGCGCCCGTCTCGATCGCGACACGGGCCAGCCCCTCGGCATCGCGCCCCCCAACGACCGTGCCGATCGCCAGCCGTTGCGGATTCTCGGCGACGATATCGCGAACGGAACGGCCGACGGAGCCTGTCGCTCCCAGAAGCGTGACGGTACGAAGCGGCATCGGCGATCAAAGGTCGATATGGAAGGCGAAAAGGGCGAGCCCCGACAGAACCAGCACGGCCCAGTAGCCGTCGAGCCTGTCGAGAAAGCCGCCATGGCCCGGAATGAGCCCGCTCGAATCCTTGGTGTCGAAGCGGCGCTTCAGCGCGGATTCATAAAGATCGCCGGCCTGACTCACAATCGACGCGACGAGCGAGGCGGCCAGGACGCGGCCGTTCAGTCCGAATGCACCAGTCGTCGCCCAGCTCCAGATCAGCGTGCCCGCGATGGTGCCCGCGAGCGTGCCACCGATGGCGCCGGACCAGGTCTTCTTCGGGCTGACGCGCGGCATCAGCTTGGGTCCGCCGAGCTTCCGGCCGGTGAAATAGGCGGCGATGTCGGTCAGCCAGACGACAGCGAAGCTCCACAGGATGAGGGCGAGGCCAACCGCAGGCCGGTCGCGCAGAACCGGCGTAACCATGGCAAAGGCGAGCGCATAGGCCACGCCGCAGAGTTCGAGTGGCAGGCGTGCCCGGACAAAAGGCGCAGCCAGCGCGCCGACCAGGGCGGCCACAGCCGTCACACCCGCCACAGCAACCGAAGAAATCGGCAGCATGGCGAGAACGATTCCGGCCGCGACGACACTGGCCCCCGCCGCGATCGCATTGGCCCGGCTGACGATCGAAAACCATTCATAGGCGACGATGCCGGCGACCAGCACCCAGAGCAGCCGGAACGGCCAGCCTCCCCATAGGGTCACGGCGAGGACGACGGCGGCGAGGACGAGCGCCGAAACGACCCGCCGCTTCAGCTCGCTCGCGCCCGGTGCGGACGCCGCGGGAAGAGACTCATTCACGCGACGCCCACGCTTCGATCTGACGGCGCGGAGAGGCCGCCGAAGCGGCGTTCGCGCTGCCGGTACTGTGCCAGCGCATCCTCGAAGGCGGCGCGGTCGAAGTCGGGCCACATCACCGGGGTGAAGACGAATTCGGCATAGGCCGCCTGCCAGAGCAGGAAATTGGAAATCCGGGTTTCGCCGGAGGTGCGGATCACGAGCTCCGGATCGGGCAGGTCGTGGGTATCGAGCCGCGCGGCGAGCGCGGCGTCGTCAATGGCAGCCGGATCAATGCGCCCTGCCGCGGCATCGGCGGCGAGCTGGCGTGCGGCGCGAACGATCTCGTCACGCGAGCCGTAGTTGAAGGCGATCGCCAGGATGAGGCCGGTATTGCCGCGTGTCCGCGCCTCGGCATGCTCGACGAGCCGGCGCAGATCCGGCGCGAGATCCTGCCGGCTGCCGATAATGCGCACCTGCACATTGGCGGCGGAGAGTTCGGCCAGATCCTTCTCGACGAAATGCTTGAGCAGCCCCATCAGGAAGCTGACTTCGGCATGGGGCCGGCGCCAGTTCTCGGTCGAGAAGCTGTAAAGCGTCAGCACCGAAATGCCGAGATCGCTGGCATTTCTTACCGTACGCCGCAACGCCTCGAGACCGCGACGATGCCCTTCCTGGCGCGGCAGACCACGCATCTGCGCCCAGCGACCGTTTCCATCCATGATGATGGCGACATGGCTCGGTGTGGGGACACGCTGGCCGGATGACATGCGGATGAGCCTCGCTGGGCCGAAAAGTGAAAGCGCTCCGCTCCCAATGGGAGCGGGTTCGTCAGACGTGCAGGATTTCCTTTTCCTTGGCCGCCAGCGCCTGGTCGATCTCGGCGATATGCTGATCCGTCGCCTTCTGGACCTGATCGGAATGACGCGCGGCCTCGTCCTTGGTCATGTCGCCATCCTTCTCAAGCTTCTTGAGGACGTCGATACCGTCGCGGCGGACATGACGTACGGCAACCTTGGACTCTTCAGCGTATTTGTGAGCGACCTTGACCATCTCCTTGCGGCGCTGCTCGTTCAGTTCCGGGATGCGGATGCGCAGCACCTGGCCTTCGGTTTGCGGATTGAGGCCGAGATCGGATTCGCGGACCGCCTTGTCGACGGCCTGAACCATCGAGCGATCCCAGACCTGGACACTGAGCAGGCGCGGCTCGGGCACGGACACCGTGGCGAGCTGGCTCAGCGGCGTGCGGGCGCCGTAAGCCTCGACCGTGATCGGGTCCAGCATGTTGGCGGAGGCGCGACCGGAACGCAGAGAAGCGAGATCGCCCTTGAAGGACTGCACGGCGCCCGCCATGCGGCGCTTGAGGTCAGCGAGGTCGAACGTCGTCTGGGCCATTTCAATCAAGACCTTACGGAACATCAAAAATCGGCGCGACCATGGCGGTGGGACCGCACAGGGTCAAGAACTACCTGTCGGAACAGCATTTTCCCCATCGATGAGCAAGGGGAAAGCGGCCAGGACCGGCAGATCACGGCCGGGCGGCGGACAAGACGGGTGGAAGCCCCCTTCCGGACACCCATCTCTACATTACCGCCTTGCCTCGCCGCGAGCCAGTTCCGCTTTGCATAAACCCCGGGAGAAAGAGCGTGCCCCGCCTCAACCGCATCATCGAGACCGCGCTCTATGTCGACGATCTCGAACGTGCCCGCGATTTCTACGAGACGAAGCTCGGGCTGAAGCCGTTGCTGAAGACCGCGACGCTGTTCGCCTACGATGTCGGCGGGCAGAGCGTGCTGCTGTTGTTCCTGCGCGGGAAATCGCTGCAGACACAATCCTCGGCCGGCGGCAGCATCCCGCCCCATGACGGCAGCGGACCGCTCCACATCGCTTTCGCAATCGACGCGGACGAACTGTCGGCCTGGGAGGAGAAGCTCGATCAGCTCGGCATCGTCGTGGAAGGGCGCATGCAATGGGAGCGCGGCAGCACGAGCCTGTATTTCCGCGACCCGGACGGCCATCTCATCGAACTGGCGACGCCCGGCCTGTGGCGGAGCTACTGAGGCAAACGCCTCAGGGCGTTACGTAAGTCGCCCGGCCCTCGCCGCGCAGCACGGCGGCAAGCGCGCCCGTCTCGGCGATCGAGAAGACGACGATGGTGAGCCTCGCGTCACGCGCCAGCGCAAAGGCAGCCGTGTCCATCACCTTGAGATCGCGCCGGATCGCCTCCTCATGGGTGAGCGTGTCATAGCGGGTCGCCGTCGGATCCTTCTTGGGATCGGCCGTGTAGACGCCGTCGACCTGGGTCGCCTTAAGGAGATGGCTGCAATCGAGCTCGGCCGCACGCAGGGCCGCACCCGTGTCGGTGGTGAAATAGGGGTTGCCGGTGCCGCCGCCGAGGATGACGACCTTGCCATTGCTGAGATGGTCGAGCGCCCGCTTGCGAGCATAGCTCTCGCATAGCGAAGGCATCGGCACCGCCGACATGGCACGCGCCGGCGCACCGGCCGCCTCGATCGCATGCTCCAGCGCAAGCGCGTTCATGACCGTGCCAAGCATGCCGATCGAATCGGCGGTGGTGCGGTCGAGGCCCTTGTTCAGGCCCTGCACGCCCCGGAAGAAATTGCCGCCGCCGACGACGATGCCGACCTCGACGCCTTCGCGGGACGCATGAGCTATGTCGGCCGCCAGAGCCACCAGCGTGCCGCCGTCGAGGCCGGAGCCCTGCGGCCCGGCCAGGGCCTCGCCGGAGAGCTTCACGAGAACGCGTTTGGGTCTCATCGATGGTCTCTCCGTCATTGTGGCTGCCGCCGGGAATCGCCGGCCCTTCTTCCTACAAGAAAGGCCGCGCGATGCGCGGCCTTTCTGTCA
>JARYGW010000231.1:0-9600 GCA_033792295.1 Allobosea sp.
GGACCGCGCCGGCTGCATCGACCGCAGCGATCAGCCCTTCCGTCAGCCTGTCTTCGCGCGCCGCAGCCAGCAGCGGCTCGATGATGCCGTTCCAGGTCTTCTGCTCGACGAGCCCGTCGATACCGGTATCGACGAGGATCTCCGCGTAGCGCTCCTGCAGGGCGACATAGAGCAGAACGCCCGTCCGTCCCTTGGTGCGAGTCAGCCCACGCGCCGTGAACTCTCGCAAGGCCGTGTCATGAGCCCGGCGCCGCTTGACGAAACCGGGCACGAACCGCCCGCCGCGGCCGTACCAGAGCAACGTGCCGAGCAGGATCGCGGCGCAGAAGAGCTGGATCATGAAGATTCGCTGGGCGCTCATCGCCGTCAGCGAGATGAATGGCCAGGGCACCAGTAGGGCCAGCGCCAGCGCCATCACCACCGGGACGTTGCGATAGCTCGATGCTGCACGGTCGATGACCACGACGATCTCGCCCGCCGTGCCGGTCTCGGCGCGCCGCACCGCCTCCGCGATCGCATCCCTGTCCTCGGCGTCCATCACCAGTCCCCCGAAGCGCCGCCGCCACCGGACGAGCCGCCACCGCCTGAGAAGCCGCCACCGGAACTCCAGCCACCTCCACCACTCCAACCGGAGCCCGACCCCCAGCCGGAATTGCTCGGCGGCAGCACGATCCAGCGACCGTCGCGTGTCCGGTGCTGGCGCACGCCGTTGCCCTGCTGGCTCAGGCCACGCAGGAAAGCGACGATGAACAGAAAGATCAGCACCATCGCGATGATGACCGCGATGTCTTCGGCCGGAGAGCTCTCGTCGGAGCGGACCTCGGCACGCCGCTGCCATTCCTCGGCGTCGCCTGCCAGAATCGTCACGATGGCATCGACGCCGGCTTCGATGCCGCCCGCGAAATCGCCGGTCTTGAATTTGGGCGCGATCGCCGTGGTGATGATGACTTTCGAGAGCGCGTCGGTGAGCGCTCCTTCGAGTCCGTAACCGACCTCGATGCGGACCTTGCGCTCCTTCGGCGCGACGATCAGCAGCACGCCGTTGTTCTTCGCCTTCTGGCCGAGCTGCCAGTGCCGGAACAGGCCGTTGGCGAAGTCCTCGATCGTCAGCCCCTGCAGCGAGGGCACCGTCGCGACCACGATCTGATCGGAGGTCCTGTCCTCATGCGTCTTGATCTTGTCAGCGATGCGCTGGCGCGCATCCGGCGCGATGATGTTGGCGTCGTCCACGACGCGACCCGTGAGAACGGGATAGGTCGGCTCGGCGGCGAGAGCCGGCGCAATGCAGAACAATAGCGCGAGGAGCAGGAAAGCGCCCCACGTCCGCTCTTTCCCGCGCGGAAGGGAGCCGTTCCGCGCCACTTCCGGCAAGGTCGTCACGCCTCAGAACTTCACGCTCGGCGCCTTGTCGGCTCCGGCCGTGGCTGTGAAAGTTTCCATCGGCTTGGCGCCCCAGAACAGCTTGGCCCAGATCACGCCCGGAAAGGTGCGAATCTCGGTGTTGAAGGCCTGCACCGCCTGGATGTAGTCGCGCCGCGCCACGGCGACCCGGTTCTCCGTGCCCTCGAGCTGCGATTGCAGGGCCAGGAAATTCTGGTTCGACTTCAGGTCGGGATAACGCTCGACCGTGACGAGCAGCCGCCCGAGCGCGCCCGTGAGCTGGTTCTGCGCGTCCTGGTATTCCTTGAACTTGGCAGGATCGTTGATGGTCGAGGCATCGACCTTGACCTGCGTCGCCTTGGCGCGGGCTTCGATCACGGCCGTCAGCACGTCCTTTTCCTGCGCCGCATAGCCCTTCACCGTCTCGACGAGATTAGGGATCAGGTCGGCCCGGCGCTGATACTGGTTCTGCACTTCGGACCAGGCGGCCTTTGCCTTCTCTTCGAGTGTCGGCACATTGTTGTAGCCGCAACCGGCGAGCGCGATGCCGAGAAGGCCAAGCGCGAGCCAGGCCAGCGGACGGCGTAGCTGGGCGGAGAACGTCATGCCGAAAACCCCTTTGGCAGCGTTGCGATGCTTTTCGATTCGGGACCTTACCTGCCGAGCAGCGCCGGACCAAGCTGTCAGGATGCGATGAATCGCCTATCTTGCGCCGACATTGCGGAGGCCAATCATGCGCTTTGCTCCTTTCATGCTGTTGTCGGTGGCTGCCCTCGCCGCACAGCTCGTGGTCGCACAGCCTCTCGCGCCCGCCCCCGAAGCGGGGACCGGCAGGATAGCCAAGGCTGAAAGCACCGCGCGGCGGTTCATGGCGGCTGCCGCGAACCCGCTCGCCGCTGCAGCCGGGCGCGACATCCTGCGCGCCGGCGGCAGCGCGACCGACGCCGCCATCGCCATCCAGTTCGTGCTCAATCTGGTGGAGCCGCAGAGCTCCGGCATCGGCGGCGGCGCCTTCCTCGTGCATTGGGACGAGGGCGCCCGCAAGGTGACGACGCTCGACGGGCGCGAGACGGCACCCGCCGCCGCAAAGCCCGACCGTTTCCTGACGGACGGCAAGCCGATGCCTTTCCGCGAGGCCGTGATCGGCGGCCGCTCGGTCGGTGTGCCGGGCACGCTTAAGCTGCTGGAGGAGGCGCATCGGCGCTGGGGCAAATTGCCCTGGGCCGATCTGATCGCACCCGCGCTGAGATTGGCGGAGGACGGCTTCGCCATCTCGCCGCGGCTCAACGGCCTTTTGGCCGGCGACAGGGACCTGCCGAAGAACCCGCGCGCCGCCGCTTACTTCTACGAGCCGGACGGCAGCCCCAAGGCCGTCGGCACCATCCTGAAGAGCCCGGCCTTCACTGAGACGCTGCGTGCCATCGCGGCGCAAGGAGCCGATGCCCTCTACAAAGGCCCGATCGCGGAGGACATCGTCGCAACCGTCGCGGAGCATCCGGGCAATCCCGGCGACGTCACGCTGGCCGATCTCGCCGCCTACAAGGTCGAAGAGCGCGAACCGGTCTGTGGCGGCTATCGCGTCTGGAAGCTCTGCGGCATGGGTCCGCCGAGCTCGGGTGCCATCGCCATCCAGCAGATGCTCGGCATGCTGGCGACGGTCGATCTCAGACGGATGGGGCCCGGGCCGGAGGCCGCCCATTGGTTCAGCGAAGCTGGCCGGCTCGCCTTTGCCGACCGCAACCTCCACCTCGGCGATCCCGCCTTCGGCGCCGTGCCGGTGCGCGGCCTGATCGACCGCGACTATATCCGCTCCCGCGCCAAACTCATCAGCCCCGAACGCTCGATGGGCAAGGCGCAGGCGGGCGATCCGCCGCACCGGCGCGCCGAACTGCTTGCCCCTTCGGACGGCATCGAGCACGGCACCAGCCATATCTCGGTGGTCGATGCGACGGGCAACGCCATTGCGATGACGACGACGATCGAGGGCGGCTTCGGCTCCCACCTGATGACGAAAAGCGGCTTCCTCCTCAACAACGAGTTGACCGACTTCAACTTCGCGCCGGAGGAGGACGGCAAGCCGGTCGCCAACCGGGTCGAGCCCGGCAAACGCCCGCGCTCCTCCATGGCGCCCACCCTGGTCTTCGACGCTTTCGGCCGACTTTATGCAGTCGCCGGCTCCCCAGGAGGCAGCCAGATCATCGAATTCGTCGCCAAGACGCTGGTCGCCCTGCTCGACTGGCGCATGGACCCACAGCAAGCTGCGGATTTCGGCAATTTCGGCAGCCGCAACGGCCCGACCGAGCTGGAGGGCGGCACGGAAGCCGAAGCCTGGAAAACAGTGCTCGAAGCCAAGGGCCACAAGGTCCAGCTCATGGAGATGACCTCCGGCACGCAGGTGATCGTCAAGACCCCGGAAGGTTTCGTCGGCGGTGCCGACGGAAGACGCGAAGGGGTCGCGATCGGCGATTGAGCAGCGTCATCACGCCGTCACGTTGCAGGCGCGTCGCTCCCCGGCAAATCGGGAACCCACCATGCGCCATCTTGCATTCGCCCTTCTGACTGCCGTCACACTCGCCTTCTCGCCCGCCCAGGCCGGGGACGCCACGCCGTTCACCACGGCCAGATCCGTCGACCTCCAGGCCTTCCTCAAGCCGCCGCCGGCCGATGATTCAGTCCAGACCAAGGTCGAGCTCGGCGAGGTGCTGACGCTCCAGGTCACCCGCACCCCGGAGATGGAAGCCAAAGCCAAGGCCGACGCCGAAGAGAACGTCTGGCGCTTCGCCGATGTGATGGGCCCGGCCTTCAAGCCGGAAGCGCTGCCGGTCTTCTCGGCCTTCTTCGACCGTATCGTCGCGACCGAGGGTGCCGTCGTCGACCCGGCCAAGGATTCATGGAAGCGCCCGCGGCCCCACCAGCTCAGCCCGCTGGTCAAGCCGGTGGTGAAGATGTCCAACTCCGGCGCCTATCCTTCCGGCCACACCACGGTCGGCACGCTGATGGGCATCGTGCTGTCGAACATGGTGCCGGAGAAGCGCGCCGCGATCATGCATCGCGCCTGGTTCTACGGAGAGAACCGCATCATCGGCGGCATCCACTATCGCTCGGATATCGAGGCCGGCCGCATCGCCGGCTCGATCATCGCTGCGCGGATCATGGAGCAGCAGGATTTCCAGACCGAGTTTGCCGCCGCCAAGGCGGAGCTGCGCAAGGTGCTCGGCCTCTGAGGCCTCAGCGCGACGCGGGGGCGGCGAGAGTTTTCTCGCCGCCGGCCCCACGCCCGGCAATCAGCCAGTAGACGAAGCCCGTCGCCGCGCCGACCAGGAACAGCCCGGAGATGATCTGCAGTTCGGCCGGGCTCGGCGCGCGTGCCAATCGTAGCATGGCGATCGGCAGCAACGCTGCAAGCAGCCCGGTGAGACCGCTCTGGATCAGGCCGCTGCGCAGACGGAAGAGCTCCGAGGCGACCGCGACCAGCACGACCGGCGCGACGATGATCGCGAAGCCGAGCCGCCCACCCAGCGCCAGCACAGCTTGCGCCATCGGCGTCGGATCGGCGCCGCTCTCCGCCAGGCCGAAAAGGACGTCGATCAGACGTTCGATGCCACCGCCGATCAGCAGCGCCACCGCCGGCGAGGCGACACTGGCCGCCATCAGGAAGAACAGCCCGGCGCCCATGGCCACGAGGCAGGCAAAGGGGACGAGCAGCAGCCAGCGCAGAGCCAAGCGGTTCTACTCCGCCGCGACGGCCGGGGTCACCCCGGCCTCATCCTGCTCCAGCATCAGCCGGGCGCGAGCGGAGAGCTTCTCGGTCTCGCTCTTGAGCTGGCCGCAGGCGGCGAGGATATCGCGCCCGCGCGGGGTGCGCACCGGCGAGGCATAGCCGGCACGGAAGACGATCTCGGAGAAGCGCTCGATTCGCTCCCAGTCCGAGCACTCGTATTTCGTGCCGGGCCAGGGGTTGAACGGGATCAGGTTGATCTTGGCCGGGATGCCCTTGAGCAGCCGCACCAGCTCGCGCGCCTCGGCATCGGAATCGTTCACGCCCTTCAGCATGACGTACTCGAAGGTAATCCGCTTCGCATTCGACAGGCCGGGATAATTCCGGCAGGCCTCAAGCAGATCCTTGATCGGGTACTTCTTGTTGAGAGGCACCAATTCGTTGCGCAGGTCGTCGCGCACTGCGTGCAGCGAGATTGCCAGCATCGTACCCATCTCGTCGCCGAGCGGGCCGATCTGCGGCACCACGCCGGAGGTCGAGACGGTGATGCGTCGCCGCCCGAGCGACAGCCCCTGATCGTCGGAGATCACGTCGATGGCGTCGCGCACCCCGTCGAAATTATAGAGCGGCTCGCCCATGCCCATGAAGACGATGTTCGAGACGAAACGCCCGCCATCGTTGGGAACGAAAGCGCCGTCCGGAGGCTTGCGGTTTGGGAAATCGCCGAGTCGCTCGCGCGCGACCATCACCTGCGCGACGATCTCCTCGGTCTTGAGGTTGCGCACCAGGCGCTGCGTACCGGTGTGGCAGAAGGTGCAGGTCAGCGTGCAGCCGACCTGGCTGGAGACGCAGAGCGTGCCGCGGTCGACTTCGGGGATGTAGACGCACTCGATCTCGGCGCCGCGGTCGCGCGGCCCGGCCGGCGGCATCCTGAGCAGCCATTTCCGGGTGCCGTCGGTGGAGACCTGCTCGGCCGTGACCTCGGGCAGATCGAGCGAGAAATGCGCGGCGAGCTCGCCGCGCAGGCCCTTGCCGATCGTCGTCATCGCGTCGAAATCGCGCACGCCGTAGTGATAGATCCAGTTCCAGAGCTGGCCGACGCGCATGCGCCGCTCCTTTTCGGGAACCCCGATCTCGACCAGTGCCTCGGCGAGGCCCGCGCGCGTGCGCCCAACCAGCGAGGGAAGCCGCAAAGCGGTTTCGGCCGCCGGAGCGGCAGTTTCGGAAACGGATACAGTCATCGGAGCTCTGTCGTCGCCTGCAGCGAAAGGGCGGCTTTCGCGGGCTTCCTAGCATAATCGCGCGAAAAGCGGAAATCGCACCTCGCCGCCATTTTCCGACGAGCAAAGCAAAGACCTGAGCATCTTCGAACGGGAAGATGCGGAGTAGCTTCCTCCGGCAAGGGAACGCGGGCCACGCCCGAGCGACGAGGGCCTCCGGCGCGCGGGGCTCACGGCTTGGCCATGCGTCTTACTTGCAGGCGTCCTCGGCCCGCTTCACTGCCTGGGACATGCCCGAGAGCGAGTACTTGTCGGCGGTCGAGTTGCCACGCTTGGAAGTGGCCTTGATCTCGAGGCCCGCGCCACGGCGCAGCGCATCGAGCATGCGCGGCTCCTCCGCCGGGTTCTTCAGCCACATGTTCTTGCCCTTGGCCACCAGGGCGAAACGCTCATTGCCGATGATCGCCTGATGCTCGACACCTTCCTTGACGTCGAAATTCATGACGAAGCTGATCTCGTTGCGCACACCCTCGGCCGGGCGGTTCGAAACGAAGAGCAGCCCCTCGACATCCTTGAGGTTGGCTGGCGAACGGCTCTCGGCCTTGGAAAGGGCATAGCAGACCTTCGAGCGGCCCTGCTGCGAGGAGAAGGCCTGCCATTTGCCGGCGGTCTCCAGCAGCATCGCCTGGCCTTGGCCGGCGCTTGCCGAAGCGGCGGACGCGGATGCGGCGGGCTTCGGCTTCGCGGGTGCGGCCCGCGCCGGCAGCATCGTCAGGCCCAGCAGTCCAGCGGTCAGGCCGAGCGCGGCAGCAAGGCGAAAGGGAGCGGCGTCGCGGAAGGAAAAGAACGAGCTGATCATGGACCGCCATCAGTCACTAAAAAACTTAATACCGCGTTTACCACCTGTTGAGCGAGGGGACCGCGCGGGACGGCGGCATAGAGTGTCACGATCCTGGCAAAAATGCGAATGAGCTTGCGGCGACGCGCCGTTCCGTCAGGCGCCCTGCCATGGCACGATCTCCGCTTCGGGAAGGCAGCAAGGGAAAAGCAATGAAAGCCCTGCTCTGCGAACATCACGGCCCAGCCGAGGAACTGGCCATCCGCGACCTGCCGGAACCGGTTCCCGGCCCCGGAGAGGTCGTCGTCGCCGTCACCGCCGCGGCACTGAATTTCTTCGACACTCTGATCATCCAGAATCGCTACCAGACCAAACCTGCTCTGCCATTCTCCCCCTCGGCCGAATGCGCCGGCACCGTTGCCGCGATCGGAGAAGGCGTTACCGGCTGGCATATCGGCGAGCGCGTCGCGGCCTGGCTGGGTTATGGCGCCGCGCGCGAAAAGGTCGCGGTCCCGGCTGAAGCGCTGATTCGCATCCCCGAAAGGCTTTCCGACACACAGGCAGCCGGCCTCTTCGTGACCTATGGCACCGCCATGCATGGACTGATCCAGCGCGCCAATCTGAAGGCGGGGGAGAGACTGGCGATCCTCGGCGCCTCCGGCGGCGCGGGCCTCGCGGCCGTCGAGATCGGGGCACTGCTCGGCGCCCATGTCATTGCTTGCGCCTCCTCTGCCGAAAAGCTTGCACTCGCACGCGAACACGGTGCGCAGGAGGAGATCGACTACAGCGCCCACGACATCCGCACCGCCCTGAAGCGCATCACCGAAGGGCGGGGCGTCGACGTGCTCTACGATACGGTCGGCGGCGAGCTGGCCGAGCCCGCGCTACGCTCCATGGCCTGGGAGGGGCGTTACCTCGTCGTCGGCTTCGCCGGCGGCGCCATCCCGAAGATTCCACTCAATCTGCTGCTGCTGAAAGGCTGCGACATGCGCGGCGTGTTCTGGGGCGAGTTCATCGCCCGCGAGCCGGCCGCGCACCGCCGCAACATGGAACGCCTGCTGGAATGGGCGGCGGGCGGCCATATCCGCGCCCATGTCCACGCCGCCATTCCTGTCGAGCGCTGGACGGAGGCCTATGCGCTGATCGGCAACCGCCAGGCCAAGGGCAAGGTCGTGCTGACGTTCTGAACCGGCTCAGAGATCGGACAGCGTCGCTTTCGCCCGCTCGCGATGCTCGGGCTTGATCGAGCCCGCCACTGCGGCGATCGCGGCTGCGATCACGGCCGCATCGTCGGTGAAGCCGATCAGCGGCATGATGTCCGGAATCGCATCCATCGGCAGCACGAAATAGCCGAGCGCGGCGAGCAGCGTCAGCCTGACGCGCCGCGGCGTCGCCGGATCGCGGGCACAGAACCAGGCCGCCAACAGATCCTCGGCAAAGGGAATACGTTTCGCGACGCGCTTGAGCCGGGCCATGAAATCGGCCCCGAACTTCGCCTCGTCGCGCAGGCTCTTGCGGATCGCCTCCATCTCCTCGCGGCTGAAGCTTGCGCTGAACCCCTGGCTCATTCCTGTCTCGCTCCTTTCGCATCCAAAGACGCGAATGATCGCGCGCCTCGTCCGGGCGCGCCATGTCGAAAGATGGCCCCGCCGCAATCCTGCACAAGAGGCCTGGCTGAAAACCCGCTTGGAGCGGCGGCGCGCGCCCTCTAAACCGGACCAACAACCAAGACGTCAGGGAAACGCGCCATGAAACTCGATTCCTCCCTCGCCGCCATTGTCACAGGCGGCGCATCCGGTCTCGGCGAAGCGACGGCGCGCATGCTCGCGAGCCAGGGCGTCAAGGTCGCGCTGCTCGACCTCAATGCCGAGCGCGGCGAGGCCATCGCCAAGGAGATCGGCGGCGTCTTCTGCGCCTGCGACGTCACCAGCGAGGCCTCTGTCGACGAGGCGCTGGCCAAGGCCCGCGCCGCCCATGGCATCGCCCACATCGTCGTCAACTGCGCCGGCATCGCGCCCGGCCGTCGCGTTGTCTCGAAGAAGCGTGACACCGGCGAACTCGTCGCTCACGACACCGCGACCTTCGAGAAGGCCGTCGCCATCAACCTCGTCGGCACCTTCCGCGTCATCGCTAAATCGGCCGCGGCACTGGCGGGGTTGGACCCGTCATCATCTGCACGGCGTCGGTCGCGGCCGAGGACGGCCAGATCGGCCAAGCGGCCTACGCAGCCTCGAAGGCCGGCGTCGCCGGCATGACGCTGCCGGTCGCACGCGATCTCGCCGGGGTTGGCATCCGCATCGTCACGATCATGCCCGGCCTGTTCGAAACGCCCATGTTCGCCGGCCTGCCCGAGGAAGCCAAGGCCTCGCTCGCCGTCTCGGTGCCGCACCCCTCGCGCCTCGGCAAGCCGCAGGAATACGCCGCGCTCGCCCGCAGCATCATCG
>JARYGW010000232.1:0-9598 GCA_033792295.1 Allobosea sp.
GGCTCGGCTGCCGACTTGTGGATAGGCGGGATGGGGTAGTGGATCTTGGAATGCTTCGGCTTGGTCATGACGCGCGACTCCTCGTGCGGCGCATGCGATGCGCCGGAAATGTTTCCCAGCGAGGCGAAAGCCTTTCCGGGATCGGCTGGCGATGCGGACGAAGTCCGCGGGCGTCAGGCCGATATGACGAGGAGCGCCGTGACGTGGCGGAGCCGGCCATGGGAGGCGAAAGCGAATGCGTCGAACATCGTGAGCCTCCTCTTCTGGCTATGGCCATCCCAAGCGGATGGATCGGGTTGAAGCCTCGGGATCGCCCGAGGATCGAATCCCTCGCGACTCGAATGAGCCGCGAGGGACGGGGGCTCTACGAAACCCATGATCGCCACGCAAGATCTCATTTCGGAAACTCCGATTCAGCCGGGGGCCGTTCCGGCGACGAGGCTAACGATGGGTTATCGTCGATCGAGCAATTCGATCGTTTCGCTTCGACAAGGCGGGTTTCGACCGCCTCGGCGATCTCGCCGAAGACAATGCGCCCGCGGCCGACCAGCATGTCGACGATGGTATCGAGGGCGGCACGATGTTCTTCCAAGATGCTTCGGGCGCGCTGGAGACACGCATCGAGATGGGCTTCGACGCATCGGCGGACCTGTGCGTCTCCCCGCAGCCAAGCCATGAGGGATTCATCTCGACGACCGGAGAGATAGGCGAGGCTCCGCCCCAGTCCGTATGAGAGCTCCATGCTGGCGGCCAGCATGGTGGCAACGTGAAGATCCGATCGTTCTTCTCCGCCACCGCCGGCGCCGTGTTCGCCGAACGCGACCTGTTCCGCGGCAATGCCCGCGAGCAATACCGTGATCTGGGCGAGGTAGTGCTCCTTGGTTCGTTCGGAACCGAGCAGGTGGTCGAAGCTGGTATGTCCGCCCGAGCCGTCGGCGCCGACTTCGCGCAGGGCCTTGGCTTCGGTGGGGCTGCTACCGGACGCTTCTCTCAGCAGGTAGCCGACCAGGGCGTGTCCTGCTTCATGAATGCACACCCTTCGGTGCATGTCGTCAGACAATCGAACTCGTTCCGGCAGGCTCGCAAGGACGTCTTCGACGAGGAGCGGCCGGCGCGCCCGACGCGCGATTCTTCTCGCATCGCGAGCAAGTTGCTCTATCGCAGCTCCGGTCGCTCCTTCCAGCCGCATGGCAATGTCGGGGAGGGCGGTTTCGGGCAGGGCGTCACCGAGATGATGTCGAAGTATCCCGACGCGCGCCGCCGCATCCGGCAACGGAATGCGCACATGCCGATCGAGCCGTCCCGGCCGAAGAATTGCCCCATCAATCTTGTCCGGCCAGTTCGTCGTTCCAACGACAACGACGCCTTCCCGGCCGTCGACACCATCCAGGCATTCCAAAAGCCCGTTTATGACTTCCCGGACATACTGTTCGTTCCAGCCGTTCGAGCTGTCTCGGTCTCCGAAAGAATCGAGTTCATCGAGCAGAAGGATGCACGGTGCGTCCTTCTTGGCGTCGTCGAACGCCTTTCTCATCGCCTTCAACAGGTCTCCGAGGTGGCCTTTCGCCTGCCAACGCGCCAGAGAATGACTGTGCAGCGGAACGTCACAGGTTCGTGCCAAAGCTTGCGCAAGGATGGTCTTGCCCACGCCCGGGGAGCCGCTCAGGACGATGCCGCGGTCGATATCAGCCCAAGGAATTTTCCCTGCCCTGTAATCGGCAAGGTCGACTGCAAGTGAATGCCCCCACTCCGCGGCCTCGCCGAAGCCATGCAGATCGGCGAGAGAGTGCCCGGCCTGCGGCTTCTCCGGAGCGGAAGGAGCCGCGGCGGCGGTCAGGGCCCGTAGCCTTCGAAGAGCTGCCTCCGGCGTGCGGCCGCGCTTGATGGCTACGCCGAGCGCATGCAGCGGTGCCCCGAGCGCCGGCGCGAGGTCGTGATCCGAGGGCGCGCGGCCCAGTACGATTCGGAAGACGCCTCGAAGGACGTGGAGGTCGACGGCCTCGACCTCGATGATCGCATCGGCGATGATCCGGAAAACGTCCGGGATATCGCTCTGCCGGGAGGCGATGGCGAAGAGCCGTTCCGTCTTCGGCAGAAGCGCCTTCACGACCTCGTCGGGAGACTTGAAGCCGGGCTTCGGAGGTTCGCCGGCCCAATGCACGACATCGAAGTCATCGGAGTAAAATGGCACCCGATGCCGCTTGAGCATGCTCTGCGCCGCGGCGAGGTAAAGCTCGGCATCGGCCACGGGGACGATGAAGCCGACGATGCCCGGCTGACGGAGCAGTATGTGATAGACGCCCCCGCGCCGTAGACCGCGGGTGATCAAGGCCTTCGCCAAGATCATGCTGGCGTCGCGCGAGCTTGCGGCTCCGCCGTTCTCAAAACGCGGGCTCATCGGAAATCCCACCGGTCGGACAGATGATGTCGGCTTCCCAGCGCGTAGAGGCGATTGAGGGTGCGGGCGTATCCGAGCGAAGGAGCGACGATCCACAGATCCGACGTACAAACCGTACGGCCGTTCGGGATCGTGGGATGGCCGGTGACCACTCCGGCGAGGGCGATCGTGCGGCGTTCAGCGATGCACCAGTTTTCCAGCGTTGGCGCTTTCGATAGGTCGGTCTCCGTCGGATGGCGCTCGGCTTGAATTCGCTCCAGGTCGTTCAAGAGGTGGCCCAGACGGTCGACCTCGGGGTCGAGCTCGGGAACTGGGCGGCGATCGGAATGGGGGTAAATCATCAAGGCATGGTCCATCGTACGCGGTCCCGGGAGGGCCGACGGTGAGAATTTCATGAGGGGAATGGGAAGGGCTGAGTGGCGACTGCCGAGGACGGGCCACCAAAGCTGGGCGTTCAGCGCGGCGGGAGGTACACGCGCGTTTGTGCCGTGATCGGGCGGCTGATGTCGACGGTTATCGTCTTAGCCGCCGCGAGAGCGAATACGGCTTGAACGGGGTCCCGCGCCTCATACATGTACGCCGCGCAGTCGCCGAGATCTGAGCTACCGCCGCATTCTGACAGATGGTCTGATATGAGAACGCGAGCCAGGGGGGAAACGAAGGCTCCGGCGCTTTCCGCGATAAGCATCGCGCCGTCAATATGAGGTCGGCGTCGGAGGTATCGTTCCGAGACGAGGAGGAGGTGCCTGAGCTCCGGTTGGTTGTGGAAGCTCCGACGGAAGGTGGCTGCATCTGCTGTACCCTCGGGGATTGCGGCCACCGTAAGAATCCGATCGGATAGACGGACGGTTCGTATCCTCGAACCCGGCGGATAGCCGGCGCGCGAAAGGATTGAATCCCTGAACGGGATTCGATGGAAGTCGAGAACTCTCGGGTCCGCGATGAGCCGAGCGTCGAGGATATCATCGAGGCTGTGTTGCCAACCGAAGTGATCGGGAGCTGCGGAAATTTCTGAAATATCTGGCGCCGTGAGATTCATGACAAAGCTCCGCCGTTGCTCGGAATCCCTCCCGGGCACCGGCTTCAAGAATCCGCGAAATCCATCGCGGACGGTTGGAATGGTTGCGGCGGAGGAGGGGCGTGATGCCGAATGACCAAGCGCCATCGAGGCCGCGGGAGCTCAATGCCGGTTTCGAACAAAATGTTCGAATCATTCCCGGAGATATAGTTACCGGTCGGTTGATCATTGCCGCCCGCGGCCTTCTCGGATGGGGCCAGGCGGAGCTCGCTGAGCGAGCGGGAATAAGGCGACAGACTCTTGCGGAAATGGAAGGCGATGTCCGCCGCCCCCAGGCCCGGGTTCGCGATGCCGTTCTAGCGGTACTTGCGGGTGAAGGAATTCGTTTCGTTGATGTTGCGGGAGCTTGGGGGCCAGTCCTCGATTTCCGCTTTAGGACCGATGGCTAAGCCACTCATATTAGGCCTCGGCTTGGGTCTTCAACGGATCGATCTGTGGAGCAAGCTCCCCGCGACGAAATCATGGCCGCCAACACCGTTACATTCGCGATCTCGCGGCCGTCACCATTTTGTTCGAACGTCTTGAGAATAGTCAGCGGCCTGAAGCGGGGCTCAGAGATTCCTCGACGGCCCCGGAGTTCGTTCATTCACCTCAATGCATCCAACCCCTTGCGGTCGACCAAGTTGAGCAGCTTGACGGCGGTACCGTTGGGCTTCTTGGTTCCCTGCTCCCACGCCGCGATGGTGATCTTCTTCACGTTGAGGAAGGCGGCGAAAACGGCTTGGCTGACCTTGGTCTTGGAACGAATCCGGCGAATGTCACCCGCCGAATAGACGGGAAGTTGCGGCAGGCACAGGGCATCGAACTCCCGCATAGTAACGTCGTCGATCAACCCCGCCTGCTTCAGGCGGGCGGCATCAGCATGCACATTCTTGAGAATCTGGCTCATCGCA
This sequence comes from Allobosea sp., assembly GCA_033792295.1. Lineage (GTDB taxonomy): Bacteria > Pseudomonadota > Alphaproteobacteria > Rhizobiales > Beijerinckiaceae > Allobosea. Next base: position 4,370 of record JARYGW010000232.1, read on the forward strand.
TTTCACCTCTGCAATAGTTCCCTTTTCCACGGCGTCTGCGATTTTGGAGTCCACGATCCCCATGAGAATGTCGCCGAGCTTCGAAAGGGCCGCCTTTTCTTTCTTGCTGATATTCTCCATGTCCTTCTTCCTGAAGCCATAGAGGAATATCAGGCGATCTCCTTGTCTATGAGCGATAATCGCTCGATTACTGCCGCTCTTTCCGCGGCCGGGAGCAGCCATTCGCTTCTTGACGAGGAAGCCGCCCAGGCGGGCATCCACCAGACCATCTTCCACCTCGGCAGCAGCCTTGCATAAGGTCGCATCCGCGACATCGCGCTGTTCTGTCCAGTCAGCGAATGAAGGAGTCTTGAAAACCCGAACGCCCAATCTGTATCACTCCGTAATATGATTTACAACTCGGAAAATCGCCATCGCTTGCGGGCGGACCGACTTAGCAAGGCGGACAACACCACGCGGAGCAAGCCATATAGCCGATGCCTCTTACAGAAGTACGGGACGTCCTCGAAGCGGATCGCTTCTGGCCAGACCGACGTGCATGGCAGGCGTCTTCCCATCCCCGCCTTTATCGATGAAGTTGGAGTAGGTGGTCGAAGGAGATCATCGACAGGATCAGATGGTGGTCGTCGAGATGGGGAACCCAGCCTGACCGCCGCGTGAGGCGCCGATCGCCAGGGCGAAGGCGACAACCAGGAGGATCGCCGCAGCGAGAAACGGCATTTGCGGCGAGAACTGATGCAGAGCCGCCCCGGTGAGCGGACCGATCGCCAGGCCCAATCCCTGGCCGACCACGTTGAAGCCGGCGGCCTTTCCCTGGGCGCCCGGTCCCGTCCGCAGGCTGAGCGAGGCCAGATTGCCGGGCAGCATCAACCCCAGAGCGATGCCGAGCAGGACGAGCGCGCCGAAGAGTTCCGTATAGTCCCGAGCGAAGGTGGCGAAGAGGAGGGCCGAGGTCGCCAGAGCCGCACCTGCGCCGAGCAGCGCCTCCGGCTTCAAGGCGAGCACGCGCAACACGGCGCCCTGCACGACGATCATCGCCAGGGCCGTCGCCATCAGTGCCAGTCCCGCCTTGGCGATGGAGTCGTCCGACGCGAAGCCCATCGCATCTTGCAGGCGTAGCGCCACGACCTGCTGCACGATGCTATAGGCGGATATGGAAACGAGCGTGATCGCGAAGAATGGCCAGATGCGGGAAAGGTTCAGGTCAGCGGCCGGAGAGGCAGCCCCTGGATTGCTTCGCCGCGGCTCGGGGGCGAGCACGGTCACGCTTGCGAGCGCCAGCCCGGCGAGACCCGAAATGATCAGGAAGGCCAGCACTGCATCGCTGCCTCCGATCCGCCATGCCAGGGCCGAACCGATGATCGCACCGAGCCCGTAGGCCGCGCCGAGGATACCCATCCCGCCGGCGCGCGCCTCCGGCACCGTGATGTCCGCGACATAGGCCTGGGATGCGGGGAGGAGGCCCGCGGACAGCAGCGTCTGCGCCGATCGTGCCGCCAAGAAGAGGCCAAGCGCCAGAGCGGCGCTCATGGCCCCGTCCAGCCGGTGCCCGACGATGAAGCCAAACGTCAAGGGGGCGAGCATCGCGCCGGCGAGCGCAACGATAAGCACGGGCCGGCGCCCGATGCGCTCGGTCAGATACCCCCAGCTCGGCGCTGCGATCATCAGCAAGAGGGCGGAGGCGGAGAGGATCGCTCCCGCCTGGATGTCCGTGAAGCCGAGACGGCGTCCGAGTGGGGCCAGCACAACGAGCAAAAAGGACTGTCCCGCCGCATTGGCCGTGAGGGCGAGGAACAATGCGACCTGCGCCAGGCCGTGTCGAGTTGGTGGCATGTTATCCTCAAAACTGGAAATCTGAGGCGAGTGCGGTGACCCGGTGCCCGGCACCGGGCAACGGGTATGCGGTCAATCGGTGCCGTCTCCCTCGGCAAAACGGCGGAGCGCTCCCGGATCGGTGATGTGAATGGAGCGGTAGGTGTTGGTCAGCCATCCGGCCTCGGAGAAGCGCTTGAGCGCGGCGTTGACCTGCTTGCGGGAGGCATTGGCCATCACCCCGACCTCACTCTGTGTCAGTGGGATCGGTGCCTCTCCGATCCAAGTGGTGCGCTGAAGGACCGAGGCGATCCGCCTGTCCACGTCGGGCCTCTGGAGATCGTCGATCACGCGGAACAGGACCTCGACGGTCATCATCAGCAAGAGCGCGACATGGTGCACCACCGCCGGATCGCGCGCCGCCATCTGGTCCATTGCGTCGAGGGGAAGATACAGCATCGTGGTTTCGACGACGGCCCTGATTTCCGCCCGCCGCGGCTTTCGCGTGAGAAAGCAACCTTCGCCGGTCCAGTGCCCCGGGACCCCCAGAAGGATCAACCGTGGCGTAGCGCCAGTCTGAGCAAAGCTGATGCTGACTGTGCCCGTTACAAGCCCATAAATTCCGCCCGCAGGATCGTCGAGACGAAATACCGTGTCGCCCGGCGTGAAGTGCAGCAAGACCGAGCGCCGCAGCACCTCGGCCCGGAAGGGTTCCGGCAACAACGGTAGCCAGCCGCGCTCGCTCATGATCTGCTCGGCGTGGACCCTGCTGACTTGCTCCACGAAAAAGCTCCGACTTTGTCCGATTTCGGACAAATAAGCTTTTCCGAGCGCTTACACTAGCGATTATAGCGCCGCTACCTCCTTATTCCCGGTCTTATGTAAGATGGAAGGCGTTCGACAACTGGCGCGCGACAAGATGGCGTTCGGAGGTGGTGATATGGTCCGCGGCTTTGGGGGGGAAGATGACGCGGCCCCTCGTGGAGGGATCGCGCTGGAAACATCGTCGCGCGGTCTGCCTGAAACAGTCGCTGCCGATCCGGTGGTTGGAAGCCGCGCCCGCCCGACGGCTGGCGTGCTGGCCGCCATCGCCCTCCTGGCGGCGACGCCGGCACCTGCTGCTATGCCGATCGGAATGCCCACCCATAATCCGGGACTTGTGACGCTCGCCGCGGTCGCGGTCCACGGAGGCGTGGTTCGAGGGCTGCGTGGCGGAGTCGCTGCCGGGCGCACCGCCGTCACGACGCGTTCGATCCGTCCGCTTCGGCCGGGCGTGCGCGCCCCGGTTCATCATCGCCCGATTCCGCCGCGGCCTCCGGTCGTTCGACCGCTGCCGCTACCCGGCCCATGGGTCAGGCCGCCATCCTATTGGTGGCATCCGGGAATGGCAGTCGCAGCCGGCGCGGCCATCGGCTTTGTCTCTGCGGCCGCCGCCGCGAGCTGGGCCGGATCCCCGCCGTCACCCGGCTACTGCTGGTACTACACCGATGCAGACCGGACGAAGGGGTTCTGGGATGTCTGTCCGAAATGAACCCGCCTCGGTAACCGGGCGCTCCCTGCCGATCCTTCAGACTAACGTAAAGGAAATAAGGCCATGAGGCGGATTCTCGCTGTCGCGGCAACCCTGGCCGCTGGCCTTCCGGTTCAAGCCGCAGACTTGCCGCCCGCGGCGAAGGACCCGTCGCCGTTCGTCCTGTCTACGGGTCCTACGTTCTCCTTCACCGGCTATGGCTGGGCCTCGGCGCTGCACGGGCGCGCCTCGACCCTGCCGCCGTTGCCCGCAGCCAAGGTCGACCTGAGTTTTGGCGACATCCTGAAGGACTTCAACGGCGGCTTGATGGGCGTTGCCGAAATGCGGGTGGGCAACTGGGGCTTCATCGCCGATGCCATGTTCACCCAGGTGACCTCGGGGGCGACCCTGCCGGGGCCGTACTTCTCCAGCGTGAAGCTGCGCTCGCAGACGCTCACGCTGCAAGCCACAGCCCTGTATCGGATCTATAGCGACGCCACCTTCGACGTCGATCTCGGCGCCGGGCTGCGTTTCTGGAATCTCGACAACCGCCTGAAGATCGGCCCAGGCGCGCTGAACCTCGCCATCGAGCACTCCGAAGCGGAGAACTGGCTCGACCCGGTGCTGGCCGCCCGGCTGATCGCCCGCCTTGGCGGGTCGTGGAGCGTGACCCTGATCGGAGATGTCGGGGGCTTCGACGTGGGCTCACGGTTGACCTGGCAGGCGCTCGGGACCTTGAACTACCGCTGGAACGAGAACTGGGTGCTCCACGCTGGCTATCGTGCCCTGCATGTCGACTACCGCAGCGGCCGCTTCCTCTACGACACGACCATGCACGGCCCGATTCTGGCCGCGACCTACCGGTTCTGACGGCGCGCCGGAGACGCCCATGTCCATGCTCGATCTCTTCGCCTGGCTCGTCCTGATCGTGCTGCTGTTCAGCACGATCGCGGTCGTCGTCATGGTGGCCATGCTGCCGGGCATGATCGCGCGGCGGCGTGGCCACCCCTGGGCAGAGGCTGTCGCCATCGGGGGCTGGGTCACGCTCTTCCTCGGCTTCGTGCTGTGGCCGGTCATTCTGATCTGGGCCTATGTCGACGTGCCCGTGCGGCAGGCCGGTGCCGCGGAGGCGGGACAATGATCATCGTTCTCCTCAACGTCTATCTCGTCCTGCTCTTCCTGCTGGTGAAGCTCGGGGTCATCAGGCTCAACTTGTTCTGGAAGGCCTCGCCGGTTCTCGTTCTGCTTCTCCTGCTCATCGGCCTCTTCATCCCGATGAACTGGGGGGCTCCGCAGGGCGCCGCGCTCGTCGTGCGCAACTCCGTGGCCATCGTTCCGTCCGTTGCGGGCGAGGTGATCGATGTTCCCGTCGAGGCGAACCGGCCGATCAAGGAGGGGGATGTCCTGTTCCGGATCGACCCCATTCCGTTCGAGGCGACGGTCAAGGCCCTCAAGGCTCAGCTCGCTTTTGCCGAATTGCGGCTCGAGCAGATGAACCAGCTCCAGAGCCGCGGCACCGGCAGGAGCTTCGATGTCGAACAGCGCGAGGCGGAGGTCGGTCAGTTGCGCGCGCAGCTCGATGCGGCGCAATGGAACCTCGACAAAACGATCGTCCGTGCGCCCGCCGACGGCTATGTGACGAATGTCGCCTTGCGGAAGGGCGCGCGAGTGGCCAGCCTGCCGCTCGCCCCCGTGATGGCCTTCATCGACACATCGAAGACCATCGTCGGTGTCGCGATCGACCAGTTTGCCGTCCGCTATGTGGCTCCGGGGCAGCCGGTGGAGCTGACGTTCAAGACGCAGCCCGGCACCATCGTGACCGGGCAGGTCGAGAGCGTCCTACAGGCGATCGCGACCGGGCAGACCCAGACCTCGGGGATGGCCGTCGCACCCCGCGCCGCCCTGGC
>JARYGW010000233.1:0-9562 GCA_033792295.1 Allobosea sp.
AGTTCAGCCCGGCCCGGAACCCGTGGTTTCCCTTGGGCGGGCCGATCTCACGCAGGTCGAAAACGAAATCGAGATCATCCGCTCGCGCGGCACGTTGGCCAAGGTCGTCCGTTCTCTGAACCTGGCCGAGGATCCTGAATTCGTTCCCGCCACGACGCTGTCTCAGAATCTTGCCCAGCGGGTCCTGGGCATGTCGCATTCGGCGTCCGACGAGCGCCGCAGCCGGCAGGAAATCGCCATCGAGACTCTGGCGAAACATGTCGCGATCCAGCGGATCGGGACGAGCCATACCATTCTCGTCAACGTCACCACGTCCGATCCCGAGAAATCCGCTCTGATCGCAAACGACATCAGTCAGGCCATGCTGCAGGCGCGCCTCAGCGCCGAGCAGGACGGCGACAGGTCGTCGTTGCTGCGGGAGCGGCTGCAGGGGCTGGGACCGAGCGTCTATGTGATGACGCCGGCGCTCGTCCCCGACAAGCCGAGCGGGCCGCGCAAGATTCTCGTCCTCCTGGGCTCGGCCATCGCCGGTTTCATGCTCGGAGCGGCGTTGGCCATGCTGTGGGATCTGAAGGATAGGACGATCCGCACCGCGGCGCAGGTCGAGCGCTTCGGCCTGGAATGCATCGGCGCGATCCCGCTGTTGTCGCGCGGGAAGCCCGCGGGGCGAAGCCCGGGCCGGTCCGTCGAGGAGCGGGGAGGGCTAGGCGAATTTCTGTCGACCCCTCTGCTGACCCAGACGCTGCTGCGGATGACGGTCGCTGCCGAAGCCGCGAGGGCGCGCGTCGTCGGTGTCGCTTCGCCGACCGCCGGAGAAGGTGCGACGACCGTGGCGCGGCAATTCGCACAGGCGGCGGCTCGCAGCAGCCGGAAAGTGCTGCTCGTCGAAACCGACGCGCGCGAGGCTTCCGGATACCGGGAGGTTTCCTCCGATGTGGCGGCTCTCTGTTATGGCCGGCTGGAGAAGGGCATCGGCGAGCTCGACGTGCTGGTGGTCGCGGCTTCTGCCGGTGGTTGTGGCAGCGCGAACTGGTGGATGCATTGCGACCAGAAGTCCCTGGCCACCTACGACCTGATCATCGTCGGCCTGCCGCCTCTCGAGCAGGGCGCTGCCTTCCGCCTCGCCACGCAGAAGATCGATGGCACCCTGCTGGTCATGAAATGGGGCGGTGCCGACATGGAACGGATCGAGCGCGCCTTCTCGGTTTCGGGCGCAGTGCCGTCGGATTTCATTGGAGCCGTCCTGAACAAGGTCGATGGTCGGATGGTCGGGCAGTTTGGGGACAAGCTCTGGAAAGCTGAAACAGTCGTTGCGGCCCGGCGCGGCCTGTTCGCGGCATCAATATCGATCGAGCCGGCTGCCGGACCAGCGTGAAGCGGAGAGGTGCTACAATGAAGCGGAACCGTTCATGGGTAAATCTCGTCGGCACAGTTTCCTTGCTTCTGTGCATGCTTGACGGCAATGCCGTGCGCGCGACGTCCGATTACGTCGTGCGCGCGGATGACAAGCTCAAGATCAAGGTCTTCCAGTATCCCGAGCTGAGCGGTGAATATAAGGTTCGCGCGAACGGAACGATTTCGATCGCGCCGCTCGGGGATATTCTGGTCAACGGCCTTTCGACCAAGGAGATCGCGAGCCAAATCTCCGAGCGCTTCGTGCGTGCGGGCATTTCCGACAAGCCCGGTACATCGGTCGAGGTTCTGGAGACGCGGCCGGTCTATGTCCTGGGCGATGTCCAGAAGCCCGGGGAATATCAGTTCCGTCCGGGGATGACGGTCCTGCAGGTCGTCAGCCTGGCCGGTGGCTGGCTGCGGTTCAGCGATCCCGGCCTGATGCGGCTCGACCGCGACAGCATCACGATCACCGGCGAGATGCGCAATCTGGTCCGGCGGTACTATGAGCTGACGGCACGCCGGGCGCGCCTGAACGCCGAGCTCGTGATGAAGACGGAGGTCCAGTTCCCGTCCGAGCTCGTCGCGCGGTCGCAGGGCGATGCCGGTCTGAGGCAGTTGATCGACGAAGAGCGCTCGCTGCTGAACATCCATGTCGATGCGTTGAAGACCCAGATCGAGAGCCTGGAGCAGAATCGCGGCCTGTATGAGCGCGAGATCGAGGCGATCGGGCGGCAGATCGAGGCCAACAAGGTCCAGGAGGCCAGCGTCGAGAAGGAGCTCGTGGAAGTGAGGGGGCTGGTCAAGCGCGGCCTGACGACCATCAGCCGGCTGGCCAATCTCGAGCGTATGCAGGCGCAGCTCGCGATGAACGAGCAGGGCTTCCAGACGCTGATCCTGCGCTCACGCCAGAACATCACGCAGGCCGATCAGAGGATTTTCGATCTCAAGAGCGAGCGCAACGCATCGCTGACCGCCGAGGTGCAGAAGGTCCGGATGGATATCGATGACATCAGCGTCAAGTTCGACACCAACCGTAGCCTTCTCGTCGAAGCCAAGCTGACCGCCCCGACCCTGGTCGGCGTCTCCGACGGCGCGATCGAAACCCGCAGCCTGGTCGTCGTGCGCATGCAGGACGGAAAGGAGCAGACCATCGATGCTGACGAGCACACCGAGATTCTGCCCGGGGACGTGCTCAGGGTCCAGAGAAGCATTCTTCCGGGCTCGCTGGGCATTGGCTCGCTCGAGCAGACCAGCCTCATGATGCCGACTCGCGTCAAGCAGTAGCCATCCGGCGGCGCCAGTCGCGCGGTTGGAAGCCTCAGGCCAGTTTTGTTGCGTGTGGTGGATCGTTTCGTCCCGTGGTTACGAGTAAGGGAGATCGACTATGGCCTTCCGAGATGCTGTTTCTGGCCCAAGGGGAGCTGGCGGGCTCTCAATTCAGCAGCAGATGCTGGCGTTCGAGCCGCAATTGCGTGCCTATGCGATGTCGCTAAGCCGGAGTGCCGACAGGTCCGATGATCTCGTGCAGGAGACTTTGCTGCGCGCGATCAGCAAGATCGACACGTTCCGGCCCGGTACGAATCTCGGCGCCTGGCTGACGACGATCCTGCGGAACTGCTATCTCTCCGATCTGCGCAGGCGCCGCCATGAGGTGGAAGATGCGGATGGCTGCTATTCCGAGGCGCTGCGTGCGGCGCCGGAGCAGGAAGGTCAGCTGGAATACAAGGAGTTCTGCTCGGCTCTGAGGGAAATCCCATTCGATCAGCGCGAGGCGCTCATGCTGGTTGGTGCGGCCGGCCTCTCCTATGAGGATACGGCCACGCTTTGCCGGACCACGACCGGGACGATCAAGAGCAGGATCAACCGCGCCCGCACGCGGCTGGCGGCATTGCTGTCGATCGACAGCGTCTCCGAAATCGGCTTCGACAGCCAGACCCGCGCGGTCATGGCCGGCGGCCAGGGCAACGGTTCGAAGCGCTGGTCCTTCTGACCGAGCCACGAATGCCCCGCCGGGCGCGAGCAGAGATGCCGCGGCCCGGCGGGTTTTTCGTGTCTCGTGGACCCGCTGCCTATGGCATCGGACCCAAAAGCGGATTCCACGTCTCGAAGTAATCCGACGCGATAACAATGAGATGGATCATCGTTGCCGGGTCCGATAGGGCGTGCGACGAACGAGAGTCGTTCCACAATTCTCTGGATCGCGGAACGGCTCTGGGTTCTTGTCTTATCGCATTTTCTTCACGCGAACCGGTGTCCACTTCGCTCGAAAATGCTTTAGCGTTCCCGCAGGCTGTCGTGCTGGTAGCGGGCGAGCGGGGAAAGCAGGTAGCTGATGATCCGGCGCCTGCCGGTCTTGATTTCCGCCGTCACGGCCATGCCGGCCGACAGATTGACCTGCTTGTCCTCGATCGCCAACTGCGTCCGATCCAGCGAAATTCGTGCGGAATAGAGCAGTTCCCGGCCGCGAGGCTCGCTGCTGTCGGTGGAGGCGCCCGAAGCTTTCTCGCTTCCGCCGTCTGAGATCCTGTCACGTGCGATGGCGTCCTGCGAAACGCTGAGGATGGTCCCGCGAAGCAGGCCGTAGCGGGTGAAGTTGAAGGTGTCGATCTTGATGGCGGCTTCCTGGCCGGCGCTGACGAAACCGATGTCCCGGTTCGAGACCATGGCTTCGATTTCCAGCCTGCTCTCAGCCGGGACGATGTAGAGCAAAGTCTGTGCGGGGGTGACGACACCGCCGATCGTGTGGATCGCAAGCTGCTGCACCATTCCGTCGACGGGGGCCGTCAGCCTCTGCAGGTTCTTGCGCTGCTCCGTCTTGACGATGTCGCGCTGCAGGCCGGCAGCCTTCTGCCGGGCCTTGCTCAGGTCGTCGAAAAGGGTTCGTTCGTATTCGGCGACCGTCTTGGCGCGCGTCTCCGTCAGCGCGGCGACGGCGGCATTCGTCTCGCCGCCGCGCTTCTCCTGGACCAGGATGTCCTGCCGCTGGCCGACGAGATCCTGCAGCTCGGCCAGATAGGTGACCTTGGAGCCGAGCTCCTTCTGGTAGAGCTGTTCGCGGATCTCGACGCGTTGCTGCAACGGCACGATGGTGGATTTCAGCTTGTCGACCGAAGCCTGAATCGTATCGCGTTCTGCGACCTTCTGCGCGAGCTGGCTGTCGATGGTCGCGAGCTTGGCCTTCTGTTCGCTGCTCTGGCTGGCCAGCATGCCGCGATAGACCTGGAGCAGGTCGGCCGGCGCGTCGTTCGGCGGCGTGAAGGCCGCGATGGGGTTGTCCTTGTCGGCAATGGCTGCCTGCAGCCTGGCGATGTCGAGGCGCGCGGCCATGAGGTCGCTCTGCAGGTGTCCGAGTTCGGCATCGACGGACGTCGTATCGAGGTCGATCAGCACGTCGCCGGTTTTGACGACCTGGCCGTCATGGACCTTGATCGCACGCACGACGCCGGTCTCGAAGGGCTGGATCATCTTGGTCCGGTCACTCGGGACGATCCTGCCGGGTGCGACGGCGACGATGTCGACCGTGCCGATGCAGGCCCAGGCCAGCGCGGCGCCGAAGATGGAGATGATGCTCAGCCCGATGATGCGCCCGAGCGGTGAGGGCGGAGTCTCCACGATCTCGAGCGCGGCCGGCAGGAACGCCAGTTCCAGCGCGCGCAGGCGCTTTTCGTCGGTGGAGCGGGCGATGACGGATTGCTGGAGCGCCTGAGAGCGCGTCGCAAGGCCCGATACCGCGGCGCGGGTGTTGTCCGCGCCCCAGCGCGCCGTCGTCGTCAGGGCCTGACGCGCCCGCATCGCCACGGCCTTGTCGAAGCGCAGGAGTCCGGCCGTCTCCTTGGCCTGTTTCAGCAGGATAACGCGGCCGTCCCATTCGGCTTCGAGTTCGGCCCGCGTCATCAGTGCCGGTCGCGGGCTGTTTCCCGCGACGACCAGAACCTTCTCTTCATTGGCCTTGCCGAGCAGCATGAAGCTGCCGTCGCGACGCCTTGCGATGCAGGGGAGCGGCAGTTCGGCGAGCTTGTCCCAGCGTACCGATCGGGATCGGGCCGAGAAGCCGTGGGCCCGCGCGCCGCGCAGGATTTCGGCTATACCGATGTCTCCTTCGCCGAGCTGTTGGCGGAGTTCTTCCGCGGTGACGGTGGCGCCGCGCAGGCGCAGCAGCATTTCCAGAGCGAAAAGCCCCGACTGATTGTTTGTGAACGCTTGCATGGCGTTTGTCTTGCCGCGATTTCCACTCGGGAATTCAACGCAGCACAATGGTCCTCGATACGATGGAAGAACGATTATCCGACGGCGTCTCTGCGCTGCTCGTGGCTGCGGAGCGAGGAGTGGCCCGAGGGCTGGTGCCCCGCGAGCGTCGGCAGCGTCCGCGACTCGGATCGAGCCGCTCCGTGATGGGCTGCCGGGGGAAGGCTTGCGTTTTCCGGCAAGCCGGACTGAAGCCGGTGCAAGGTGGCATACCGGCCGCCGGTCCGCATCAGCTTCTCATGCGTGCCGTCCTCGATCAGCCGCCCGCCCTCGATGGTGACGATGCGATCGGCCATCCGCAGGGTGGAGAGACGGTGCGCGATGATGAGCACGGTGCGGGACCGCGCGATCTGCGCCATGTTCTGCTGGATGATGTGCTCGCTCTCGTAGTCGAGCGCGCTCGTCGCCTCGTCGAAGATCAGGATGCGGGGGTCGGTTGCCAGCGCGCGGGCGATGGCGATGCGCTGCCGCTGACCGCCCGACAGGCTGCCGCCGCGCTCGCCGACGATCGTGTCGTAGCCCTCGGGCAGCTTGAGGATGAACTCATGCGCGCCCGCCAGCTTCGCGGCCTCGATCACCCTGTCCGCCGGAAGGGCGGGGTCGGCCAGGGCGATGTTGTCGCGGATCGAGCGGTTGAACAGGATGTTGTCCTGCAGGACGACGCCGATCTGGCGGCGCAGCCAGGAGGGGTCGATCTGGGCGACGTCCACGCCGTCGACGAGGACCCGGCCGGTTTCCGGCACGTAGAGCCGCTGGGCGAGCTTGGCCAGGGTGCTCTTGCCGGAGCCGGACGGACCGACGATGCCGATCATCTGCCCGGCCGGAATGGTCAGGTTGACGTTGTGCAGGATCTCCGGGCCGTCGATCCGATACCGGAACGTGACATGCTCGAAGCTGATGTCGCCGCGGATCGCCGGAAGCGCCGTCCGGTTGGGGTTGTAGGCCGGCTCGGGCGTGGTGTTGAGGATATCGCCGAGGCGGGCGATCGAGAGTCGCGTCTGATGGAAATCCTGCCAGATCTGCGCCAGCCGCAGCACGGGACCGCTGACCCGGCCGGCCAGCAGGTTGAAGGCGACGAGCTCCCCCACCGAAAGGTCCCCGGCGATCACCAGCTTGGCGCCGACATAGAGGATCGCCGCCGTCACCAGCTTGCTGATGAGCTGGACGGCCTGGCTTGCGACATTGCCGAGGTTCAGCACCCGGAAGCTCGCCGCGACATAGGCGGCGAGCTGCTCTTCCCAGCGCTGCTGCATCTGGGGCTCGATCGCCATGGCCTTGAGCGTCTCGACCGCGGTCACGCTCTCGACCAGGAAGGCCTGGTTTTCCGCACCGCGGGCGAATTTGTCGTCGAGGTAACGACGAAACAGCGGCGTCACGCCTGCGGAGATGCCGATATAGAGCGGCAGCGAAGCGAGGACGATCCAGGTGAGTGTCGGCGAATAGAAGAACAGCGCCGCGACGAACACGAGCGTGAAGAACAGGTCGATGACGAGCGTCAGCCCCGAGCTCGTCAGGAAGTTGCGGATATTCTCGAGTTCGCGCACGCGGGCTACGGAATCGCCGACGCGGCGCGCCTGGAAATAGCCGATCGGCAGCGCCAGCAGGTGGCGGAACAGGCGCGCGCCGAGCTCGACGTCGATCCGGTTCGTGGTGTGTGAGAACAGATAGGTTCTGAGCGCGCCGAGAACGACCTCGAACAGGGCGATCGCCACCAGACCGATGGCCAGGACGTCGAGCGTGCTCATGCTGCGATGCACGAGCACCTTGTCGATGACGACCTGGAAGAAGAGCGGCGAGATCAGGCCGAAAAGCTGGAGGAAGAAGGATGCCACCAGAACTTCGGTGAGCAGCCAGCGATATTTGTGGATGGCGCCCATGAACCAGGTGATGTCGAAACGGCGGGCGAGATCGGTCAGCGTCGCGCGCTTCGTCATCAGGACGAGCCGACCGTCCCAGATCGCTTCCAGCTCGGCGCGCGTCATCATGCTCGGCCGCGGCGCGTTCGGCGCCTGGACGAGGATTCTGTCCTCGCCGCAGCGCCCCAGCACCAGGAAGCCGCCATCGCGCCTTGCGGCGATCACCGGAAGCGGCGTGTTGGCCAGCCGCTCCCAGCTTGTCGTGATCGAGCGTGCCTTGAGGCCGAGGCCCCTGGCACAGCGGATCATTTCCGTGACTCCGATGGGGCGGCCGGGAAATTGATGCTGGACCTGTTCAGGGAGGACGCTCACGCCCAGACCGCGCAAGATGAACAGCAGCGCGATCAGACCGTCGTCAGTGATGGGATGGGTATCGTTATCGGGATTTTCCAACCGTCGTGGCCCCGGATTTATGATGTGGAAGACATGCGCGTGGGGAACCCCCACGCGCACGGCCTAGAGAGCGTCGAACGCCCCGGTTTCGCAGCGATGCAGACAGGCCGAGTTCGGCGTGGGGCCGGCTCGGCCTGTCGCGCCTTCAGGCCTGTGGCTTCGCGAGCGTCTGGGCGGAGTTGTTCCACCATCCTTGCGCCGCCCCGGTGGAGGTCGATGCGGGGGTAGCGAAACTCGATGCCGCGTACTGGTCGAGCAAGGCGAGCCTGGACATCGCCGTGCTGGTGGACGGCGTCAGGCTCGCTCCGCTTTCCTGGAAGCCGGGATAGCCGACCGTCCGACGGTTCCCGAAGGAGAAGTCCGTCGCGCCGCTTCGGCTGCCGGCATCGATGGCCAGGACGCCTCCCGGCTGATGTGGCGCGCCGTCGACATTGACAGACCGGCCCGCACCGTCCGTGACGCCATTCAGATTGTATCCGGAGACCTCAAGGTCGGCGGCCTTCTCGCCGGCTCCCACCACATATTTGAACTGCAGGGTGTTGGTGCCGGAACCGCTGACGTAGTTGGCGGTGCCGTTGCTGTTCAGCGACAGGGTCGGCTTGCCGTCAACGGTCATGGCGTCCTTGAAGTTGACGGAGAGCCAGACGGTATCTCCGGTGCCGACGGTGCCATGCCCGTTATGGATGCCCGACCCGGAGGTGGAGATCCATTGCACCTGGGGTGCAAAGGCATCCTTAGGCGTCGTGCTGCCGACGGCCAGCACGCCGCCGGGCTGATGCGGTGCGCCGTCGACATTGACGGCATTGCCCGCCCGATCCTTGACGCCGGTCAGGTTATACCCGGAGACCTCGAGGTCGGCGGCCGTCTCACCGGCCGCCACCTTGTAGTCGAACTGCAAGGTGTTGGTGCCGGAACCGCCGACATATTTGGCGGTGCCCTTGCTGTTCAGCGACAGGCTCGGCGTACCGTTGACGGTCATCACGTCGTTGAAGTTGACCGACAGCCGGACGGTGTCGCCGGCGCTGACCGTGCCGTTTCCGTTCTGGAGCTTGGAGCCGGTGGCTGCGATCCACTGCACCTGCGGCGCCGTGGTGTTGGTCTTGGTGTCCACGGCCAGCGTTCCCGCGGGCTGATACGGCGCGCTCGACAGGTCGAGTGCGTTGCCGGCCAGGTCCTTCACGCCGGACAGATTGTAGGTCTTGATCGCCAGATCGGCGGTGTTCTGGCCGGCGGCGACCTTGTACTCGAACTGCAAGACGTCGGTGCCCGTGCCGCTCACATAGCTGGCGGTGCCTTTGTCGTTGAGCGACAAGGTCGGCGTGCCGCTGACGGTGACCGCCTCGCTCAACTTGAGCGTCAGGTACACGGTGTCGCCGACGTGAACGGTGCCGGTGCCATTCGTGGTGTTGGTGCCATTGGCCGCGACCCACTGCACTGTCGGCCTGGTCGTGTCTTTTGCCGGCGTTGTGGGAGTGGTCGGTGTCGTCGGATCGGTCGTGGTCGGCGGGTTGACGACGACTGGCGGGTTCGTCGTCGGGTTGGTGACCGTCGTTCCGCCTGTGGAGCCGCCCGTGCTTCCGGAGCCGGGTGAGCCGCTGCCGCCGCTCACGCCC
>JARYGW010000234.1:0-9550 GCA_033792295.1 Allobosea sp.
GTCGAGGCCAGCCAGGGCAAGGACACCCCCTCCGGCCATTGGGAGATCGCCGGCTGCCCGGTGAATTTCCGCTGGGGCTATTTCACGGCGCTGGAGAACTCCTTCCCGCCGGAACTCGTCGCCGGCATCGTCAAGGAAGGCGCCCTGCCCGGCATCCTCGGCAACAAGCACGCCTCGGGCGTGGCGATCATCGAGGAACTCGGCGCCGAACACATCCGGACCGGCAAGCCGATCTGCTACACTTCGGTCGATTCCGTGCTGCAGATCGCGGCGCATGAAGAGCATTTCGGACTCGACCGGCTCTATGCGCTCTGCAAGACGGTGCGTGGGCTGGTCGACCCGCTCAGGATCGGCCGCGTCATCGCCCGGCCCTTCGTCGGCTCGCCGGAAGACGGTTTTACCCGCACCGGCAACCGCAAGGACTTCTCCATCCCGCCGCCGCAGGAGACGATCCTCGACCGGCTTGTCGCGCTGGCGCGGCCGGTCGTGACCGTCGGCAAGATCGGCGACATCTTCGCCCATCGCGCCACCGGCGTCGAGATCAAGCCCTTCGGCAACCATGCGATGATGGAGGCTGCGCTCGAAGCCTGGGACGGATTACCCGACAGCGGCTTCTGCTTCGTCAACCTCGTCGATTTCGACACCGAGTATGGCCATCGCCGCGACGTGCCGGGCTATGCCGCGGCGCTCGAAGCCTTCGACCGGCTGCTGCCACGCATCGAGGCGGCGTTGAAACCCGGCGATATCGCCGTCATCACCGCCGACCACGGCAACGATCCGACCTGGCGCGGCACCGACCACACCCGCGAGCACGTGCCGATCCTCGCCTTCGGTCCCGGCATCGGCTCGGCACCACTTGGCCGACGCGAGAGCTTCGCCGACATCGCCGCGAGCCTCGGAATCTGGCTCGGCATCGGCCCCGTCGGGCCGGGACAGCACTGGTAGCTCAGGCGGCCGCGACGTTGCCGCAGAACAGCGCGACGTCCTGCCGGATGCTCTGGGCCTGCTGCGCGAGGGCGGCAGCCGTTTCCTGCAACTTTTCGGCCGCGCCATGCGTCTCGACGGTCATGGTCTCGAAGCCGCCGGCCATGTCGGCACTACGTTGCGCTCCTTCGAAGGACAGTCGTACCTGATAGGCGATTTCGGAGATCGCACGGCTCTGCTCGTCCACCGAGACTGCGATCGCATTCGCGACGCGCTCGACCTCGCCTATGGCCTCAACGATCTCACGGATCGCCCGGAGCGAGCTCTGCGTCGCCTGCTGCATCGCGCCGATATGGGCTGAAACCTCATCGGTCGCCTTGGCCGTCTGGGCAGAGAGCGTCTTGACCTCGCTCGCCACCACGGCAAAGCCACGCCCCATCTCACCGGCCCGGGCCGCCTCGATCGTCGCGTTCAGCGCCAGCATGCTGGTCTGGGCCGCGATGCCGCGGATGATCTCGACCACCGCGCCGACATCCTCGCTACGTTCGGTCAGTTCCTCGATCTCGCGGCTGGCCTGCCGGGCCAGTTCAGTGGTGGATTTGGACCCATTGGCAGACTGGCTGGCATTGCGGCCGATTTCCGCGATCGAAGCGGCAAGCTCGGTGCTGGCTGCGGATAGCTGATCGATGGCGACCGGCTCATCTCCCGCCGCAGCCTGCGGGAGGCTCGCAAGGGCCCCCGCCCCGACGAGCAGGGCCAGCATGGTGACCAGCCCCACTACAGCAGCTGTGCTCCCTCGCCTGCGCTTGTCTAGAGAGGGCTCCGCGAAGGAGTCGGCAGGCAGCAAGTGGAGCGTCCGGAGAGGAATACATGGTTTACGAATGACAGCAGCGTAAAATTTTATTTAACCCGGCAAGTTCCACTCAGGCAGAACGCCAGCAGCGACATGCACGCATCAGGAGTTTATAAACACATAAATACAATCTTTGGTTGCTATTTCCGCCGGGCCTGACAAGAGCTGTGTGCGCTCCGGCGGGGCCGCGCCTGCAGGTTGAAGACTGTCAGCCGTTGAGCCTCGCCTTGATGCGCCGGATCAGGCCGTCACGCACGTCGCGATAGGCATCGAGCCTCTGCTCGCGCGAGCCCTGGACAAGCGTAGGGTCCATGGTCGGCCAGTATTCGACCTCCGTCGCCAGCGTGCGGGTCAGTTCCAGGGCCTTGTGGTGCGCCTCGGGCGAGAGCGAGATGATGAGGTCGAAATTCAGCCCCTCCCACTCCTCCAGCTCCTCGATCGATTTCGGCTTGTGGCGGCTGAGATCGATGCCGATCTCGTCGAGAACCTCGAAGGTGAAACCGTCGACCTCGCCCTTGCGGGCGCCGGCCGACTGGACATAGATCGACTTGCCGAAGAAGTGCTTGGCCAGCGCCTCCGCCATGGGCGAGCGCACGGCATTCATCGCGCACATGAAGAGCACGCTCTGGACCTTCCGCGGCAGGGCCGGCTCCAAACGGGTCAGCCCTTCCAGTGCAGCGCGTAGATCAGCGTGAACAAGCGCCGGGCCGTATCGAAGTCGATCTCGACCTTGTTCGCCAGCCGGTCGACCAGAATGCCCGCCGCCTCATCGTGCAGACCGCGGCGGCCCATGTCGATCGCCTCGATCTGCTCCGGCGTCTGCGTGCGGATCGCAGCGTAGTAGCTCTCGCAGATCAGCTCGTAATCCTTGACGATGCGCCGGAACGGGCTGAGCGAGAGATGATGGGTGACGACCGGCGCGCCATCCGACTCCTTGATGTCGAAGACGAGGCGACGCTCGACCAGCGCGAGATGGGCGTGATACGGCCCGCCCTCATGGCCAGACACGGCGAAGCGGTTGCGCTCGATCAGATCGTAGATCGCGATGGCGCGCTCGTGCTCCTGATCGGGCGAACCGCGCCCCAACGAGGATTCGTCAAGGGTCACGCCGACGAGGCACTGGTTTTCCGAAGACGGGTCGGCCGGCATCGCTCCTCCTGTCGCAGCGACGCCCTGCCCGGCGGCGCTCAGAGATTCAACCTGATCGTCACGGAACGGCCGTGCGCCTGCAAGCCCTCCGCTTCGGCCAATTGCGTAGCGGCCGGCGCAAGCCGGCGCAGCCCTTCCGGCCCGCATTTCAGAAGCGAGGTCCGCTTCATGAAATCGCCGACGCCAAGGCCCGAGGAGAAGCGCGCCGAGCGAGCCGTCGGCAGCACATGGTTCGGACCGCCGACATAGTCGCCGATCGCCTCCGGCGTATGGCCGCCAAGAAAGATCGCCCCGGCATTGCGGATGAGACCGGCAAGACGCTCCGGCTCCGCGGTGACGATCTCGAGATGCTCCGGGGCGATCCGGTCGACCAGCGGCACGGCGGCTTCCAGATCGGCGACCAGCAGGATCGCACCGAAGTCCTGCCAGCTCTTCCCGGCGATCGCGGCACGCGGCAGCGTCGCGAGCTGGCTTGCGACCGCCTTCTCGACTTCGGCTGCGAGCGCCGCATCGTCGGTCATCAGAATCGACTGGGCCGAGACGTCGTGCTCGGCCTGGGCCAGCAGGTCCGCCGCGATCCAGTCGGGATTGGCGGTGGAGTCGGCAATGACCAGCACTTCGGAAGGGCCGGCGATCATGTCGATGCCGACCTGCCCGAAGACACGACGCTTGGCGGCGGCGACATAGGCATTGCCCGGGCCGACGATCTTGGCGACAGGTGCGATGCTGTCCGTGCCATAAGCCAGCGCCGCCACGGCCTGGGCCCCGCCGATGCGATAAACCTCGTCGACGCCGGCGAGCCGGGCCGCCGCGAGCACGAGCGGGTTGGTCTCACCGCGCGGCGTCGGCGCGACCATGACGATGCGCGGCACACCGGCGACCTTGGCTGGAATCGCGTTCATCAGTACCGAGGAGGGATAGCTCGCCGTACCGCCCGGCACATAGAGGCCGACCGCCTCGACGGCGCTCCAACGCCAGCCGCTCTCGACGCCGGCCTCGTCCTTCACCCAGGAATCCTCGGGCTTCTGACGGCGGTGATAGGTCTCGATGCGCCCGCGCGCCGTCTCCAGCGCTGTCAGCAGGTCGGGCGAACAGGCAGCGACCGCTGCGTCGATCTCGGCCTCGCTGACCCGCAACGTCGCGGGCGTCAGGTCGAGCCTGTCGAAACGACTGGTATAGGCGATCAGCGCTTCATCGCCCTTCCGGCGCACCTCCGCGATGATGTCGGCGGCGACGCGATCGACCTCCTCCGAAACCTCGCGCTTGGCGGACAGCAGGGCCGCGAAGCCCTCGGCAAAGCGTGCATCCCTGTCGTCGAGCCTGATCGGCATCGCTGGTCCCCGGCAATGATCGCGAGAGAGTTAGGTCAGGCGTCGGGATGGCCGGGCGTCGCCACGGCTTCCCAGACCGGGCCGAGGTCCTTCATCTGGGCCTCAACGCATTCGACGGAGAGCCGGATCGCGGCGCCTTCCGAGAAATGCAGCGTCACGTCACCTGCAGGCTCGTCGTTCTGCTCGAAGGTGATCGCCAGCAGGTTCAGAACCTTGCCGGCATCGTTCTTGTCGAGCTTGGCGCTGCGGACACTGAGCACGCGGTCGAAATGCAGGGCTGCCAGCCGCCGGCGGCGCTGGCCGTGCACTGCACCTTCCCAGTCGAAACGGCGTACCGCGAGGGCGAAACGCTTCTCGGCCGGCAGATAGACGATATCGGCTGCCTTCAGCACCGCATCCTGAAGATGGGCGGAGACAATGGCGAGGTCGTCGGCATCAAGCGCGACGAGCTTCAGCGGTTCGGCGGCGTCGTCAGACATGACATCGTTCTGACGAGCCGCTCGGAGAAAATCAACCGCTGAGACTCAGCTGCTGATGCGTTCAACGACGGCGCCGCAGCGCCCGAGCTTGGCTTCGAGCGCCTCGAAACCGCGATCGAGGTGATAGACGCGGTTGATCGTGGTGTCCCCTTCGGCGGCGAGGCCGCCGATCACGAGCGAGACGGAAGCGCGCAGATCCGTCGCCATCACCGGCGCGCCAGTGAGCTTCTGGACGCCGTCGACATGAGCGACGTCGCCGTCGAGGTGGATCTTGGCGCCGAGCCGGGCGAGCTCCTGCACATGCATGAAGCGGTTCTCGAAGATGGTCTCGCGGATACGCGAAGTGCCCTTGGCCTTGGTCATCAGGGCCATGAACTGCGCCTGCAGATCGGTCGGGAAGCCGGGGAACGGGTCGGTGTCGACATCGACCGCCTCGATGCCGTGGCCGTTGCGGCGTACGCGGATACCCTCATTCGTCGTAATGATCTCGACGCCGGCCTTGACCAGCACGTCGAGCGCCGATTGCAGCAGTTCGGGGCGCGCGCCTTCCAGCACGACATCGCCGCCGGTCATGGCCACGGCCATGGCATAGGTGCCGGTCTCGATCCGGTCCGGCAGGACCGCATGGTGGGCTCCGCCGAGGCGCGAGACACCGGTCACGACGATGCGGGAGGTGCCGGCGCCCTCGATCTTGGCGCCCATCTTGACGAGGCAGGCCGCAAGATCGGTGACCTCGGGCTCGCGCGCCGCGTTCTCGATCACGGTCGTGCCTTCGGCGAGGACGGCGGCCATCAGCGCAGTGTGCGTGCCGCCGACCGTCACCTTCGGGAAAACGATCTCGCCGCCCTTGAGGCCCTTCGGCGCGCGGGCCAGCGCATAGCCGTTCTCGATCTCGATCTCGGCGCCGAGCTTCTCCAGAGCCATCAGCAGCAGGTCGACCGGGCGCGTACCGATGGCGCAGCCGCCCGGCAGCGAGACCTTGGCCTCGCCCATGCGAGCCAGGATCGGCGCGATGACCCAGAAGCTGGCACGCATGGTCGAGACCAACTCATAGGGCGCGCAGGTGTCGACGATCTGCCGCGCCGTCAGCGAGATGGTCTGGCCGGTCTCGGCCGACTGGCCGATACGCTTCCCGGCGACGGTCCGGTCGACGCCGTGATTGGACAGGATGCGCGAAAGGGCCGTTACGTCCGACAAACGCGGGACGTTGGTCAGCGTCAGCGTCTCGTCCGTCAGCAAGCTCGCGATCATGAGCGGCAAGGCGGCGTTCTTGGCGCCGGAAATCGGAATCGCGCCATTGAGGCGCTGGCCGCCAGTGATGCGGATCTTGTCCATCGTCAGGTCCTGCTCGGCCAGCGGATTCAAGGGCCCGCGGCGCGTGAGAATAAGGAGAATCAGGTCCGGGGGATCTCGGCCTGAGCTGGCGGCGCCGGTTCATGCTCATGCGCCTCTTCCGCACGACGAGCACGAGCCTGAGCCTGAGCCTTGCGGCGTTTCAGGTTCTCGCGCAGAGCGGCGGCAAGGCGCGCCTGCTTCTCGTCGTCGGCAGTCTGGCGAGTCACGGCATCAACTCGGCTTCGATGTTTGAACGCGGGAACGCGGCGAATTCGCGGCGACATGGTTAGCCGTACAGCCGTCCGTGGACAAGCAGGACGGTGAGCCGAGGCTCGGGACGGTGCCGTCTCGCATCAGGGCAGGCCGTCGTGCCGTTCTGTGACAACCGCCTGGCCTCGCAGCAGGCCGGCGCCTCAGGGTTCGGTCGCGCGCGCTTTCGGCGACATATTTCCCCGATAATATCCAGATATGCGCAATTTTATTGCGGCACCTCAATCTTTCTGCCGAGGCGCAAATCTTGCCCTGCGTGCGCCACCGCCGCGCAGCCAGCGCAGAATCTTACCATAGGTAATCGTAAAATATTAATAAAATTAACCATTTCCGGTGGAATGCGTTTACAGTTTGTTAAGCTCGTTTACGCTGCCGGTGTTCATGCTGCAGAGGTGGCGTCATGTTCGAGTCATTCACAATCAATGAAGACCGTGCCGGTCCGGCTCTCCTCGAAAGCTGCGAGGTGATCGACGCCATCCGCTACAAGGCAGGTTTCCTGCCGGAGGTGGAGATCGCCTATGAATCGGCGATCAAGACGCTCTGGGTGACGATCCGTCCCGAGCTCAAGCCGGTCTTCACGCTGCAGCTGCTCGACAGCCTGGTGAAGATCCAGAGCGCGATCTTCGCCCTCTGGGGGGCGCCCGACCAATATCACCGTGCACCGGTGCGCTTCCTCGCCTTCCGCGGAACCGGCCCGTTCTTCACGCTGGGCGGCGATCTCGATTTCTACCTGGACTGCCTGGCGAAGAATGATCGTGCGGCGCTCGCCGAATATGCCCGCCTCTCGGCCGAGGGGGCGATCTGGAACACCGGCGGCCTGAACGGGCTCGTGGTGACGCTGTCGACCATCCATGCCAAGGCGATCGGTGGCGGCATCGACGCGCCGCGCTCATGCAATGTGATGATCGCCGAAGAGCAGGCGTCGTTCGTCTATCCGGAAATCAAGTTCAACCACTTCCCGATCACGGCGGTCGCGATCCTGTCGCGGCGGATGGGGCCCCGCGCGGCCGAGACCCTGCTCCTGTCCGGCGAGGAGATGAGCGCCCAGGCCTTCATGGAGGCCGGAGGGCTCGAGGCCGTGGTGCCGACAGGAACCGGCGAGGCCTGGATCCGGAAGTATTGTGCCGATTCCCTGCCGATCCACGCCGCCAAGACGGCCCTCTTCACCGCCTTCAATCGCCGCGCCGGCGATCTGCGCGAGGAGCTGTCGCATCTGGGCCAGATCTGGACCGATTGCATGCTGCGTCTCAGCCCGAGCGCCATCTCCAAACTGCAGCGTATCGCGCAGACGCAGGATCGGATGCTGGCGCGCGTCTACCAGCGGCAGATGGAATCCATCTGAGAACAACCACCGGCTGTGAAGCGTTACGCCGCTCAATCCGTAAGACGGGCTACGCCCGTTTATTCGATTGGTTGATCGAAAATTGAATCAAAATCTCACGAAGCATTTACTTCTCCCCGCCTAAAGCTTCAGATCACGTGAGACGTCCGGACACCTCACGCATCGAGCCGCCCGAAACGGCAAAGGCAGGAGTGAATGGCAGACGCTTTCCAGCGTTTGATGGCCACGGGGGCGCGCAAGCGGGGCGATGACTTCGACCTGACCGGCTACACCCTGCTGGTCAACTCGCTGTTCTCTTCGCCCGCCTCCATCATTCCCGGCGGCATCGCCGGCATCCTGACCCCGTTCCTGTGCTGGGTTTCGACCGGGCTCCACATCTTCGTCCAGCTGACCTTGCTGGTAACGCTGGTCGTGGTGCTTCGTCTGGTCACCCTTATCGCCTATCGGCGCCGCAACCATGCGCATGACAGCTATGCCGAGACGCGCCGCTGGGACCGGGATTATTTCCTCGGCGCAACCGCCTTCAGCGCCGTGCTCGGCTACAGCTGCTATGTCGCGCTGGCGCAAACCGACGATGCGGCCGCGCATATCACCTCGGTCTCTTCGACCATCGCGCTCGCCTCGGGCTATGTCGCGCGCAATGCGGGACGACCGAAATTCGTCGCAGTGCAGCTTCTGACCTTCTGCATCCCGATGGCGATCGGCCTGATCGCAGCCAACAATCCCTATTACAAATATATCGGCTACTTCGCCTTCCTGTACGTGGCAGCGAATATCGCGATCACCAATTCGCTGCATCGCAACCTGCTCGCCCTGAGCGATGCGACCAAGCAATCGAAGGAACTCGCCACCGCCCTGCATTCGCAGAACCTGACGCTCGATGCCGCGCTCAACACGATGATCGACGGGTTGGCAATGTTCGACCGCAACCTCAAGCTCGCGGTCAGCAACGCCGCGCACAGCGCGCTCTACGGCTTGCCCGAGACCCTGGCGCTCCCCGGTACACCGCTGACGGCGATCGCACGCTTCCTCGTCGAGCGGCAGGTCATCAGCTCGGAACAGCTCCGCGACATTCGCTCGGCGCTGGTGTCGGTGCAGTCGATGCAGCAGGCGGCGAGCCAGGAGGTCGTCACCCGGGGCGGGCTCGTGCTCGTCGTGACCTTCGCCCCCGCGGCCGAAGGCGGCATCCTGATGCTGACCGAGGATGCGACCGAGCGGAAGCGGACGGAAGCCCGCATCGAGCAGATGGCGCGCTTCGACGAGCTGACGGGGCTGGCGAACCGCTTCGAATACAACCGGCACATCGACGAGGCCTTCGCGCGGCTCGAGCGGACCGGCGAAGCCTTTGCGCTGCTCTATGTCGATCTCGACGGCTTCAAGCAGGTCAATGACAGCCTGGGACACGATATCGGCGACCAGGTGCTGATGGAGACGGCCAGCCGGCTACGCAATGCCACGCGCAGCAACGACATGCTGGCGCGCTTCGGCGGCGACGAGTTCCTGCTGATCCTGCCTTCCGCCGACCATACGATCGTCACGGCGATCGCCCAGCGCATGATCGACAGCATGACGCGCGCCTTCGACGTCGACGGCAAGACCGTCTACGTCACGGCCAGCATCGGCATCGCGATGGCTCCCAGCGACGGCTCGTCCCCGGCCGATCTGCTGCGCCATGCCGACACCGCGCTCTACAAGGCCAAATCCGCCGGCCGCAATACGCTGATGTTCTTCAATCCGGCCATGGCCGAGGAGATGACCCAGCGGCACGAGATCGAGGTCGATCTGCGCAAGGCCTGCATCGACGGCTCGCTCGAGCTGTTCTACCAGCCGATCGTCGATCTGAAATCGCAGGTCGTGGTCTCGCGCG
>JARYGW010000235.1:0-9468 GCA_033792295.1 Allobosea sp.
TTGGTGGTCTTCGGCGTCTTGGGCGCCGCCGGAGCGGGCCCGCGGCCGGCACCAGCGCCGACGCCAGCGCGACGGAAGGCAGCCCGGACATCGACATCACCGTCGGAACGATTGCGCGGCGCTCCGGAAGACGGGGGAGCCTGCCGGGTCGGCCGGGCGACGGCCGGCTCTGCCGGAGCCGAGGAGTCAATACGAGGCGGGCGTGGCGAGTCGGAACGCGGCGGGCGCGAATCCAGCCGCGGCGGACGCGAACCGACGTCACGGCCGCCGCCCGGCGCACGCGGCGTGAACTCACGCGGGCCCGACGGGGCAGGGCGGCCATAATACTGCGTTGGCTGCGGAGCCGGGGTCTGAGCCTGGACCGGCGACGGGGCAGGTTCACGCGGCTGGGCCGGTGGCGGCGCAGCCGGACGGGTCGCCTGTTCCTCACGCTGGCGCAGGGCACTCTCGGCGCGGCGCTTCTGCTCATCCTCGTGACGACGGCGCTCCTCCTCCTGGCGCTGGCGGGCTGCGGCTGCTTCGCGTTCCTGGCGCTCACGCTCTGCAGCCTGCGCACGCTGTCGCGCCTCGTCCTCCGCGGCGCGACGTGCCTCGGCCTCGGAGCTGCGAGCCTCGGCGAGCGCGCGCTGGCGGGCATCCTTCTCCTCGTCGGAGAGGGTGCGAAGCAGCATGCTGCCTGCCGGGCGCTGCGGAGCGGGAGCCGGTGCGGCGGGGCGAGGAGCCGGCTGGGCCGGCGCCTGCGGCGGCCGCGGCGCGACGGGCTCCTTGCTGCCCTCATGCCCGGGGACGCGGCGCTTGACCTCCACGACCACCTGCTTCGTGCGCCCATGCGAGAAGCTCTGTCGAACAGTGCTCTGCTCGACAGGCCGCTTCAGCGACAGGGTCTTGGGCGGGTTCACGGTCAGTGTCTTGTCGCCCGGGGTCTTGGTATCGGTCATTCCGCGTTCGGTCCTGCCGGTTCGGTCGTAACTTCGGGTTCGTTCTGGTCGGATGCGGCGGTATCGTCCGTCCGGTAACGGACGAGCCGACGCCAGCGGGAGAGTACACCCTCGGCCGCCGGTCCCGGAGCAAGCGCGGCATGTATCACATGTGCCCGCCCCAACGCCAATTCCAAATCCGCCGCCGCGAAAATCGCGACGACGGGCATCTCGCGGGCCTTGAGGCCTTCGCTCTCGCGCAGCGCCTCGGCTCGCCGCATGGCCTGGCCGATCTTGCGCTTACCATCCTCGGCCCCGTCGCTCGCCGCGATCACCGCGCGGCAGCGCCCGGTTTCGATCAGCGCCTCGACCTTGGCGAAGCCGGCCGTGACCAGCCCCGCCTTGTTCGCCATCGACAGCGCCTGAAGCGCATCGCGCAGCATCAGCGCGTCGATCATCTCCGGAAGGTCCGGCGGAACCGCGACCTTCGTCTTGAGCGAACGCTCGAACGCCTTGCGCCTGATCGCCTCGGCGACGGTCCTGCGGCTCAGGCTCGCCCAGACACCGCGCCCCGGCAATTTGCGCCTGAGGTCCGGCACCAGAACGCCGTCAGGCCCGGCGACGAAGCGGATCAGATCGTCGGGCGCCTTCACCGTACGGGTGACGACGCAGCTGCGCTCCGATCCATCCTTCTGCGCCGCCGCCTTCATCGCGGGCGCTCCGCTCAGGCCTCGGCCTCCTCGCCGGCCTCGGCTTCAGGCTCCTCGGCAGGCGCTTCGATCCAGCCCGCATGGACGCGAGCCGACATGATCAGCGCCTCGGCATCCTGACGCGACAGATCGAAGCCGTCGAGATAACCGGCGTGGCGGGTCGCCTCGCCGTCCTTACGCTCGGTCCAGCCGACCAGGTCGTCCGTGGCGCAGCCGGCAAGATCCTCGACGGTTTTCACATCGTTCTCGCCGAGGGCGACCATCATCGAAGTGGTGACGCCTTCGACCTCGCGCAAGGCATCCTCGACACCGAGAGCCCGGCGCTTCTCGTCGAGCTCCGCCTCGACGGCCGCGAGATGCTCCTGCGCCCGGTTCTGGATTTCGGTCGCAGTATCTTCGTCGAAGCCTTCGATCGAGGCGAGCTCGGCGAGGTCGACGTAAGCGACCTCCTCGACATTGCGGAAGCCTTCAGACGCCAGGAGCTGACCAACCGTCTCGTCGACGTTCAGCGCGTTCATGAACAGGTCGGTGCGCTGCACGAACTCCTTCTGGCGGCGCTCCGACTCTTCCTGCTCGGTCAGGATGTCGATGTCCCAGCCGGTGAGCTGCGAGGCAAGACGCACGTTCTGGCCACGGCGGCCGATGGCGAGCGAGAGCTGCTCGTCGGGAACCACGACCTCGATCTTGTCGGCCTCCTCGTCGAGCACGACCTTGGCGACTTCAGCCGGCTGCAGCGCGTTGACGACAAAGGTCGCGACATCGGGCGACCACGGGATGATATCGATCTTCTCGCCCTGGAGCTCGCCGACCACGGCCTGGACGCGCGAACCGCGCATACCGACGCAGGCGCCGACCGGATCGATCGAGGAATCGCGGCTGATCACGGCGATCTTGGCGCGCGAGCCCGGATCGCGGGCGACCGCTTTGACTTCAACAATCCCGTCATAGATCTCCGGCACTTCCTGCCCGAAGAGCTTGGCCATGAACTGCGGATGGGTGCGCGACAGGAAGATCTGCGGACCGCGCGGTTCGCGGCGCACGTCGTAGACATAGGCGCGGGCCCGGTCGCCGACCTTGAAGGTCTCGCGCGGGATCATCTCGTCGCGGCGGATGATCGCCTCGCCACGGCCGAGATCGACGAAGACATTCCCGTATTCGACGCGCTTGACCGCGCCGTTGACGATCTCGCCGATGCGATCCTTGTACTCGTCGTACTGGCGATCGCGCTCGGCCTCGCGCACCTTCTGGACGATGACCTGCTTGGCCGACTGGGCGGCGATGCGGCCGAAATCGAAGGGCGGCAGCGGATCGGCAATGACGTCGCCGACCTGCGCAGCAGGATTATGGCGCTTGGCCTCGTCGACGGTGATCTCGATCGCCGGGTTCTCGACGGTGTCGACGACCTGGAGATGGCGCGCCAGGCGCAATTCACCGGTCTTGGTGTTGATCTCGGCATGGACGTCCGTCTCGGCGCCGTAGCGCGAGCGGGCGGCGCGGGCGATGGCGTCCTCCATCGCGTCGAGCACGATCTGCCGGTCGATCGATTTCTCGCGGGCGACGGCGTCCGCGATCTGCAGCCATTCGAGCCTGTTGGCGGCGACCACCATGGCGCTCACTCCTCTTCCGTATCTGTTTCGCGCGGAGCCGGTCCGCTCTTCTTGCCCGGGCGCGGCCCCAGCGATTTTCCGCGGCCCTTCTTGGGGCTCGCGATCTCGTCGGCCGCCGGCATCTCGGGGGGCAGGCCCGACTTGCCACGACGCAGCGATTCGGTGACCAGCGCATCGGTCAGCACGAGGCGCGCCTCGGCGATCAGCGCCATCGGAACGGCGACATCGCGCTCCTCGTCGCTCTTGGCGTCGTCGCGCGCCAACAGAGCATCCTTGCCGGCGACCCCTCGCAGGATGCCACGGAAACGCTTGCGACCATGTACCGGCTCGCTCATCTCGATCTTGGCGAGGTGCCCGGCCCAGCGCTCGAAATCGCTGGCGCGCACGAGCGGGCGGTCGATGCCCGGCGAAGACACCTCGAGGTAATAGGCGGCCTGGATCGGATCCTCGACATCAAGGACGGGCGAGACGGCTTGGCTGATCTCCTCACAGCCCTCGACGGTCATCGAGCCATCGGGCCGCTCGGCCATGATCTGCACGGTGCAGCCGTTCTGGCCAGTGACGCGCACGCGCACCAGCCGATAGCCGAGATCAACGATCGCCGGCTCGATAATCGCAGCCACGCGCGCCGCAACACCGCTCTCCACGACGATGCGTGCTTCCATTTCGGCCGTTGCAGCCGGTTCGCCTGTCGGTTCGTTCATCGGTTGATTCACGGCCCGGACCGTCCCTGTGCCTCCGGGGTTGCGGCCAATAAAAAAGAGCGGGCCGGCCGGCCCGCTCTTGATCATCGGCCGTAACCGATACCAGAGCTGTTGGGCGCTATGTAGTCCGCTCCGCGCCAAGATGCAAGCGCAGCCGCAGGCAGGCGGAGCGGTGCCGATTTTTGCCAATTCCGCTAACCCGTTGGTCATCCTTGCCTGCCACCCTCCCGCTAAACGCTGTGCGAGGACACGGGATGAGTGCGGTCGCCACGCTGCTGCGAGACCTGGAATCGACGATGCTGCGCGGCTCTGGCAGCGAGCGCGCCGATATCCTGGCGCGGTTGACGGATCTGTTCCTCGCCACGGCCGTGGACATGGACGAGGAGCAGGTCGGTGTCTTCGACGTCGTGATCGGACGATTGTCGCGGGCCATCGAACTGCGGGCCCGTATCGAGCTGGCGGAGCGGCTGGCGCCGGTCCCGAACGCGCCGAACGGCGTCGTCCACCAGCTCGCCCTCGACGACATCACCGTGGCGCGCCCTGTTCTCATCCACTCGCCCCGGCTGAGCGACCAGGATCTCGTGGCGGTCTCGGCCGCCAAAGGCCGCGACCACATGCTCGCCATCACCGAACGGCCGAACCTCGGCGAGCCGGTCACCGATTTCCTGATCCTGCGCGGCGGCCGCGTGGTGACACATGCCGTCGCCGCCAATCAAACGGCGCGCTTTTCGCGGCATGGCATGGGTGTCCTGGTGATGCGGGCCGTGCAGGACGATGCGCTGCAGGCGACACTCGGCCTGCGCCGCGACGTTCCCGCCGAACTCACCGAGCAATTGATGCGCGCCGCCAAGAGCTCCGCCCGCAGGCGGCTCACCGAAAGCCTCGCCCCGGCTTTGACCGGGGAAATCGACAGCGCCGTAGAGCGCGGTGCCGAGGCCCTTGCCGCGGCGGGCCAGATGCCGGGCGAGCTCGGCCCGATCAGCGCAGCGCTCACCGAAATCCGCGACCTGAACGAGGCCGGCAAGCTCAACGAAGCAAAGGTACGAGCCCTCGCCGACGAGGGTCAGACCGAACATGTGATCTGCGCGCTCGCCGTGCTGGCGGAGCTCAGCCTGCCAGCCGCGGAGCAGATCATCCTGGGCGCCGACCGCGAAGCCGTGTTGCTCGCCGGGCGCGGTCTCGGCTGGTCCTGGGAAACGACAGCGGCGCTGATCTCGCTGCGCAAGGATTACGGCAAGTCGGACACCGCGATCGAGCGAGCCCGCGACAGCTTCCGCAACCTCGCCCAGAACACCGCGCAGCGTGTGCTCGGCTTCCTCAGGATGCGCGACGCAAAGCCGTGAGATAGCTCGAGATGCGGCCTTCCCGAACCGCCTTCGCCTCGTAGCGTGTGCGGATCCAGCCCGGATAGGGCGTGCGCCAGTCACCTGGCCGCTCATCCGTCCAGTCGAAATCAGGCGACGCCAGCAATCGCGACAGCGTCCAGCCGACATAATCGTCGATATCGCTGGCAAAGCGGAAGCGGCCGCCGGGTCTGAGCACACGGGCAAAGAGACCGAGCGTCCGTTCCGAGACGAAGCGCCGCTTACGCTGCCGACGCTTCGGCCAAGGGTCCGGATAGAGCAGATCGATGGCATCGATGCTCCCGGCCGGAAGCCGCGGCAGCAGCAACGCGGCATCGCCGTCCCAGACGCGGATATTGGTCAGTTCCTCGCGCTCGGCGACCGCCAGGAATTTGGCCATGCCGTTGATGAAGGGTTCGACGCCGATGAAGCCGATCCGCGGGCTCTCACGCATCCGCATCAGCAGATGCTCGCCACCGCCGAAGCCGATCTCCAGCCTGACCGCCTCGACGGGCTGAGGGAAGAGCGCCTCGAGACCGCCAATATCACCTTCGGGCAAGCGCAGGCGCGGCAGCGTGTGCTCGATCAGATGACTCTGACCGTCACGCAAAGCCTTGCCCTTTCGGCGGCCGTAAAAGGCGCGGTCGTCGTGATCGGGGTCGTAGGTCATGATCGTCTTCGTATCGCCTTATCCGATAAAGTGCCGCCGTTCCGGATGCCGCGAAGCAGAGATCCGGCATCCATCATAGAGCCGCGAACCTTCTATGGATCCCTCCAGTAAGCCCGGGCTCACAGCGGTGTTTCGGCGAGCTCATCCATCCAGTCAAAGAAAAAAGGCCGGGTGAACCCCGGCCTTCTCGTTCACGGTGCAATGACCTGCTTCAGGCGACAGCCTTCTTCAGTGCATCGACGAGATCGGTCTTCTCCCAGGAGAAGGAGCCGTCGCGTCCGGCCTTGCGGCCGAAATGGCCGTAAGCGGCGGTCTTGGCGTAGATCGGCTTGTTGAGGCCGAGATGGTTGCGGATGCCGTTCGGCGACAGATCGACGATCTTGCCGAGAACCTCCTCGAGCTTGGCTTCGTCGACCTTGCCGGTGCCATGCAGGTCGACATAGATCGAGAGCGGCTTGGCGACGCCGATGGCATAGGAAAGCTGGATCGTGGCGCGATCGGCAAGCTTGGCCGCAACGACGTTCTTCGCGAGGTAGCGGGCCGCATAGGCGGCCGAGCGGTCGACCTTGGTCGGATCCTTGCCCGAGAAGGCGCCGCCGCCATGCGGGGCCGCACCGCCATAGGTGTCGACGATGATCTTGCGGCCGGTGAGGCCGGCGTCGCCGTCGGGGCCGCCGATCACGAACTTGCCGGTCGGGTTGATGTGCCAGACCGTGTCCTTGCTGATCCAGCCATCCGGCAGGGCCGCGCGGATATAAGGCTCGACGATCTTGCGGACGTCGGCCGAGGAGAGCGTCTCGTCGAGATGCTGGGTCGAGAGCACGATCTGGGTGACGCCGACCGGCTTGCCGTTCTCGTACTTGACGGTGACCTGGCTCTTGGCGTCCGGGCCGAGCTTGGCGGCGTCGCCCTCGCCCTTCTTGCGGGCGAGCGTCAGGGTCTCGAGGATCTTGTGGGCGTAGTAGATCGGAGCGGGCAGAAGCTCGGGCGTCTCGCGGCTGGCATAGCCGAACATGATGCCCTGGTCGCCGGCGCCGACATCCTTGTTGCCGGCCTCGTCGACGCCCTGCGCGATGTCCGCGGACTGCGGATGCAGCAGCACGTCGATCTTGCACTTCTTCCAGTGGAAGCCGTCCTGCTCGTAGCCGATGTTGCGGATCGCCTTGCGCGCGACCGACTTCACCTTGGACTTGATCTGCTTCTCGTCGAGATGGGTGCGGACCTCGCCGGCGATGACGACGCGGTTGGTCGTCGCCAGCGTCTCGGCCGCAACACGGACCTTGGCGGGCTCGTAGCCGGCCTTCACCGCCTCCTTGAAGAACAGATCGACGATCTCGTCGGAGATCCGGTCGCAGACCTTGTCGGGATGGCCCTCCGACACCGACTCGCTGGTGAACAGGTAATTCTGGCGTGACACGGTCGCGGCTTCCCTTGAATCAGGACACGAAGAAAGGCGGGCGCGATTGCGCCAACATGGAAAACGCACCGTCATTGCAGCCGGACGCGTTCGCCGTCAAGCGCAATAATTCGTTTATCGGGAAAACCGTTCGTCAAGTCGAACGAAACGGCGACAAAACTACGCCTTTTCGGCGCTTTCGCTGGAAAGAGCCTCGACAAGATCGATGATGCGGCGGCGAACGCGACTATCCTTGATGCGGGTAAACGCCTTGGTGAGCTGCACACCCTCGCTGGTCGCCAGAAAATCGGAGATATAGGTTGTCGCGGCCGCATCGGAAAAACCTCCGGCCGGCACATCACCGGTCGGCGCGCCATCGAAAAAGAAGGCCACCGGCACATCGAGCATCTTGGCGATCTGCTGCAGACGGCTCGCGCTGATGCGGTTCGAGCCTTTTTCGTATTTCTGAACCTGCTGGAATGTCAGCCCCAGTGCTTCGCCCAGCTTTTCCTGGCTGATACCGGCAAGCATGCGGCGCATGCGGACGCGACTGCCCACATGGCGGTCGATCGGATTAGGTACCTTCTTGATCATCCCACAACCTATCCTAGCATCATTGACATGGCCAGGAGCCGCCTTTCCTGGTCGGCGCGGAAGGCGTGATGTATTACAAGCGGGCGAGCCGGTCCACTATTCTTGCTGAAAGGCTCAAAAAGCGCCTTCAGACCCGCCGAAACCGGGCCAGAATCAGGAACAGCAACAGCAGCCCGGCAAAGGCCCAGTCGCCCAGCCGCGCATAGAGCGTCAGCGGTCCGGAGCGGGGCAGGCCGACATCCAGCACGCCCTCGCTGCCCAGCGGCAGGCTGGCGACGACGCGGCCATAGGCATCGACGACACCGGAGATGCCGGTATTGGCGACCCGCACGAGCGGCAGCCCCTCCTCGATACTGCGCAGCCGTGCCTGCGCGAAATGCTGGTAGGGGCCACTGGTCTGCCCGAACCAGCCGTCATTGGTGACATTTAGGAAGAAGGCCGGGCGCGGCCCGCGCGGAACCACCGCACCGGGAAAGACGGCTTCGTAGCAGATCAGCGGCGCCGCGTTAGGCAAGCCCTTGATCGCCAGCGGCAGATGCGTATTCCCGGCGGAGAATCCCCCCGGAACCGAGACGAATTGCGAGAGGCCGACGGCACGAATCAATGTGCCGAGAATCGGCGGCAAATATTCGCCGAAGGGAACCAGATGGACTTTGTCGTAGCTCGCGACGATGACACCTTCATCGCTGACCACCTGGATCGAATTGTAGATCGGCGGCCGGCCCTCGCCCGGCAGGGGCTCCCCGGCCCGCGCCGCTCCGGTGATCAGGGTCACGTCAGGCGGCAAGGTCGTCGCGATGCGCGACAGTGCCTGCGGCGTGCGCCCAAGCAGAAAGGGGAAGGCCGATTCGGGCCAGATGACGTGGGTGACGGCCTGCAGACCCGGCGTCTCGGGGCTCGTCGCCCGGTCGCTCAGCTCCAGATAGTGCTCGAGAATCGCCGCACCGTTATTGCCGTTGAACTTGGCATCCTGCGGCAGATTAGGCTGCATCAGCCTGAGCTTGACCCCGGCCACGAGCGGCGAGGGACCCGCCGGCATGCGCCAGAAGCCGTAAGCGAAGCAGCCGGCGAGAGCCGCAAGCGCCAGCAGCGATGGAAGCCCGCGGCCGGACGATGTGGTCGCAGTACCTAATGTCGCCGGCGCGGCACCGATGGCGACGGCCAGGAGCGTGAGCCCGAAGAGGCCGAAGAGTGAGGCGACCTGCGCGAGATGGATCTCGCCGGCCAACATCATGCCATAGGCGTTCCAGGGAAAGCCGGTCAGGACATGGCCGCGCAACCATTCGCTGATGCCGAGAAACGCGGCCAGGACGAGAATGCGTCCCGCGCCTTTCGGCCAGAACAGTCGGGCCGCGCCGAAGGCGAAAGCGGGAAAGAAGGCCAGGAAGGCGGGCAGCGCGACGACGCCGAGCGGCATCGCCCAGGCAAATTTATCGGCCTCGACCAGAAAGGCCGCACCGAGCCACCACCAGCCGGCAACGAAGAAGCCGAACCCCCACCACCATCCGGCCCCGAACGCTGGACGGA
>JARYGW010000236.1:0-9468 GCA_033792295.1 Allobosea sp.
CTGCCGGACGAGGCCAAGGCCGAATGGCTCTCCTGCATTCCCGCCAGCGATACCGCGCTGATGATGGCGATCGTCCACACCCTCGTCACTGAAGGTCTGCACGACGAGGCCTTCCTCGAACGCTATACCGTCGGCTGGCCGGTCTTCGAGCGCTACCTGCTCGGTGAGACCGACGGCCAGCCTAAAGACCCGGCCTGGGCAGCTTCGCTCACCGGTGTCCCAGCCAATGAGATCGTCGCGCTGGCGCGGCGCCTCGCAGGCAAGCGCGCGGTCATCGTCGTCTCGCACTCGCTGCAGCGCGCCGAGCATGGCGAGCAGCCGGTCTGGATGGGTATGGTGCTAGCCGCGGCGCTCGGCCAGATCGGCCTGCCCGGCGGCGGCTATGCCTATGCGCTCGGCGCCATCGCCTATTACGGGCGCCGCTTCAACGCCGTACCGGTGCCGACCTTCTCTCAGGGACGCAACGGCATCTCCGACTTCATCCCGGTCGCGCGCATCGCCGACATGCTGCTGCATCCCGGCGAAAGCTACCGGTACAATGGTGAAACGCGCCGCTATCCGGACATCAAGGTCGTCTACTGGGCCGGCGGCAACCCGTTCCATCACCATCAGGACCTTAACCGCCTGCGCAAGGCCTTCGCGCGGCTCGACACGCTCGTCGTCCACGAGCTTGCCTGGACGGCGACGGCGCGCCATGCCGACTTCGTCCTGCCCTGCACGATGACGCTGGAGCGCGAGGATATCGGCGCGAGCTCCAACGATCCGCTGCTGTTGCCGATGCGCCCGGTCGCCCCACCCTATGGCGAGGCCCGTGACGACTACGCTATCTTCGCCGACCTCGCGGAGCGCCTCGGGGCGCGCGAAGCCTTCACGGAAGGCCGCAGCGTGCGCGAATGGCTCGAGTATCTCTATGAGCCGACCCGTACCGGGCTCGCAGCCCAAGGCTTGCCGGCGCCGAGTTTCGCGGAGTTCTGGGCGAGCGAAGGCTATGAGCTGCCGCAGCAGCCGGACGATGGCGGCCAGTTGCGTGCCTTCAGGACTGATCCTGATCGCAATCCAGTGGCGACGCCGAGCGGCAAGCTCGAGATCTTCAGCGAGACCATCGCGAGCTTCGGCGAAGCCGACTGCCCGGGCCATCCGACCTGGCTCGGCCCCGTTCATGTCCCGGATGAAACCGCGCCCTATGTGCTCATCGCCAACCAGCCGCGTACGCGCCTGCACAGCCAGTTCGATTTCGGCGGGCATAGCAGCGCCGCGAAGCATCGCGGCCGCGAGGTCGTGCGCATGCACCCGCGGGACGCTGGCGCACGCGGCATCGCCGAAGGCGACATCGTCCGCCTCTTCAACCAGCGCGGCGCCTGCCTCGCCGGCGTCACGCTGACGGACGGCATCCGTCCGGGCGTGATCCAGCTTCCCACCGGCGCCTGGTACGACCCGGCGGACCCAGAGGAGGAGAACTCGCTCTGCGTCCACGGCAATCCCAATGTGCTGACCCGGGATATCGGCACTTCGGCGCTGGCCCAGGGGTGCACCGGCCAGCTCACGACGGTTCAGGTCGAGCGCTTCGACGGCAACCTGCCACCGATCCAGGCATACGAGCCGCCGGGCTCGCACTGACGATGGGGCACGTGGCATGGCCGGCTCGCCAAGCGGCCGAGCATGCCACGATCATTCCGCGAGCTGGCGGCTGGACCGTTCGTAGACTCTTGCTCCGGTCTGGCCGTCGATGCCTTCCAGGCTGACGTCATAGCCCCACAGCGCATGGATATGGCGTAGCGTCGCATCGCAGCTGGCGTCGTCCAGTACGATGCCGTCATTCACCTTGTGCTGCAGACGCAGATGCCTCTGGCCAAGCAGGTCGACATCGACGACCTGAATATCCACGTGGCTTGAGCCGATATCGTATTTCTGGGCCAGGGCGGAACGTATCTGCTGGTAGCCACGCTCATTATGGATCGAGGCGACGTTGTAGAACCGGTCGCTCGCCGCATCCGACAGCACGAACATCCGCCATTTCCGGATCAGGGCCGGGCTGAGATATTGCCGGATGAAGGATTCATCGCGGTAATTGGCCCAGGCCTCCAGCAGGATCGCATTCCAGTCGCCCGTTCCCGCGATCTCGGGAAACCAGTCGCGATCCTCCGCTGTCGGTTCGGTCGCGATCCGCCGGATGTCCTGCATCATGTCCAGGCCCAGCGCATAAGGGTTGATGCCGGAGAAGCGCGGATCGTCGAAGCCCGGCTGGAAGACGACGTTCGAATGATTGCGCAGAATTTCGAGCATGGCCCCTTCGTTGATCCGGCCCCGGTCGAACAGCGCATTCATCACCGTGTAGTGCACGAAGGTCGCGCAGCCCTCGTTCATCACCTGCGTCTGGCGTTGGGGATAGAAATACTGCGCGATGACCCGGACGATCCGCAGGATCTCACGCTGCCAGGGTTCGAGGATCAAGCTGTTCTTCTCGAGGAAATAGAGCAGGTTCTCCTCGGGGAGATTCAGCGCTCTCTTGCGCTCGGCAACGATATCCTCCACTTCGCTGGCCTTGCTGCCTTCGGCAGGACGCGGGATCGTGCGCCAGAGATCGTTGTAGGACCGCTCTTCGTAGTCCAGCCGCTCGCGAACCTCTTCGCGCTGCTTGTCCGAAGAGAGCTTCGGCGGGCGGCGATACCGGAATACACCCTGCTCCATCAATGCATGTGCCGCGTCGAGAATAGCCTCCACCGCCGCGACGCCATGCCGTTCCTCACAGCGGGCGATGAACCCCTTGGCGAAGTCGAGATAGCCCAGGATCGCGTCGGCATCCGTCCATTGCCGGAACAGGTAGTTGTTCTTGAAGAAATGGTTGTGCCCCAACGCCGCATGCGCCGTCACCAAGGCCTGCAGGGGCATGGTGTTCTCTTCCATCAGATAGACGATGCAAGGATCGGAGTTGATCACGAGCTCGTAGGCGAGGCCGCGCCCGGCCTTGCGGTAGAGCAATTCCTGATAAAGGAAATGCTTGCCGAACGACCAGTGGCGGTACATCAGCGGCATGCCTATGGAGGAATAGGCGTCGAGCATCTGCTCGGAGGAGATGACCTCCATCTGTACCGGGTAGATATCGAGCTTCAGCTCTTCCTTCGCGACCGCCTCGATGACGTCGTAGACATGCGACAGAGTCCGGAAATTCCAATCCGAGCCGGAAAACAGCAGATCAGTTCGCGGCACGTGCCTGGGCATCGGCGCTCCTTTCAGCCGCGCGGCTGCGCTGGCTGCCGGGTGAAGAGCTGGCGGAAGACCGGGTAGATGTCGGCGGCCTTGGCGATGCGGCTCATGTCGAAATTCGGCCACCTCTCCCTGACCGTCCGATAGGCGCGCCAGAGCGAGGTACCGTTGTCGGTGGAGCCGAAGATCTCGCTCTCGCGCTCGTCGATGATCTCGACATAGGCGAAATACTGGCACAGCCGCATGATCTCGCTGTCCATCAGGCTCAGGCAGCGCTGGGAATCCGTGGAAAGATTGTCGCCGTCCGAGGCCTGGGCCGCGTAGATGTTCCACTCGCGGCTGGGATAGCGCCGGGCGATGATGCTCTGCATCTCCTCCAGCGCCGTCGAGACAACAGTGCCGCCGCTCTGCGTGCTGTAGAAGAACGTATCCTCATCCACTTCCTGCGCCGTGTGCGTGTGCCGGATGAAGACGAGTTCCGTGCGTTCGTAGCGCCGTTTCAGGAACAGGTGCAGCAGGACGAAGAAGCGCTTGGCCAGGTCCTTCTCGCGCTCGCCCATCGAGCCTGAGACATCCATGAGGCAGAACATCACCGCTTTCGTATTGGGCAAAGGTTGCGCATCGAAACGGTTGAAGCGGATATCCACCGGGTCGACGAAGGCGATGACCCGGCGGCGGCGCTCCAGCCGGTCGAGTTCCGCGCGCAAGGCGACGACGCGCCGGCAATCCGCGATATCGGCCCCATCGGCTTCGAGGCTCGCGATCTCCTGCTGGATCGCCTCGACCTCCTCGCGCTTCGGCCGCCGGAGCGCGATGCGGCGGCCATGGCTGTTGCGCATGGTGCGGGCGATGCTGATGTTGGTCGGCGACCCGCTCACCGAGTAGCCGGCCCGCCGCGGCTTGAAGGCGAGGATTTCCTTGAGGTTGAGCTTGACCAGATCGGGAAGCTCGAGATCCTCGAAGAACAGGTCGAGCACCTCCTCGCGCGACAGCACGAACCGAAAGTCATCCTCGGATGGTTGCAATCCGGGTGCCGATCCCGCGCCGCTTCCCTGGCTCGGCTTCGGCACTTGGTCTCCCGGCGTGAAATGCTGGTTGCCGGGCATGACATATTGGCGCTGACCGCTGTCCTTCGCATCGCGAAAACTGGGCTCGCCCGTTCCCTTGGCCGGTAGCGAAACGGTTTGCTGGCCATCCGCATCGGCGATCCTGCCGGCCCGGATCTCGTCCTGGACGTTGCGCTTCAACTCCGCGCGCACGCGGCGCAGGAAGCGCTGGCGGTTGCCCAGGCTCTTGTCCTTAGGGTTCAGGCGGCGGTCGATGAAGATCGGCATGGCACGCTCCCGCCGCGTTCAGCCCGCCTTGTTGACGCGCATGTACCAATCCACGAGGCGCCGGACCTGGCGTTCGGTATAGCCGCGCTCGATCATGCGCTCGACAAAGCCCTGGTGCCGCTTCTCGGTCACGCTGTCCTGCTTCGAGCCGAAGCTGATGACGGGCAGCAGATCTTCGACCTGCCCGAACATGCGCTTCTCGATGACCTCGCGCAGCTTCTCATAGCTGGTCCAGGACGGGTTGCGGCCATTGTTCCTGGCCCTGGCCCGCAAGGTGAACTTCACGACCTCGTTGCGGAAGTCCTTGGGGTTGGCGATGCCCGCCGGCTTCTCGATCTGCGAGAGCTCGTTGTCGAGGATCTGCCGGTTGAGGATCTGGCCGGTATCGGGGTCCTTGTAGTCCTGGTCCTCGACCCAGGCATCCGCATAGGCGATGTAGCGGTCGAACAGGTTCTGGCCGTACTCGCCATAGGATTCGAGGTAGGCCTTCTGGATCTCGTGGCCGATGAACTCGGCATAGCGCGCCGCCAGCTCAGACTTGATGAAGTCGAGATAGGCCGCTTCCGTCTCCTTGGGGAACTGCTCGCGCTTGATCGCTCCCTCGAGGATATACATCAGATGCACCGGGTCAGCTGCGAGCTCCTCGGTGTCGTAGTTGAAGGTCTGCGACAGGATCTTGAAAGCGAAGCGCGTGCTGACTCCGGTCATGCCCTCATCGACGCCGGCAGCGTCGCGATATTCCTGGATGGCCTTCGCTCTCGGCTCCAGCTCCTTCAGGTTCTCGCCGTCATAGACCCGCATCTTGGTGTAGAGCGGCGAGTTCTCGAACTCGGTCAGCCGGGTCGAGACCGAGAAGCGGCTGAGGATGTCGAGCACCTCGGGCGCGCAGGGGCTGTCGGCCAGCTCGCTTTCGCGCAGCAGCTTCTCGTAGATCTGCCGCTCCTCGGTGACGCGCAGGCAATAGGGCACCTTCACCACCAGGATGCGGTCGAGGAAGGCTTCATTGTTCCTGTTGTTCTTGAACTGCAGCCATTCCGACTCGTTGGAATGGGCGAGCACGATGCCCTGATAGGGGAAGGCGCCGAAATTCTCGGTGCCATTATAGCTGCCTTCCTGGGTCGCGGTCAGCAGAGGGTGCAGCACCTTGATCGGCGCCTTGAACATCTCGACGAATTCGAGCAGGCCCTGCGTCGTGCGGTTCAATCCGCCGCTGTAGGAATAGGCATCCGGATCCGACTGGCTGAAGTTTTCGAGCTGCCGGATATCGACCTTACCGACCAGCGTCGAGACATCCTGATTATTCTCGTCGCCCGGCTCGGTCTTGGCGATGCCGATCTGGCGCAGCCGCGAAGGCGTGAGCTTGACGACGCTGAACTTGGAGATGTCGCCGGACAGCTCATCGAGCCGCTTCGCCGCCCAGGGCGAGATCAGGCCGGTCAGGCGCCGCCGCGCGATCCCGTATTTTTCCTCGAAGAGATCGCCCAGACGCTCCGGGCGGAACAGCCCCAGCGGGGATTCGAACACCGGGCTGATCTGCCCTCCGACCTTGAGCGTGTAGAACGGCCGCTCCTCCATCAGCTTCTTCAGCCGCTCTGCAAGGGAGGACTTGCCGCCCCCGACGGGGCCGAGCAGGTAGAGGATCTGCTTGCGCTCCTCCAGCCCTTGCGAAGCGTAGCGGAAATAGCCGGCGA
The DNA here is from genome assembly GCA_033792295.1 of Allobosea sp. GTDB lineage: Bacteria > Pseudomonadota > Alphaproteobacteria > Rhizobiales > Beijerinckiaceae > Allobosea. The sequence continues at coordinate 6,230 of JARYGW010000236.1, forward strand.
TCCGCTCGATGGTGTCCTCCATGCCGAAGAAATCGGCGAAGGAGGGGTAAATCTTGATTGTCCGGTTGGCGAAGATCCGGCCGAGGCGTTCATCCCGGCTGGTGTCGAGCAGCTTCGGCTTGCCGATCGCGTCGACCATCCGTTCGGCGGCGGAAGCATAGGCCGACGGGTCTTCGCGGCAGGCCAGCAGATATTCCTGCAGGCTCATCTCCTCCTGCGAAAAGCTTCGGTAGTCCTCAGAGAATAAGCGGAATACCTCGCTGTCTCTCTCGATCATGGCAGCCATCCAGCGGTAGTCGATCTCCTCGACGACAGCCCCCAGCATTCAACCGACGATCATCCCGCAAGTTCCTGCCTGCGGAGGGCATTTCGATACGGCCGAAGGCCCCGGCCCCACCTCCGATCGCGGGCAGATGGCGGGAGCGGCTCCGGATCGATACATCGGTTGTTTCAGCCGTCGTACCAACCGAATATAATTCCGCTCGGATTTCCTTCCATCCCCCGACGGCCCATAGCTCAGATGCGCCGTTCACGATCTCGGCATTGCACAATTTTACACCGGGATCGCGGCCAGCCTATCGCCTGCGGCAGGCAGGATCGAATTCCGCCTATGCTTCGACGTGAAGTGCCCGCCCTGCGAACCAGCCATTGACGGCTGTTCCCACGCCCAGCAGGACAAAGAGCACCGCACTCCACGCAAAGCCACCGGTCCAGCCATGGATCAACCCGACGAGCATGGGGCCGATGGCCGCAAGGAGATAGCCCACGCATTGAGCCATACCGGAGAGCTGCGCGGCGACATGTGCGTCCCGTGCTCGCAGGACGATCACCATGAGCGCGACGGCGATCAGGCCGCCCTGCCCCATACCTTGCAACACCGCCCAGAACCAGGCTGACCACAGCGGCGCGAACAGCAGGCCCTGCAACGCGACGACAGCCAGAACGCTAAATCCGACATTGATCGCGCGCTGATCCCGACCGCGAACCGCCAGATGGGGCGCCACCAGGCAGGCGGCGGCCTGCGTCATGACCGACATGGAGACGATTGCCCCGGCCGTGACGCCGTCCAGTCCGCGCTCGCGCAGGATCGGCACCAGCCAGCCGAAAACGCAGTAAGCCAGCGCAGACTGGAGGCCCATGAACAAGGTGATGTGCCAGGCCAGCCTGTTCCGCCAGAGGCCGTGAGTGCGCGGACGCGCCTTTCCGGCGTGCGAACGGCTCGATAGCAGCTGGAAGAGCCAGAGCAGACCGGCCAGCAGGGCAGGAACAGCCCAGACAGCGAGCGCGCCGCCAAGAGTGAGGCCGAGCGACTGCTTGATCGGCAGCGTCAAACCCGCAGCGCCTGCCGCGCCTGCACAAAGCGCCATCGTGTAGCAGCCGGTCATGAGCGCCGCCCGATCGGGGAAGTCGCGCTTCACAAGCCCGGGCAACAGCACGTTACCGACAGCGATACATGCGCCGGCAAGAGCCGTTCCGAGAAAGAGAAACGGCAGCGACGGCAGCCCGCGCAATGCCGTGCCGCAGGCCAGCAGCAGCACGGCGAAAAGCAACGTCCGCTCGGTGCCCATCCATTGCGACATGCGCGGCGCAAGCGGCGAAAACAGCCCGAGGCACACGACAGGAAGGGTCGTCAGAACGCTCGCCCCCAGCGCGGAGAGGCCGAGCGTCTCCCGAATTTCCGGAAGCAGGGTGGATGCACTGGAGAAAACCGGGCGCAGGTTGAAGGCGATGAGCACCAGGCTGGCGCCGAGGAAAAAACGCGAGATGGAGGTCGAGCCTGCGCCCGTAGCGACACTGGCCTGCTGGCTCATGACATCAACATTCCGTCGAGGGCGGCCAGAACGGGAGCCATGAAGCGGCGCACTGCAGCATCCGCGCAATCGGGATCACCGGACTCGATGGCATCGACGATCGCACGATGCGCAGCCATATCCGGTTCGGGAAGGTCCTCCTCCAGCGTTGCCTCGATCGTCTCGGCGATCAGCCGCGAGGAGAATTCATAGAGGCTGATCAGGACATTGTTCCGGGACATGGCGATCACCGCTTGGTGGAAAGCGAGATCGCGGGCGACGAAGACGGCCTTCTCGCCGGCCACGTAGTTTCCGCGTTCTGCAAGAAGCGCACGCAGCCGGTCGATATCGGCCGGGAAGCAGCGCAATGCCGCAAGCCGCGCCGCCTCGACATCGAGCGCCAGCCGCGCCTCGAACTGTTCGCGGAGCCCGGCCCGCTTCGCCGTGCCTAGGGAGAAGTTCGTCCCGGACGTCGATAACACATAGGTGCCGGAGCCCTGCCGCGTTTCCAGAATGCCCTGGGAAACGAGAACCCTCACGGCTTCGCGCACGGTGCCGCGGCTGACAGACAAGGCGGCCGACAGCGCGGCTTCATTGGGCAGTTTCTGGCCGGTGCTCCAGCGCTGCGCGAGGATTTCGCCATGAATGGCCTGCACGGCGGCTTCGGCCAGGCTGGGTCTCCTCAATGCGCGCATCTCTAAATCACCAAGTCATCTGATGACTTCATCATTAGATTGTGTTGTCGATCCCGTCAAAGACCTCCCACAACGCCCGTCCGTCATTTTGATCGCCCCGCTTCTGCGGGTCGCAGTGGCCGCCTCAGAGCCTCATCCCTCCATCCACGGCGATCTCGACACCGTTGATGTAGCCCCCTTCCGGTGAGCAGAGCAGCCCATAAATGGAAGCGTGGCTTTGCGCCAAGCTCGGCTCTAGACGATCGATTGCTTGGCCCTCGCGCGATAGGCGTGAAGCAGTGGCTCCGTGTAGCCGCTTGGCTGCGACGCTCCCTCGAAGACCAGATCGCACGCAGCCTGGAAAGCAAGGCTTGTTTGCTCGTTACCGGACATCGGTCGGTAGTGTGGGTCGCCCGCATTCTGAGCATCGACTTTCGCCGCCATGCGGGAGAGAGCGCCTTGCGCGTCTTCTCGCGTAGCGACACCGTGCATCAGCCAATTGGCCATATGCTGTGACGAGATCCGCAGCGTGGCGCGGTCTTCCATCAAGCCGACGTCATGAATATCCGGAACCTTCGAACATCCGATCCCTTGATCGACCCAGCGAACCACATAGCCCAGGATACCCTGGGCATTGTTCTCGAGCTCCTCCCGGACCTCGGTGGGCGTCCAGTTCCGGCCGCCGGCGAGAGGGATGGTCAACAGGCTATCGAGCGACGCAACGGGCTCCTTCTTCCGCTCTTCCTGGCGAGCGAACACATCGATGTCGTGATAG
>JARYGW010000237.1:0-9460 GCA_033792295.1 Allobosea sp.
GGCTTCCCCACCGGCTGCGAGCGCGACCGCGACGCGTTCGGTCGATTCGCGGGCAAGCCGCGCGCTGCGCTCCGGTGTCAGCCAACCGCAACCGGAGACGAAATGCGCCAGTGCATCGGAAACCCGGGATGCGATCAGCTGCCGCAGACCGGGCGGCAGATCGGCCCGTTCCAGCAACGCCTCGCGCAACGCGCCATCGTCGCCGCAGCGCTCGATCATCCGCTCGAAGGAGAAGGCGGCAATCTCCGCCGTCCGGTTGCTGGCGAGCGTCCGCAGGGCTTCCTCGCAGCCGATCTCCGCCAACGCCGCGGCGACGCTCGCCGGCAGGCAGCGGCGCATGGCGATGGCGCGCTGGGCCAGCACGTCGCCGACGGCGGCGGCATCGACGAGATCAGCTTCGGTCAGCACCGGCGAATGCGCCAGCATCAACGCCGCGACGGCGCCCTGCTCGGCGATGAGCCCGAGTGCGAGGTTGCGCGGCGTGCGCGGCGAAGGCGCCATCTCTTCCGCGATGGCGCGGCGCACCAGCGGCGAAGGATCGTCGATCAGCGCGATCAGCACCGTCTCGGCCTCGTGCTGATCCTCCAGCGAGAGGTTGGAGCGCAGATAGACCCCCGCGAGCGCGGCGGCACCGGATGCACGCGCCTCGGCAGGAGCCGTGCGGGCCCAGAGCAGAAACCGGCGAACGATCATGCGCCGCTCCGCTGGATCATGAAGGAGGACAGGTTCAGCGGACCGCGGCGCACCTTGCCGGCTTGCGCAGTGCCTGCGACCGGCGCGGCGAGATCGGTCGGCCGTGTCGGCGGCAGCGGAGCCGCCACGGCCTTGCCCTGCCCAATGGCGCCCATAGAATCGGCCACCTCGGCAGCGGCCGGCGACGCGTCGCTCTTGACTCGCGGAAAATAGCGCTCGGCCCCTTCCAGCGAAGCCATGCGGGTGCTGCTGGCGCCCGGCGTCGTCCAGAGATTGGCGACGGCCTTCGAGACCGGCGCCCGCGAGCCGCCGGTCGAGAACAGGCCGATCAGCCCATGCGCCCGCCCCGGCTGCAGCGCCGCGGCGATCTCGGCGACCGGCGTATCGTCCGTTCCAGCATCCGTATTCGCGGCGGAGGCCGCCATCTGGGTGCTGGCATGGCTGGCCGCCAGCACGCCATAGACCTCCTGGACGCTGCGCGCCCGGCCCGCCTTGTCGTAAAAGATGCCGCGATTGGCGGCCGCCGCATCGGGAAAGTCGCGAGCGGCGACGCGGCCCGGATCGCTGGCGGCGGCGCGGATGAGATCGGAGGCGCCGCGCGCACCCAGCACATGCGCCATATAGAGCTCGCCCGCCTGCGGCTGGCGCCCGAGCGCGCTGGTGAGCTGGTCGCGATTCTTCTGGGTCAGCGCCCCGGCCATGACGGCGGAAACCTGAGGATCGTTGCGCAGTTGCAGAATCTTCTCGCGCATCGCCGGGTCGGCAACGGTAAGCCGCCCACCGCTCTCGTTGATCGCATCGGCATAGGTCTGCAGGCCCTGCTTCGGCCCCTCCTGCTTCACCATCGACAGCCAGGTCTGCTCGATGAACTGGAAGAGGCCGGTCGCGCTCGAGGATTTCGCCTTGGCGTCGGGCGTCAGCGCCGATTCCCGCTGCGCGGTCTTGAGGAGATAGTCGAAGCCCGTGCCGGTCCGCTCCGCGCCCTCGCGAATGGCGCTGACGGCCGGGTTGGGGGCTTGCGTCTCGCGGCTCGGCGGCGTGGTGAAAAGGAACATCGAGGGTCTCGGGCGCGACGCGCCGCGAAGCTGCGGGGACGCGCCACGACATTGCCTCACTTATGGTAAGCGAAGGGTTAAGACGGCCCTCGCGGGCGTTAACCGGATCCTTTCCGCTTCCCTCCCGGCAGAACGCCCTTTACGACTTTCGCGCCGGCTCAATGGGCGGCAGCTTTTGATGCGGAGGATGTCGATGGCCGAACTGGCGCGTCACAAGCGTGGCGGGATCTATTTCGAGGACTTCCAGGTCGGCGCCATCATCGAGCATGGCCTGACTCGGACCGTCACGCAGATGGACAACATGCTGTTCTCCAACATGACGCTCAACCCGCAACCCCTTCACATCGATGCGCATTTCTGCGCGACGGAGACCGAGTGGGGCAAGCCGCTGATGAATTCTCTGTTCACGCTCGGGCTGATGATCGGCATCTCGGTCAACGACACCACCGTCGGCACCACCATCGGCAATCTCGGCATGACCGATGTCGTCTTCCCCGCCCCGCTCTTCGAAGGCGACACGGTGAACTGCACCACCGAGATCGTCGCCAAGCGCGAGTCCCGCTCGCGCCCGGATGCCGGGATCGTCGAGTTTCTTCATAAAGCCTACAAGCAGGACGGCACGCTGGTCGCACAATGTCGCCGGCAGGCCTTCATGCGCAAGCACCCTGCCCCTGCCACGGTTGCGGTCTGACCCCAGATGCGTTCGCTCCTGTTCGTGCCGGGCGACAGCCCGAAGAAGCAGCAGAAGGGCCTGGAGAGCGGCGCCGACGCACTGATCCTCGACCTGGAGGACTCCGTCGCGCTCGACGGCAAGCCGCAGGCCCGCGAGATCACGCGCGACTTCCTCAAGGCGGCCGGAGCCCTGCCGAAACGCCCGCGGCTGATCGTGCGGATCAACGGTCTGACGACCGGCATGAGCGACGCCGATCTCGACGCCGTAATGCCCGGCGCGCCGGATGCGATCATGCTGCCGAAATCGGAAGGGGGCGTCGATATCGGCCATCTCGCGGCCAAGATCGCGGTGCGCGAGGCCGAGGCCGAGCTGCCGGACGGCGCGACCGCCATCCTCCCGATCGCGACCGAGAACGGCAAGGGCATCTTCGGGCTCGGCAGCTATGCCCGCTCCTCTCATCGGTTGCTGGCACTGACCTGGGGCGCCGAGGACCTCTCGGCCGATCTCGGCGCCGAGACCAATCGGCTGGAGGACGGCTCCTATACCGACCCCTACCGGCTTGCCCGCGCGCTCACGCTCATCGGCGCCAGCGCCGCGCAGGTCGAGGCGATCGACACGGTCTTCACCAATTTCCGCGACGACGCCGGCTTCCGCGCCGAATGCCTCGCGGCCCGGCGTGACGGTTTCACCGGCAAGATGGCGATCCACCCGGCACAGGTCGCTCCGATCAACGAGATTTTCGCGCCGTCTCCCGAAGCGCTCGCCAGAGCCGAAGAGATTATCGCGCTCTTCGCTGCCCATCCCGGCGCCGGCGTGATCGGGCTACATGGCGAAATGCTGGATCGCCCCCATCTGATCAGGGCGGAGCGGCTCGTCGCCCGCGCTCGCAAACTGGCTGAATGATCGGCCGGAGGTGATTCCGATGACTCAGGTTTTCGAAGTGTCCGGCATGCATTGCAGCGGCTGCGCCGCCGCCGTCCAGCGCACCGCGGCGGCCCTCGCCCCGGGCGCCAAGGTCACGCTCGACCCTCCGCGCCTGATGGTGCCGGAAGGCGCGGCGCTCGAGGCCGCGACGCTGAACAAGGCGCTCGCCGAGCTGGGCGATTACCGGGTGAAGGGCCCGCTGGCGGACGGCTGATCCGCTCCGCCGGCGGCTGACGCCGCCTACCCGCCTGCGGGCCGCTGGATCGAGAACAGGCTCGTCACCTCGGCATAATCGGCATAGCCGCAGCGCGCGACCGGATTCGCGCCGGCGGTGTCGAAGCGCCCGTCCTTGACGAAGGCGTCGTCGATGAAGATGCCGACGACCTGGCCGATCACCATCCAGCGCGGCACCTCGTTCCCGTCGATGTCCCTGAGCTGCTGGATCGAGACGGACTTGCACTCCAGCGCCGCCGGCGTGCCCGCGACCCGAGGCGGCTTGACGAAGCGCGACGGCGCCATCTCGAGCCCCGCATACGGATATTCGCTCTGTCCCCGCGGCAGCGGCGCCGAGGTCTGGTTCATCTGCTGCACCAGCGCGCCAGAAACCAGCGAGCAGGTGAACTCGCCCGTCTCCTCGATGAAGCTGACCGCGTCCTTCTTCGTCTCGGACGAGAACATCACCATGTTCGGCCGGCCCGAGATCGCGTTGAAGAAGCTGTAGGGCGAGAGATTGACCTCGCCCTTGGCGCTCAGCGCCGTGATCCAACCGATCGGCCGCGGCGCGACGATCGCCTTGAACGGATCATGCGCGAAGCCGAGATCCTCCCGCGTCGCCGAATAGATCATGGCATCAGGCTCCGTAATAGCTGACGATATCGGCCATCACCGGCCGGTCGCGATCGCTGATCGGCGCGGTCGGCGTGCCGATATGGACGAAGCCGGCCATGCGCTCGTCAGCGGCGAGGCCGAAGGCGGTCAGCACCTCGCGGTCGAAGGAGAACCAGTTCGTCAGCCAGGAGCCGGCATACCCCATGGCATAGGCGCCGACGAGCATCGTCATGCAGACCGCGCCCGCCGACAACTCCTGTTCCCAGAGCGGGATCTTGACGTGTTCGCGCGCCCGCGACACCACCCCGACGATGACGGGCGCATGGGTCAGCCGCTTGCGCTCGAATTCGACCTGCTCCTCGCTGGCCTGCGGGTTGCGCTCGCGGAAAACCCGCGCCACCACCTCGGCGGCCTGGTTGCGGGCGTCACCCGTGAAGACGATGAAGCGCCAGGGCACGAGCTTGCCGTGGTCGGGAACGCGCGCCGCGATAGCGAGGAGCTCGTCGAGCTGCGCCCCTTCGGGGCCCGGAGCGGTGAGGAACTGCGGCGGCACCGAGCGACGCAGCTTGAGCAGGGAGAGCGTATCGGTCATGAAGCATCCGATCTATGGCGGTGGTCGTGACCTATGCCTTTGCCTTGATGAGGACAAGCAAGCCTGCTCATACATCATGGCAAGGGCGTTGAGGACGAAATGCATGTTTGAACTGGATGGCTTCGAAGCTGGCCGCCGCGCCCTCGGCGTGATTAGCTTGCTCGCAGCCCTGCTCGCCCCCTCGCTGGCGCCTGCCCAGATTCCCCCGCCGCGCCCGGAAGAGGCACAGCCCACTCAGACACCCGGCGATTCCCCGGCCCCGCAGCCCGCGCCGCAGCAGCCCGGCTGGCCGGCTGCCACCGCCGTCCAGCTTTCGCTCGGCGCCCAGTTCGCCAATGACCGCAAGCCGATCCGCTCCGGGCTGAACTGGCGTGTTCTCGCCGAAACAGCAGACGGCTCCGCGCCGCGCATCGTCGCCCGCTCCACCAGCGCCAACCCGAACTTCTCGCTGCTGCCTGGCAGCTACATCGTGCATGCCGCCTATGGCTTCGCCAGCGGCACGAAACGGATCACGCTCGGCTCCCAGGGGCTGAACGATCAGGTGACGATCAGCGCCGGCGCCCTCACGCTCGCAGGTTCGATCGGCGATACGCCGATCCCGGCGACCCAGCTCACTTTCCAGGTCTTCGTGCCGCTGCAGGGCAACTCCGAAGGGCGCCTCGTCACCAATGGCGCCAAGGCCGGCGATCTTATCCGCCTGCCGGAAGGCACCTATCACGTCGTCTCGACCTATGGCGATTCCAACGCCATCCAGCGCGCCGACGTCCGCGTCGAGACCGGCAAGGTCACGGATGCGACGCTGCATCACCGCGCCGCCAAGGTGACGCTGAAGCTCGTCGCCGCCGCAGGCGGGGAAGCTTTCGCCGGAACGGCCTTCAGCGTGCTGACGCCGGGCGGCGACGTCATCCGCGAGGCGATCGGCGCCTTCCCGCAGGTGATCCTCGCCGAAGGCGACTATGTGCTGATCGCCAGACAGGAGGGCCAGGTCTATTCGCGCGACTTCAAGGTCGAATCCGGCGTCGACCGTGACATCGAGGTCTTGGCGAAATAGCGGCCCCGACCGGCGAGCCGACACTAGTCGACCCGCCCCATCCTGCCGCCCATCGTCTGGATATCGATCTCGCCGACAGCCGACACGATGCCGTCGGCGATGCGCGAGGCGAGACAGCGATAGCCCGCATCGACGAGGTGCAGCCCGTTCATGCCGACGAGCTCCTCCTCGGTGAACTGCTTCGAGCGCGACCAGCCCTTCATCATCGCATAGCGCGGGAACAGCGAAACCCCCTGCTGCTCCGCCGTCTTGGCCAGCACGGCCCGATATTCATCGAAATGCGGATAGCGCCCTTCCCGCGGCAGCCAGGGCAGATCCATAAGGATCACGTCGATACCGGCCGCACGCGCCTTGGCGATGCCCTTGCGCAGGATCTTGGCGAGCTTCTCCTCGCCGATGTCGCGGATCGCGTCGTTGACCACCGTCTGCCAGATCACGACCGACGGCTTCTCGTCGATGACGTCGCTCTCCATCCTGAGCAGCATGTCATAGGCCGATTGGCCGCCGACACCCTTGTTGAGGACGCGAACCTCCGCCCCCGGCAGCCGCCGGCGCAGTTCGCTCTGCAGGACGAAGGGGTAGCTCCTGTCCTCGGCGCTGGCGCCCGAGCCCGCAGTCGTGGAGGAGCCCAGGGCGACGATCGTCAGGCGCCCCGTCTCCTGGATCGCCCTGCGCGCCGCCGGAATCACCGGATGAAAGGGCTGCATCGCGCCTGCGCGGCAGCGCGTGTCCACCGAAGCTGGCGAAACGGGGGGCGTAGCCGAGCCGAACGAAGTCAGCGCGGCGAGAAAGATGGCCGCTGTGCCTGCGCGCCAGATCCCTCGACGGGCTCGGCGCGCTGATCGCGACTCGTGATCGAACGATACCACGACAGGAAAATCCCTAAGCCTGTCAACACTGTAACGCCACCGGCGCAGAGCAGCAACTGAACGTCCAGGGCGAAAGACATTTCCGCCAGCACGATCTGCCCGATGATCGCCAATACGATACCAACGCAGAAGACGTGCAGGGAGTTGCGTCCCGAGCAGGCCAGAGCCCTCCCGACAGCCGAACGTGTGAGCATTCCGCTGGCCGGCAGCCAACGGATGGCGAGCCAGGTCAGCGCCCCGAGATGGAGGAGCCGGCTCCAGGCGAGATTGGTCTTGTCGGAGCCGAGCTGAACGGAATCGAACCAGTCGTTCAGCATGGCGATGCCGGTCGGATTGCCGACCGGGATCTTCACCACCCAGGCGAAGACGAGGAAGGCGGCGGCGGCCGCATCGAGCCAGCGCAGCTGCGGCGCCGTGATCCCGAGTTGCGCCGCACGGCCGAGAATGACGCCGAGCGTGAAGATTACCTGCCAGGCGAAGGGGTTGAAGAACCAGTGGCCGCCGGAATTGGGCAGGTTGAGTTCGAGCTCGAGCGCCCCCTGCCAGACGAGCAGCGAACAGGTCAGCGTCAGCGCCGGGCTGAAGCGCACGCCATAATAGATCGCCGGGAACAGCGCCAGCAGCACGATATAGAGCGGCAGGATGTCGAGATAGGACGGTTGGTAGGTCAGCGTCAGCGCCCCGATCAGCGCATCGACCGTGTCGCGGAAGAAGGGCTGGATGTTGATCGCCTCGATATAGAGCGGGTTCTGAGTCCGCGTCACTGCGATCGCAATCACGCCGCAGACGAGGATGAACACCGCCATATGGGCGATATAGAGCGTCCAGATCCGGGCTCCGAGCTTCAGCGCCGCGATCGAGAGGCCGCGCGTCTCGATCAGCCCGCCATAGGCCAGCGTCGCCGAAACTCCAGCGAGGAGCACGAAGGCGTCGGCTCCGTCGGAGAAGCCGAAATTATTCGGCATATAGGCGGAGACGACGTTCCCCGGCATGTGGTTGATGAAGATGATGAGCAGCGCCAGCCCGCGCACGACATCGATCCGCCTGTCCCGCACCGCCGGCCGGCACGACACGCCTTCGGCGCGGCGGCCGAACAGCATGAAGCGCTTGAATGACGGGTCTGACGACACGAAAGACGGTCCTTTGACAGGCTTCGTCGGACGAAGATCGGAACGCTCACACCTGACGACGGGTTCCGCCCGATTGGCGAAACATGAACATCATCTGCAGAATCCGTTCATCTGCCGTTCATATGACTCGGACAGCTCCCCGTCACGCGACGCGATGTCACAAGCCCGTGTGAGGAACGACCGGCATTCGAAAGGCCGCAGGCGTTTTACTCCCGCGGCCTTCAAAAAGCCGATCAAGATAAGGTGACGATCGTTCAAGGCCTCAATAGGGCGGCTCCGCATAGACCGGCTTGCCGTCGATCAGGAGCCGCTTGATCGCCGCCTCTCCCGAAGCCGCGACGGCAACGACGACCTCGATGCGCGCCTTGTCGGTCGTCTCGATGGCCCGTCCTTCGCCCTGCGGCACGAAATAGCTTTCGATGCCGTAGGCGATGCGCAGGCGGCGGCGGTCTCCACCGCAGTCGAACTCGCCCGAATCGTTGAGGGCACAGGCGCTGGTCGAGGTCACGCGGCCCGCGATCACCACCGCGTCGCCGCCGACCGAGGGCCAGCTGCGCGAGACGCCGATCGCGCGGGCGAAGCCCTCCGCATCGCGCCCGAGCGTCACATAGACGGTCTCGCCGCTCTTGAAGGTCCCGGCATCCTTGCCCGTATCGACGACGCTTATCGGATAGCTGAAGACGACATAATCCCCGCGGAACAGGTCGCGCGGATCGACGGGCACCGTGCGCAGGCGGATCTCGGTCCCACTGCTCAGAATGCCGGCCCGCTGCTGAACCAAAGCCAGCAGCCCGAACACCAGCAGCAGCACGGTCGCGACGGTCCGCCAGAGGGGCGGCACCTTGGCGGCGATGGCATCGGCGGAGAGCATACGCATCATGCGGCCTCCCCGGCCGGGCCGTTGAGCCTGGCGAACAATCGCCTCGCCCCCCAGGCGGTGGCGAGCAGCGCCGCGCCGGCCACCAGGAAGAACAGCGACTGGTCGAGCAGCGTGCCGATGGTCTGCCAGAGCAGGATCAGGATCGCGATGCCGAACAGGAACGAGCCGGCCGTCAGGATCCGCCTGATCCCGCCAGCGGCACCCGCGACGACCAGCGCGGTCGCCGAGAGCAGGATGAGGCTCGCCACGGCGATGCGGCCGGGCATCCCGGCAACACGGTCGGTCCAGAACACCACCGGCACCAGCAGCGCCAGCAGCAGCCCCGCCGTCAGAGGCCAGGCGAAGCGCCGTTCGCGTGCCATCACGCCGAGCAGAACGCTCAAGGGAACCGCTGCAGCATAGGCATAGAAGACGAACAGAAAGGCGTGCCCTGCCCGCGCCTCGTGGTCATCGAGGATGCGGACCAGCTCGGCATTGAGCGCGATCACCATGCCGATCAGCCCCCAGGGCAGGCAGGCGGTCAGCAGGGCCGGGACGCCCCGGTCGAGCGCAAGCGCCCCTAGCGCGACGAAGGCGACCGAGACCGCGAGGCCGTAGGCCAGCAGCCCGTAATCGAAGGAATGCAGCAACCATGGGCCGGGCGCCGTTCCCAGCCAGAAGGCGGCGGCGAGCACCGCGAGATGATGCACCAGCCGGTTGCTGCGCGAGAGCGCGATCCAGAGCGCCGGCAGGTAGAGCACGAAGAAGCCATAATGCATCCTGCCG
>JARYGW010000238.1:0-9452 GCA_033792295.1 Allobosea sp.
CTGGCCCGCCGCCGCCCCTCCCCCGAGCGCCTCGCGCAAGGCGTTCCGGAGATGGGCGGTTCCAACGACCCCCTTGAAGCATCCTGCGCCGCAGACGGCGCCGTTCGAAGAGTACGAAGACGACCCGACTGATGTCCGCTGCGTTCGAAACCCGCTCCGAAGTCGCCATGACCGCCTCCACCGGCGAGGCGCGCGACTTCTTCGCGCTGCTGAAGCCGCGGGTGATGTCGCTCGTCATCGTGACGGCGCTGACCGGCATGGCGACCGCGCCGGGCACCGTGCACCCCGTGCTGGCAGCGGCAGCCCTGCTCGCGATCGCGGTCGGGGCCGGCGCGTCGGGCTGCCTCAACATGTGGTACGATGCCGATATCGACGCGCTGATGAGCCGCACGGCCAAGCGCCCGATCCCGGCCGGCCGGATCCTGCCGTCGGAGGCGCTCGCCTTCGGGCTGACGCTCTCGATCGGCTCCGTGCTGGTGCTCGGCCTCGTCGCCAATGCGCTGGCGGCCTTCATGCTGGCCTTCACCATCTTCTTCTACGCCGTCGTCTATTCGATGTGGCTGAAGCGTTGGACCCCGCAGAACATCGTCATCGGCGGCGCCGCCGGCGCCTTCCCGCCGATGATCGGCGAGGCGGTGGTGACCGGCCAGTTCGGCTGGCACTCGCTGGTGCTGTTCGCGATCATCTTCCTATGGACGCCGCCGCATTTCTGGGCGCTGGCGCTGGTCAAGTCCGGCGACTATGCGCGCGCCGGTATCCCGATGATGCCGAACGTCGCCGGCCCGGCCGCGACGCGCCGGCAGATCGTGCTCTATTCGCTGGTGATGGCACCGGTCGCCGTGCTGCCGGCGCTGATGGGCTTCGGCGGGTTGATCTATCTCGTCGTCTCCGTCACGACCGGCCTCGCCATGATCGCGCTCTCGGTCCGCGTCTGGCGGCGTAGCGAGGGCCAGCCGGCCGTCAAGGCGGCCTATTCGCTGTTCGGCTTCTCGATTCTCTACCTGTTCCTGCTCTTTGCCGTGCTGCTCGTCGAGAACAGCTTCGGCCTGATGTGGGCGCTGCCGAAGGTGATCGGATGAGCGCGGACAGCAACAAGCAGCAGGCCCCCGCGCCGTTTTCGCCCGAGGACATGGCGCGCCGCCGTCGCCGTTCCGTCGCCCTCGCGCTCGTGCTCGGCGGGCTGGTGATCTTCTTCTTCGTGGTCACGCTGGTGAAGACCGGCCCGGCCATCCTGAACCGGCCGCTGTGATGACGAACCAACCCGCCAGCCAGCCGGCCAGGAAGTCGACCCGCATCGCGCTGATCTGCACCGGCGTCGTCTTCGGCATGCTCGGCCTCTCCTTTGCGGCCGTGCCGCTCTACAATCTGTTCTGCAAGGCGACCGGCTTCGGCGGCACGCCGCAGGTCGGCACCGCCGCCACCGGCAAGGTGCTCGACCGCTACGTCTCGGTTCGCTTCGACGCCAATGTCGCGCCCGGCCTCGGCTGGAAGTTCGAGGCGGAAAGCCCCGAGATCAACGCCCAGATCGGCGTCACCCAGACAGCGTTCTACAAGATCACGAACCGGTCCGACCGCACGGTGACCGGCATTGCGACCTACAATGTCACGCCGGAACAGAGCGCGGCCTATTTCGTCAAGATCCAGTGCTTCTGCTTCACCGAGCACACGTTGAAGCCGGGCGAGAGCTTCGAAGCGCCGGTGGTCTTCTATATCGATCCCGAGATCGCCCAGAACCGCGAGCTCGACGGCATCAAAGCCATCACGTTGTCCTATACCTACTTCGCCTCCAAGGCGGGGCAGCCGGTCGCCGAGGACCAGGCCGGCACCGCCAAGGGTGACGCGAAGAATCCAAAACTGTAAAAGCGCTTTCATACGAAGCGCGGACAAGAAGACGCACGCGGAGACCGAATACGATGGCCGGGGCCCATACGAAGCACCACGACTACCACCTCGTCGACCCGAGCCCGTGGCCGCTCGTCGGTGCGGCCAGCGCGACCATCATGGCGATCGGCGCCGTGATGTGGATGAAGTCGCTGCCGATCGGCGGCATGCATCTCGGCCCGCTGGTCTTCGGCGCCGGCCTGCTCGGCGTACTCTACACCATGCTGTCCTGGTGGATGGACGTGGTGCGCGAGGCGGAGAAGGAAGGCCACCACACCCGCGTCGTGCAGATTCACCACCGCTACGGCATGATCATGTTCATCGCCTCCGAGGTGATGTTCTTCGTTGCCTGGTTCTGGGCCTATTTCGACGCGAGCCTGTTCTCCTACGAGCAGATCAACTTCCTCCGCTACGAGTTCACCGGCGGACACTGGCCGCCGAAGGGCATCGAGACCTTCGATCCCTGGCACCTGCCGCTGCTCAACACGCTGATCCTGCTGACCTCCGGCACCACCGTGACGTGGGCTCACTACGCCCTGATCAACAATGACCGGGCCGGGTTGAAGCAGGGCCTGTGGCTGACCGTGATCCTCGGCGTCCTGTTCACGCTGTGCCAGGCCTACGAGTATTCGCACGCCACCTTCGCCTTCAGCGGCAACATCTACGGCGCGACCTTCTTCATGGCGACCGGCTTCCACGGCGCGCATGTGATCATCGGCACCATCTTCCTGGCGGTCTGCCTCTACCGGGTCTATCTCGGCCACTTCAAGCCGGACCAGCATCTCGGCTTCGAGTTCGCCGCCTGGTACTGGCACTTCGTCGACGTGGTCTGGCTGTTCCTGTTCGCCGCGATCTATGTCTGGGGCGCTGGCGCCCATACTGCCGCCGGTCACTGACCGACCATCGCGCGCCCACGGTCGCGCTGACGAGAGGCGGCCGTGAGGCCGCCTTTTCCGTTCAGGAGGCTCAGATGCCCGAGAATCACCCTTCCCTGCCGTCCCCCTACAAGACGGGCCTTGCGGGACGTTGCCCCCGCTGCGGCGAAGGTGCGCTGTTCGACGGCTTCCTGAAGCTGAAGCCCCGCTGCAGCGCCTGCGGTCTCGACTATAAATTCGCCGATTCCGCCGACGGTCCGGCCGTGTTCATCATGCTGATCGCGGGCTTCCTCGTGCTGGGCGCGGCCCTCTATGTCGAGATCGCCTATGAGCCGCCGATCTGGCTGCACCTCGCCATCTGGCTGCCGCTCGCGATCATCGTCTGCCTGGCCTTGCTCAGGCCGATGAAGGGGCTCGCGGTCGCGCTGCAATATGCCAACAAGGCCGAGGAAGGCAGGCGGAAGACGTGACCATGCCGTCTGCGAAGGCAAGGCGCCCCGGCCTGCTCGTGCCGGCGCTCCTGACCGTCCTGGGCACGATCGTGCTCTGCGGTCTCGGCGTCTGGCAGCTTGAGCGGATGCAGGAAAAGCACGCCTATATCGAACGGCTCGAAGCGCAGGCTGCGGGCGCCCCCGCGCCGATGCCCCCGAGCGCCGACTGGGCGAAGCTCGACCCGGTCAAGCTCGACCTGACCCATGTCGTCGCCAGGGGCAGCTATATCGACGACCATGTCGCCGGCGTCCGCACGACGATCGCGTCGGGGCCGCCCGGTACGCGCCAGCTCTCCGGCTTCGGGCGCTGGATCTTCCAGGGCTTCAGGCTGGAAGATGGCGGCGTCATCCTGGTCAATCGCGGCTTCGTGCCCGAGGGCAAGCTCGGCCAGATCAAGCCGGCCTCTGGGCCCGGCACGGTGACCGGTTTCCTGCGCGCGCCGGAAGCGCGCAACAGCTTCACGCCGGAGGACTTGCCGGCGATCCGCGAGTTCTACACGCGCGATCCCGCGGCTATCGCCGCCTCGCTCAAACTGCCGCCCGCCCCGTTCTATCTGGAGGCCGCGCGCGAGGGCGACGGGCTGACGCCGCCAGCCGGCGTCGACGTCCGCGAGCTGATCGGGCGCATCCCCGACAACCATCTGCAATATGCGCTGACCTGGTTCGGGTTGGCGCTGACGCTGATCGGAGTGTTCGCGGCCTTCGTCTGGCAGTCGCGCAAACCGGCGCCGGCCGTGTGAACGATCGGTTTTGCCGAAAGCGGCGGACCGGCCTATAGCATCAGGCATAGATCATCGAGGCCAACACCGTGCTGCATGTCTCCACCCGGGGCGAAGCCCCGGCGCTCAGCTTTTCCGATGCGCTGCTGACCGGGCTCGCCCGCGATGGCGGGCTCTATCTGCCGCAGAGCTGGCCTACGCTGGACAAGGCCGAGATCGCGGGCTTTGCCGGCAAGCCCTATGCGGCCGTGGCCGAACGCATCCTCGGCGCGCTGAGCGACGGCGATGTCGAGCCGCAGGCGCTCGGCCGGATGATTCACGACGCCTACGCCACCTTCCGCCATCCCGCCGTCTGCCCGCTGACGCAGATCGGCGACAATCTGTTCGTGCTGGAGCTGTTCCACGGCCCGACGCTCGCCTTCAAGGACGTAGCGATGCAGCTGCTCGGCCGCCTGATGGATCATGTGCTGGGCCAGCGGGGCCAGCGCGCCACCATCGTCGGAGCGACCTCCGGCGACACGGGCGGCGCGGCGATCGACGCCTTCAAGGGGCTGAAGAGCGTCGACGTCTTCATCCTCTACCCTGAAGGCCGCGTCTCGGATGTGCAGCGCCGGCAGATGACCACGGTCGATGCGCCGAACGTCCACGCCATCGCGGTCGAGGGCACCTTCGACGACTGCCAGAATCTGGTGAAGGCGATGTTCAACCATCACGCCTTCCGCGATGAGATCGGTCTTTCCGGCGTCAACTCGATCAACTGGGCGCGCATCGCCGCGCAGGTGGTCTATTACTTCACTGCGGCGGTCTCGCTCGGCGGGCCTGCGCGCAAGGTCTCCTTCGCGGTACCGACCGGCAATTTCGGCGACATCCTCGCCGGCTGGGTCGCCAAGCGGATGGGCCTGCCGATCGGGCAACTCACGATCGCGACCAACAGCAACGACATCCTGACCCGCACGCTGGCGAGCGGCGTCTATGAGATGCGCGGCGTCCAGGCGACGACCTCACCCTCGATGGATATCCAGATCTCCTCGAATTTCGAGCGGCTGCTGTTCGAGGCGCATGGGCGCGACGGCGCCGCCGTCCGCAGGTTGATGCAGTCGCTGCAGCAGTCGGGCCGTTTCGAGATCGACCCGGAGCCGCTCGCCCGCATCCGCAGCGAATTCGACGCGACGGCACTCAGCGAGGCCGAGATCGCTGCCGAGATCCGCGAGACCTGGACCGAAAGCGGCTACCTTGCCGATCCGCATACCGCCATCGGCATCGGCGCGGGGCGGCAGCGGCTGGCGCGCGATCCGGCCACGCCCACGATCGTGCTCGGGACGGCCCATCCGGCGAAATTCCCGGCTGCGGTGAAAGCGGCCAGCGGCGTCGAGCCCGCCCTGCCCGCCCATCTCGCCGATCTGATGGAGCGCAAGGAGCGGGTCACGCTGCTGCCGAACGACCTCACGGCGATCGAGACATTCGTGCGCGAGCATGCCCGCGCCGTTCGGGGAGCGGCGGCGTGAGCGTCGCCTCCCCGGTCGAGACAGCCGAGATCGCGGTGCCCGACAACAACCACGGCCCGCATGATCCCGATGTCGGCCTGACCACCCTGCCCTCGGGGCTGCGGATCGTCTCGCAGCGCATGGAGCATGCGGCGACGGTCTCGCTCGGCATCTGGATCGGCGCCGGCGCGCGCGACGAGCTGCCACATGAGCACGGCCTCGCCCATCTGCTGGAGCACATGGCCTTCAAGGGCACGGCCAGGCGCAGCGCGCTTCAGATCGCCGAGGAGATCGAGAGCGTCGGCGGCGACCTCAACGCCGCGACCAGCGTCGAATACACCTGCTACACCGCCCGGGTGCTCGGCGCCGATCTCGGCCTCGCGGTCGACATCCTCGCCGACATCGTCACCTCGCCGGCCCTGACGGACGAGGAGCTGAAGCGCGAGAAGGGCGTGATCCTGCAGGAGATCTCGGCGGTACGGGATACGCCGGACGATCTCGTCTACGATCGGTTCCTGCAGGCTGCCTTCCCGGACCAGCCGATCGGCCGGCCGATCCTCGGCACGGCGAAGACGGTGAAGAGCTTCACGCCCGAGGCGATCCGCGCCTATCTCGCCCGCAACTATCATGCCGGCAACATGGTGCTGGCTGCGTCCGGCGCCGTCGATCACGCGGAGCTGGTGGCGCTGGCCCGCCAGCATCTCTCCGGCCTGCCGGCCCAGCCGGCCGTACCGCTCGTCCGGGAGCCGGGCGAATATCGCGGCGGCGAGGCGCGGATCGGCAGCGACGAGGAGCAGGTGCATCTCGTGCTCGGCCTGCCCGGCAAGCCCTTCGCCAATGGCGCGCATTACCCCTTCCAGATCTTCGCCTCGGTGCTCGGCGGCGGATTGTCGTCGCGCCTCTTCCAGGAGGTGCGCGAGCAGCGCGGGCTCGCCTATGCGATCGACTCCTTCCACTGGCCCTTCTCGGATTGCGGCGTCTTCGGCATCGGGGCCGGCACCGCGCCGGAAGATGTCGGCGAGCTGATCGAGGTAGCGCTCGGCTGCCTGCGTCAGGCGGCCGAGGATGTCAGCGAGGTCGAGGTTGCCCGCGCCCGCGCCCAGATGAAGGTCGGCCTCCTGGCCTCGCTCGAGAGCCCCGGCGGCAAGCTCGAGCAGATGGCGCGGCAGGTGCTGCTCTTCGGCCGGGCGATCCCCCGCGAGGAGCTCGCGGCAAGGCTCGATGCGGTGACGCTCGAAGATGTGCGCGCCGCCGGCCGCTCGCTGCTCGGCCATCAGCCGACGATCGCGGCGATCGGGCCGATCCAGGGCCTGCCGCCGGCCAAGCGGCTGCGCCATGCAGCCAGAGCGGCGGACTGAACGGCAATGGCGCTCTTCCGCTTCCCCAGCGAGCCGCAGAGCCGCCCGTTGATCCGGACGCCGAATCTCTATCTGCGTGCGCCCTCGATCGACGATTACGCAGCCTGGGCCGTGCTGCGCATGGAAAGCCGCGCCTTCCTTACGCCCTGGGAGCCGACCTGGAGCGAAGACGACCTGACGCGCAACGCCTTCCGGCTGCGGGCCAAGCGGGCGGCGCGCGAGATCTCCACCGACGAGGCCTATTCGCTCTTCGTCTTCGACAGCCAGAGCGAAGCCCTGCTCGGCGGGCTGACGCTGGGGCTGATCCGGCGCGGTGTCGCGCAGGCCTGCACGCTCGGCTACTGGATGGGCCAGCGCCATGCCGGCAAGGGACATATGACCGAAGCGGTCCGCGGTGCGCTGCGCTTCGCCTTCTCGGAACTGGCGCTCCACCGCGTCGAGGCCGCCTGCCTGCCCAACAACGAACCGTCGCGCCGGCTGCTGGAACGCGTCGGCTTCCTGCATGAGGGCATGGCGCGGGCCTATCTCAAGATCAACGGCGTCTGGGCCGACCACCTGCTCTATGCCGCCCTCTCGACCGACCGATTGTCGGGAGAGAGCCCGTGACAGCAGCGGTGGACGGGCGCCGTCGCCTGCCTTGCCCTCGCCATGAGCGACCGATAGGACTTTTGCTTAAACATCGAACGATCATATCCCGCCTGATAGCCGAGCTCAGCTTGTCCATTTCCGAGCGCATTCTCCGGATCGGCCTCGCCGTCGCCGGCATGGTCCTGTGGTTCTGCTGCGCCGGCATCGGCACGGCGAATGCCGTGGAGGCAGTCCGCGTCCCGATCGACGCCCCCGTCATCGACCTGACCAACATCGTCGAGCGCAACAAATCCGACGGCGACGTCATCCAGATCTCGACCGCGCCGGGACCGGACGGCATCGTGCGGCGCATCGCGGTGAAGGCGCGCGAATCCGGAGCACGGCCGGACTGGATCGTCTTCGCGCTGACCAATGATTCCGACGAGCAGATCGACCGGCTCCTCGTCGCGCCCTTCCATCGGCTGATCGGCTCCGGGGTGATCTGGCCGGATCTCGGCGACCGGCGCATCGAGGCCGTGACGGCAAGCCAGGGCCTTTCGCCCGATCGCGAGGCCAGCCCCGACGCCGACGTCTTCCTGATCACGCTCGATCCGGGAACAACCGTGACCTTCGTGGCGGAGCTGAAATCGCCCAACCTGCCGCAGCTCTATCTCTACGAGACCGACGCCTATCGCCAGAAGACCAACGGGCTCACCCTCTACAAGGGCATCATCATCGGCATCGCCGGCCTGCTCGCCCTGTTCCTGACCATCATCTTCGTGGTCAAGGGCGCGGTGATCTTCCCGGCCGCGGCTGCGCTCGCCTGGGCCGTGCTCGCCTATGCGGGGCTCGATTTCGGCTTCTTCCAGCGCCTATTCCCGCTGACACCGCAGATCGAGCGCATCTACCGGGCCGGCGCGGAGGTCGTGCTGGCCGCGACGCTGCTCGTCTTCCTCTTCGCCTATCTCAACCTGTCGCGCTGGCATGTGCGTTACGGCCATGTCACCGCGATCTGGATCCTCGGCCTCGCCGGGCTGATCGGACTTGCCGTCTTCGACGCGCCTATGGCATCGGGCATTGCGCGCATCTCGATCGCCGCCGTCGCGGCCGTCGGCTTCGTGCTCGTCGTGCATCTGGCGACGCATGGCTACGAGCGGGCGGTGATGCTGATCCCGACCTGGTTCCTGCTCGCCGTGTGGGTGACGGCCGCCGGCTTCACCGTAACCGGGCAATTTCAACGTGATCTGGTCGCGCCTGCCCTGCTGGGCGGCCTCGTGCTGATCGTGCTCCTGATCGGCTTCACCGTGATCCAGCACGCCTTTGCCGGCGGCGCGATCGCGCAGGGACTGGTTTCCGACACCGAACGGCGCGCGCTGGCGCTCTCGGGCTCCGGCGACCTCGTCTTCGACTGGGATGTCAGCGCCGACAAGATCTTCGTCTCGCCGCAGATCGAGGCTCTGCTCGGCCTGCCCAAGGGCTCGCTCGAAGGCTCCGCCGCCCGCTGGCTGGAGCATATGCACGTCGCCGACCGCGACCGCTACCGCGTCACGCTCGACGCGATGCTGGAACAGCGGCGCGGCAAGCTCAATCTCGACGTGCGCCTGCGCGCCGCCAACGGCACTTATCACTGGCTCAACATCAAGGCGCGGCCGGTCATCGGCTCGGACGGCGAAGTCATCCGCGTCATCGGCACGCTCGCCGACGTCACCGACCAACGCACCGCGCAGGAACGGATGCTGCACGATGCGGTTCACGACAATCTGACCGGCCTGCCCAATCGCAAGCTGTTCCAGGATCGCCTCGGCGCGATCTTCGGCTTCACCCGCGCCGACGACAACATCCGCCCGACCGTGCTCGTCATCGACGTCGACCGCTTCAAGCAGGTCAACGAATCCGTGGGCTTCTCGGCCGGCGATTCGATCCTGCTGACGCTGGCGCGCCGGCTCGGCCGGCTGCTGCGCGCGCAGGACACACTGGCGCGCATCGGCGGCGACACCTTCGCGATGATCCTCGTCTCGGAGCGCGATCCCGAGCGCATCCTGGCGCTGGCCGAGCTGGTGCGCCGCGCGGTCTCGAC
>JARYGW010000239.1:0-9420 GCA_033792295.1 Allobosea sp.
GCCGGCAACATCATCGCGCGCGGTCGCCTGAAGCATCAGTACCCGCATTCCTGGCGCTCGAAGAAGCCGGTGATCTTCCGCAATACGCCGCAATGGTTCATCGCCATGGACAAGCCAATCGGCGAGGCCGGGGCGCCGAATGCGGCCGACCCGAGGCCCGTCGCCGGCGGCAACACCGACACGCTGCGCAACCGTGCCCTCAAGGCGATCAAGGAAACCGAATGGGTTCCCGCCGTGGGCGAGAACCGCATCACCGGCATGATCGCCAACCGCCCGGACTGGGTGGTCTCGCGCCAGCGCGCCTGGGGCGTGCCGATCACGGTCTTCGTCGACAAGGAGACGAAAGAGGTCCTCGTCGACGCCAAGGTCAACGCGGCCATCGCCGATGCCTTCGAGGCCGAGGGCGCCGATGCCTGGTTCACCGATACGGACGGCGCCCGTTTCCTCAAGCCCTTCGGCTACGATCCGGCCAAGTATGAGCGCGTCACCGACGTGCTCGACGTCTGGTTCGATTCAGGTTCGACCCACGCCTTCACGTTGGAGAAGCGCCCCGATCTCAAGACCCATCGCGTCGTCGACGGGGGCAAGGACCGGGTGATGTATCTCGAGGGCTCGGACCAGCATCGCGGCTGGTTCCATTCGAGCCTGCTGGAAAGCTGCGGCACGCGCGGCCGCGCGCCCTTTGACGTCGTTCTCACCCATGGCTTCTGCCTGGACGAGAAGGGCGAGAAGATGTCGAAGTCGAAGGGCAACGTCACCGCGCCCCAGACCGTCATCCAGGATTCCGGCGCCGACATCCTGCGCCTCTGGGTCGCGGCGGCCGACTATTCCGACGACCTGCGTATCGGCAAGGAGATCCTGAAGACCTTCGTCGAGACCTATCGCAAGCTGCGCAACACCCAGCGCTGGATGCTCGGCACGCTCGCTCATTTCAGCGAGGAAATCCGCGTCTCCGAGACGCAGACCATGCCGGAGCTTGAGCGGCTGATGCTGCATCGCCTCGCCGAGCTCGGACCGCAGGTGATGGAAGCCTACCGGACCTACGACTACAAGAAGGTCGTGTTCCTGCTCTCGCAGTTCATGAACACGGAGCTTTCGGCCTTTTATTTCGATGTGCGAAAGGACGCGCTCTACTGCGATCCCAAGTCGAGCCATGTCCGCCGCAGCGCGCTCACCGTCGTCGATCACCTCTTCCGCTGCCTCACGACCTGGCTTGCGCCGATCCTGGTCTTCACCGCCGAGGAAGCCTGGCTGGAGCGCTATCCGCAGGTGAAGGCCGAGGACGGCTCGGTCCATCTCGAATGCTTCGTCGAGGCGCCCGCGAGCTGGCTCGATCCCGAGCTGGCAGAGCGCTGGGCCAAGATTCGCCGTGTCCGCCGCGTCGTCACCGGCGCGCTCGAGCTGGAGCGTGCTGCCAAGCGCATCGGCTCCTCGCTGGAAGCAGCGCCGCAGGTCTTCGTCGCGGATGCGGATCTGCTGGCCGCGCTCTCCGGCGTCGACCTTGCCGAGGTCAGCATCACCTCCGGCATCCGGGTCGAAGGGGGGGAGGGGCCGGACGAGGCCTTCCGCCTCGTTGACGTGCCGGGCGTCGCAGTTGTGCCGCATCGCGCCGACGGCATCAAATGCGCCCGCTCCTGGAAGTATTTCGATCCGAAGACGGCCGATCCTGCCTATCCGCAGGTGACGCCGCGCGACGCCAAGGCGCTCCGGGAACTCGGGGTGCGCGCCTGATGAATCCGGCCCGCCGCCTCGGCCTTGCCACGGTCCTGATCGTCTTCGTGGCGGATCAGGTTCTGAAGTGCTGGCTGCTCTACGGTGTCGGGCTGGCCGAGAACGGTCCGTTCGACCTCGCGCCTTTCCTGACGATCGTGCTCGCCTGGAATCGCGGCATCTCCTACGGGCTGTTCCAGCAGGGTACTGATATCGGCCGTTGGTTCCTGGTGGTGATCTCTTTCGTCGCGGCGATCTGGCTCTGGCGCTGGATGTGGCGGACGCAGGCGCGCTTCACCGTCTTCAGCCTGGCGCTGATCATCGGCGGGGCGCTCGGCAACGGTCTCGACCGGGCCTGGTATGGCGCCGTGGTGGACTTCGTCCATATCCACTGGGGCAGTTTCAGCTGGTATATCTTCAACATCGCTGATGTCGCGATCGTTGTCGGCGTGCTGGGTCTCCTGTATGAGTCCTTCCGGCCGGCTGGGGAAAAGACGGCTTGACGACGATTTCGCCATCCTTTCGCCGCTCGACTGTGGTTGAGGCGAGGGTGGAATTGTCCAAAGGGAGATTTGACATGGCGCAACGCATCCGCGTGACGCATCTGCTGCTCGCCGGGGGGCTTGTGCTTGCGGCCCAGCCTGCCTTCGCTCAGGAAGGCATGCTGTTCAAGAACCTGCTGGAAGGCGTCGTCGGCGGCAAGGGGCCGGGCAGCGATATCGACTACCGCGAGCGCGCGCCGCTGGTCGTGCCGCCGAATTCGGCCCTGCCGCGTCCGCAGGAGCCGGGGAGCACCCGCAGCGCCGCCTGGCCGACCGATCCCGATGTCGAGCGCCGTCGGAACGAGAAGAACGTCACTCCCTACGTCTTGACCGAGAAGGCGCGCAACAACCCGCTGCTGACGCAGGAGGAGCTGCGTCGTGGCCGCACGTCCGCTGGCGGGCCGCGGCAACCTGAGGTCCGCGAGGGCGACAACAGCAACTACGACAACCAGATCAAGCCGATCCGCGTCGGCAAGGAAGTCGCCGCGCATCGCAACCAGGAGGCCGAGGACACGCTCGCCTACGGTTCCGAGCCGCCGCGCCGCACCCTCACCGAGCCGCCGGTCGGCTACCGCATGCCGTCGGCCAGTGCGGCGCTCGGTCCTGGCCGGGGTGGACCGGTCGAGGACAAGCAGGCTGTCGGCCAGCGTGAGTTCGTGACCGGCCAGGGGCCGGTGATGCAGGTTCGGCCGGAATAGGACGGCCTGCGAGATTGGTCGGTCCGGCCTCTTGCCGAATCCGGCTCGTCTGACCAAGTTTCCCTTTCAGGGCGGGCGCGTCGTGCCCGCCCTTTCTTGTCGCAGCCCCGGATCCGGTCAGGTCGAACCAGGCTGGTCGGATTTCGCATTCCCTAGCGTGGAGACGGCATCCGGTGAAGAATCATGCGCGCCAGCCTGCTCTGGGTGAGCCCGTCGAATCCTTTCGGCTCGGCAACGGCCTCGATGTCGTGGTGGTAAGCGACCGGCGGGCGCCGGTGGTCACGCATATGGTCTGGTACCGCAACGGTTCGGCGGATGATCCGGCCGGCAAATCCGGCATCGCGCATTTCCTCGAGCACCTGATGTTCAAGGGCACCGAGCGCTGGCCGGCGGGAGAATTCTCCAAGATCGTCGCGGGCTATGGCGGACAGGAAAACGCCTTCACCTCCTATGACTACACCGCCTATTTCCAGCGCGTGCCGAAGGAGCATCTGCGCGCGATGATGGATTACGAGGCCGACCGCATGACCGGCCTCTCCTTCGACGAAAGCGTGGTCGGACCGGAGCGGGACGTGGTGTTGGAGGAGCGGCGCATGCGCGTCGATTCGGACCCCGCCGCCCAGCTCGGCGAGGAGTTCTCGGCCTCGCTCTTCTTCCATCACCCCTACGGCACGCCGATCATCGGCTGGGAGCATGAGATCGAGCGGCTGAACCGCGACGATGCCTTCGCCTATTACCAGCGCTTCTATACGCCCGAGAACGCCATCCTCGTCGTCGCCGGCGACACCGACGCCGCCGAGGTACGCCGCCTTGCCGAGGAGACCTATGGCAAGATCGCCGCGCGAGGCGCTGCCCCCGTGCGCAACCGGCCGATCGAGCCCGATCCACGCGCCTCGCGCCGTGTCCAGCTCTACGATCCGCGCGTTCAGCAGCCTTCGCTGCGCCGCGGCTGGCTGACGCCGACCTATACCAGCGGCAAGGCCGAGGAAGTCTTCGCGCTCGAGCTCGCCGCCGAGATCCTCGGCGGCGGCACCACCTCGCGGCT
Source organism: Allobosea sp. (assembly GCA_033792295.1). Classification (GTDB taxonomy): domain Bacteria; phylum Pseudomonadota; class Alphaproteobacteria; order Rhizobiales; family Beijerinckiaceae; genus Allobosea. Next base: position 3,996 of record JARYGW010000239.1, read on the forward strand.
CTATCGCAAGCTCTGCGTCGAGGACGAACTGGCAGCCGGCGCCAGCGCCTATTTCATGGGCTCGATGGTCGATCGCGCCTCGTTCCAGCTCTCGGTCAGCCCGCGTCCCGGCGTCGCCATGGCGGCGCTGGAAAGCGGGCTCGACGCTGCGCTCGCCGCCTTCCTCGCCGACGGGCCGAGCGAGCTGGAGCTGGCCCGTGCCCGCACCCGGCTTGTCGCCGAGACGGTCTTCGCCCGTGACAACCAAGCTTCGCTCGCCCGCATCTTCGGTTCGGCCCTGGCAGTCGGAGAGACCGTTGCCGACGTGCTCGCCTGGCCTCAGCGCATCGAGGCCGTGCCGCGCGAGGCGGTCGTCGAGGCCGCGCGCCGCTATCTCAGGCCAGACCGCAGCGTCACCGGCTTGCTGCTGCCGGTCTGACCCCGCCTCGTGAAGTCAGAAATGGCAGGGTGTCTAAGCCCTGCCGACAGGAAACGCCATGAACGCGCCCCTTCCGACCCCGAAGCTCAACACCGCCGGCCCGGCCATCGACGTCAAGGCGGTGCGCTCGCCGGGCGGCATCGAGGCCTGGCTGGTCGAGGAGCACAGCCTGCCGCTGATCGCGATCGATTTCGCCTTCGATGGCGGCTGCTCGCGTGACCCGGCCGACGCCGCCGGCAGTGCCTATCTGATCTCCGGCCTCCTCGACGAAGGCGCGGGCGATCTCAATGCGGAGGCCTTCCAGGGCCGCATGGCCGACCACGCCATCGGTCTCGGCTTCGATGCCCGCCGCGACGATTTCCATGGCTATCTGCAGATGCTATCCAGCCATCGCGATACGGCCTTCGACCTGCTCGGCCTTGCGCTCAACAAGCCGCGCTTCGACGGTGATGCGGTCGCACGCGTCAAGGCGCAGATCGTCGCCGGGCTGCAGCGCCAGGCCCAGAACCCGGAGACGCTCTGCCGCAATGCGCTCTATGCCTCGGCCTTCCCGGGCCACGCCTATGGCCGCCCCGAAAAGGGCGACATCGACAGCGTCTCGCGGCTTGAAGCCCCGGCTTTGCGCTCCCTGACACCGGCGCTGCTCGATCGTGCCGGCCTGAAGGTCGTCGCGGTCGGCGACATTACCGCCGACGAGCTCGCCGGGCGCCTCGATGCGCTGTTCGGCGCCTTGCCGGCCGGCACGCCGCGTACGCGCCCGGCCGCGCCACTGCCGATCCAGGGGCTCGGCCAGACCCATGTCATCGACCTCGACGTGCCGCAGACCGTGCTGCGCTTCGCTGGGCCGGGGCTGATGTGGGACGATCCCGATTTCGTTCCGGCGAGCGTGCTCAACCATATCCTCGGCGGCTCGGCCTTCACCTCGCGGCTGTTCATGGAGGTGCGCGAGAAGCGCGGCCTCGCCTATGGCGTCTCCTCCAGCCTGCTGCCGCTGCGCGAGAGCGCCATGCTGGTCGGTGGCACCGCGACCCGCAACGACCGCGCTGCCGAGTCGATGAAGGTGATCCGCGAGGAGATGGCGAAGCTCGCCGCCGAGGGGCCAACCGAGCACGAGGTCGAGGAGGCCAAGCGCTACATCATCGGCTCCTATCCGCTACGCTTCGACACGTCGCCCAAGATCGCCGGCGAATTGCTGGCTCTCGCCCTGCGCGGCGATACGCCCGGCTTCCTCGCGACCCGCAACCAGCGCTTCGCCGCCGTCACCCTCGCCGATGTGAAGCGTGTGGCGGGCCGCCTGTTCGGCCGGCCCGAGCTGCTGGTCGAGGCGGTCGGCCGTCCGGTCGGGCTCGCCTGAGCCGGCCTGCCGGGACTAAGCTCCCGGCAGCCACAGATTCGTCCGAAACCATGACCGTTCGCCGCCTTGACCCCGTCCTCGTCGATCGCATCGCCGCCGGCGAGGTGATCGAGCGTCCGGCCGCGGCCGTGAAGGAACTGGTCGAGAACGCGATCGATGCCGGCGCGCGCAGCGTCGCGGTCGCCATTGCCGGCGGCGGGCGCGAACTGATCCGCGTCGTCGACGACGGCGCCGGCATGACGCCGCAGGACCTCGAACTCGCGGTCGAGCGCCACGCCACCTCGAAATTGCCGGATGGCGACCTCTTCGCGATTCGCTCGCTCGGCTTCCGTGGCGAGGCGCTGCCTTCGATCGGTTCGGTCGCGCGGCTCTCGATCGCGACTCGCCGTCATGATGCGCCGCAGGGCTGCGGCCTCGTCGTCGAGGCTGGCGAGAAGGGAGTCGTCCGGCCCGTCGCGGCGGCGCCCGGCACGCGGATCGAAGTCTCGGACCTCTTCGTCTTCACCCCCGCCCGCCTCAAATTCCTGAAGAGCGACCGCGCCGAGGCGCAAGCCGTCTCCGAGATGCTGCGCCGCCTCGCCATCGCCCATCCCGAGATCCGCTTTTCGCTCGAAGGCGAACATGCCGGCCATTTCGACTGGGCGGCCGAGCCGATCGGCGAGGAGGGTTTGCTGCGCCGGCTCGGCCGCGCGCTCGGCCGCGACTTCCCCGAGAATGCGCTGCGGATCGACGCCGAGCGCGAGGGTTTCCGCATCTCCGGCTTCGCAGGGCTCCCGACCTTCCACCGGGGCACCTCGGCCGGCGTGCACATGTCGGTCAACGGCCGCCCGGTGCGCGACAAGCTGCTGCTCTCGGCGGTGCGGGGAGCCTATGCCGATGTCGTGCCCTCGGACCGCCACCCGGTGCTCTTCCTCGATATCGGCTGCGACCCGCGCTCGGTCGACGTCAACGTCCACCCGGCCAAGAGCGAGGTGCGCTTCCGCGATCCGGCGCTGGTGCGCGGCCTCGTGGTCTCGGGACTGAAGGCGGCGCTCGCCGCAGCCGGCCACCGCGCCACCACGACGGGCGGCGCCCGCACGCTCGATGCTTTCCGCGCCGTGCTCTCGATGGGCGGCACCGGCAACGCGATCCCGCGTCCCTCCTTTCCGGAAACTACCAATTGGGGCGCTTCGCCGCCGTCCACCTACGCCTCGCCGCCGCAGGCCGGCTTTTCCGATTTCGCCGCTTCCTCCGCCGACGCTCGCGCGCATCTGGCCGAGCCTGCGCCGGATGCGCTCGACCGGCCGCTCGGCGCTGCCCGCGCCCAGCTCCACGAGACCTATATCGTCGCCCAGACCCGCGAGGGCGTCGTCATCATCGACCAGCACGCCGCCCATGAACGGCTGGTCTATGAGCGGCTGAAGGCCGAGCGCGCCCGCTCCGGCATCGCCCGCCAGCCTTTGTTGCTGCCGGAGGTGGTCGAGCTCGATCCGGTCGATGCCGACCGGCTCAATGCGGCCGCAGGCGAGCTCGAAAGCCTCGGTCTCGTTCTCGAACCTTTCGGCCCCGGCGCGGTGCTGGTGCGCGAGGCGCCGGCCCAGCTCGCCGGCGGCAATCTCCAGCGCCTCGTCCGCGATGTCGCCGACGCCCTGGCCGAGCACGGCACGACGGGTTCTTTGGAGCGCCGGCTCGACCATGTGCTGGCGACGATGGCCTGCCACAACTCGGTGCGCGCCGGCCGGCGCATGCGCCCCGAGGAGATGGACGCGCTGCTGCGCGAGATGGAAGTCACGCCCAATTCCGGCCAGTGCAACCACGGCCGCCCGACCTATGTCGAGCTGAAGCTCAGCGATATCGAGCGGCTGTTCGGGCGGCGGTAAGGCGGGGAGCGATCAGGGAGCGGCTTTCGATTCAGGGCCACCGTTGTCGCACGGACTCATCTGCGCGGAATGCAGCGGCGCTGGCGCTCCGTCGATTGGCCGTGCCGGCCTCTGAGGCTCGGATTCGTGCCGGCGGTCACCTCGAGAATGTATCCGCGGGGGCATCGGCCATTGTCGACCAGCACCTTCTGACCGGGGAGGATCAGCCCCTTGGCCGGCTCCCGGCTGTGAATCTGCTGGGCGGCTGCAGGGCCGGCGAGCAGGATCAACGAAAAGGCGAGCCCCAGAACCCCTGGACGTGTCATTGGCAATCCCCCGATTGGCGGGACGGTAACAGCTTCCTGACGCAACGACAGTAGGCCGAAAGTCGATGCATCCCGCGACGCCTGTGAGCATCGGCCCGGATATGCTGTCATGGGCCGTCGGGCCCTGCCGAGGGAACGCTGGCGGTGAAAGCGCATTCTATATCCGTGCTGCACCGTCGGGTTCGATCACGAACTGCTCTGCGCGCGGAACATCGACCCGGAACCGATCCGAAACGCGAAGGGACGAACCATGGCCATTGCCAAGAACACGATCTGCGTCTGGTACGACAAGGATGCCGAAGCCGCGGCCCGCTTCTACGCCGAGACCTTTCCCGACAGCGCGGTGCAGGCCGTCCACCGCGCTCCGACCGATTTCCCCTCCGGCAAGGCGGGCGATGCGCTGGTGGTGCATTTCACTGTGGCCGGCATCCCCTGCATCGGCCTCAATGGTGGCCCGGCCTTCAAGCAGAGCGAGGCTTTCTCCTTCCAGATCGCGACCGACGACCAGGCGGAGACCGACCGCTACTGGAACGCCATCGTCGGCAATGGCGGCCAGGAAAGCGCCTGCGGCTGGTGCAAGGACAAATGGGGCGTCAACTGGCAGATCACGCCACGCGTGCTGACCGAGGCCATGGCGGCCGGCGGCGAGGAAGCCAAGCGAGCCTTCGCCGCGATGATGACCATGCACAAGATCGACGTCGCCGCGATCGAGGCGGCAAGGCGAGGGTGAGGGGGCGCGGCGCTTCTACCCCGCCCTCAGGATCATCACCTGCGTCTCGCCATAGGCCCGCCGCTCGAGCTCCTCGAAGCCGTCCGGTAGCACAATCTCGCCGTCGGCGGCTTCTTCCAGCACGATGAGCGCGCCCTTCTCCAGCCAGCCGCCGTCGCGGGCGGAGGCGAGCGCCTTCTCGCCCAGCCCCTTGCGATAGGGCGGGTCGCAGAAGACGAGGCCGAACGGCGCCATGCCTGTGATCGGGCCGAGCTTGGTCGCGTCGCGTCGGAAGATGCGGCTGAAGCCGGCAAGCCCGAGTGCCATCTGGTTCTCGCGGATCAGGCCGCGCGCCTCGGTCCCGTCATCGACGAGGAGCGCAAAGCCGGCGCCGCGCGAGAGCGCCTCGAAGCCAAGCGCGCCCGTGCCGGCGAAGAGGTCGAGCACGCGCGCGCCCTCGACCGCGTGGCCATAGGCATGGGCGAGCACGTTGAACAGGGATTCGCGCAGGCGGTCCGAGGTCGGCCGGATGCTGCCGATCCCCGGCTTCGGTCCGGCCAGCGGCCGGCCGCCCAGGCGCCCCCCGACGATCCGCATGGCTTAGTCGCGCTTGCCGCGCGGGCCGCCGGGGCGAGGGCCCCTGCCGCCCGGCCGGCCGCCGCCGCCCGGCTTGCCGCCGGAGGGGCGTCCGCTGAAAGGCTTGTCGCCGAAACTGCGGCCGCGCGGCTTGTCACCGGCCGGCCGCTCGCTGAAGCGGCGAGCGGGGCGCTCCGCACCGTC
>JARYGW010000023.1:0-7092 GCA_033792295.1 Allobosea sp.
CCCGCCGGGAGCGGCCAGCTTGAAGTCGAGCTTGCGGTCGAGGTCGGCGAAGGGCACCGAGCGCAGCAGCGCCTTGGTGTAGGGATGGACGGGGCGGGTGAACAGGACATGTCGCGGCGCAAGCTCGACGATGCGGCCATTGGCCATCACCGCGATTCGGTCGGCCATGTAGTTCACCACGGCGAGATTGTGCGAGATGAACAGGAAGGTCAGGCCCCGCTCGGCCTGCAGGTCCTTGAGCAGGTTGAGGACCTGCGCCTGCACCGAGACGTCGAGCGCCGAAACCGGCTCGTCGCAGATGATGAGATCGGGGTCGAGCGCCAGCGCGCGGGCGATGCCGATGCGCTGGCGCTGCCCGCCGGAGAAGGAATGCGGATAGCGATTGAGGAAACGGGTATCGAGGCCGACATCCTGCATCAGCGCCTTGACCCGTTCAGCCTGTTCCGGCGCCTCGCCGCGTTCGTGAATGATCAGCGGTTCGCGCAGGATGCTCTTGACGGTCATGCGCGGCGAGAGCGACGAGACCGGGTCCTGGAAGATCATCTGGACGCGTGGGCGAAAGGCGCGCAGCGCTTCGCCGTCGAGCGCGAGCACGTCGGTGCGCTCGCGGCCGTCGTCAAAGATCACCTCGCCGGAATCGGCTGTGATGGCGCGCATCACGATCTTGCTGACGGTTGTCTTGCCGCAGCCGCTCTCGCCGACGAGGCCCAGGCATTCACCGCGCCTGATGTCGAAGGAGACGTCGTTCACCGCCTTGACCACAGAGAGGCTGCCCTTGCCGAAGAAGCCGCGCGAGCCGGTGACATAGGTCTTGTGGAGGTTGCGGACTTTCAGAAGCGGCGCGGCCTTCGCGGCAGGCGAAGGCACGGGCGTCGTAGCCGCGGCCGGACGGGGCCGCGCCTCGCGCAGGGCGACGAGCCGCTCGCCCTCCTGCATGTCGAAATGGGGCGAGGCTTTCAGCAGCGCCTTCAGATAGGGATGGCGCGGATGACGGAAGATGCCCTCAACCGGGCCGCGCTCCATGATCTCGCCGTGGAAGATGACGACGACCTCGTCGGCCATGTTGGCGACGACGCCGAGATCGTGGGTGATGAGCAGGATCGCCATGCCCATCTCGGCCTGAAGATCGCGCATCAGGTCCAGGACCTGGGCCTGGATCGTGACGTCGAGCGCCGTGGTCGGCTCGTCGGCGATGAGCAGCGCGGGTTGGCAAATCAGCGCCATCGCCAGCATGGCACGCTGGCGCAGGCCGCCCGAGAGCTCGAAGGGATAGAGGCCGAAGGCACGCTGGGGATTCTTGAAGCCGACGCGCTTGAGCATCGCTTCGATCAGTCCACGGGCCTCAGCCTTGGGCATCGGCCGGTGGAGAAGGAGAGCCTCCTCGATCTGGTTGCCGATGGTGTGCACCGGTGAAAGCGACGACATCGGCTCCTGGAAGATCATGCCGATGCGCCCGCCGCGCAGCGCCCGGATGCCGGGGCCTTCGCGGGGCAGGGCGGCGATATCGATCACGGTCTCCGGGGCGAGCGGGTCGCGGAACAGGATCTCGCCGCCGGTGATGTCGCCAGCACGCGGCAGGAGACCCATGATCGCCTGCGAGATCACCGATTTGCCCGAGCCGGATTCCCCGACGAGCGCGACCGTCTTGCCGGCTGGCACGCGCAGGCTGACGCCCTTCACGACGTCGCGAGCCAGTCCGTGGACCGTGAAGCCAATACGCAGATCGCTGACGCGAAGGATATCCATGAACCGAACTGACACGTCCCCTTTGGTGAGGCTCCATCCTCACCCGACGTCACTAGACGTCGAAAGTGCCTTCTTGCCAATGGCTTTCGACAGAGTGGCTCATTCGGCCGGACATTGCCCGGCACGGATGACATCGTTGCAACGCGGCCCGCGGCGGAAATCGTCGTAGCTGATGCTCCAGGGCAGCTTGCCCGGCGCGCGATAGGGGCCGAACTTGAAATACTGGTTGCGGGCGAGGCCCTGCGCGGCGTGGCCGATATGGCCCTTGACCGTGACGATCGGGATGCCGTCTGCCAGGATTTCGACATGACCGTCGCCGGCCGGTCCCGGCTGCGAGCGGACGACGAAATCAATCCAGCCCTTCCGGGCCGGCGGCAGGCCGGCATGGCGGGTCACCCGGATTCCGGGAGCGCAGGCGTTGAAATAGTCCGGGTAATCCTGCGGCACCATGCCGCTTTCGATGGCGACCAGAGCGCGCGTCTGGCGAACTTCCGGGCGGCTCAGGACGCGCGCCTCCCCGGGCAGGCAGCCTTGCGGGCGCTGGGGGCTTCCGATCGGAAAGGATTCGACGAAGTCGGTCTCGACGGTGAAGCCGAGACGGCCACGGTAGAGCCTCAGGGCGAGAAAGGGCGAGAAATCGCCCTGGGCGTCATGGAGGATCTCGCGCTTCCACTGTGCCATCACATATCTGCGATCATCCTGTGGCAGCGGGTCGTTCAACCGCATGGCGAAGCCGTACCAGACGGTCTGCGAGTAGGGGGTGAGAACCTCCGGACGCTCCCAGACCTCGGCGCGCTCGCTGCAGTTCACCGCCCGTGGGTCGCAGGCCGGCGTCACCGTCAGGGTCAGTTCGCCTTGACCGCGCAGCGGAATGTTCCGGTCGAACGCGACCTTTCCCGCCCGTTGCTCGGGGTTGTTCTTGTAGAAGAGGCCGCCTTCCGGAGCGAAGCCGGCCTGCTCGAAGCCGTCGACCAGGATCGTACCGGCAGCGCCCCCCGTCGGGAGGGTCGATGCAGGTCCTGTGGTCGCGAGGAGCGGCAGCGCCAAGAGCCACGCCGCGCGCCTGATCCAATGCCCTCCGGCAAGCTCGACCATATCTCCTCCGAAAGCGCCGATTGCGCTCGCGAATGCGTGCTGTCGTGTGCCGCCGCCGTGCATTGTGCACCGCCGCGTACTCACCATATATGGACGCCTACGGGCTGCGAGGCATAGTTTCAACCGGATGCGCCTACGCGCCGAACAGGATCGTCTCCTTTGGAGTCCAACCTTTTCCGCTACATCTGGCAGAAGAGCCGCGGCGAGCAGATCATCGTTCTGCTGATCATCCTCGTCTCGATCCCGTTCAACTGGGCCTCGTTCGACGTCCCCAAGCGCATCGTCAACGACGCGATCCAGGGCGGTGCCTTCAGGGACGGCCGGACCACGACCACTCTGATGGATGTGACGTTGCACGCCCCGTCCTGGCTGGGCGGCGGCAGCCTCAAGCTGTTCGACGGTATCCAGGTCGGGCAGCTCGGCCTCCTGATCGGGCTTTCCGGCTATTTCCTGCTGCTCGTCCTGATCAACGGCGCCTTCAAATACGTCGTCAACGTGCGCAAGGGCATCCTCGGCGAGCGCATGCTGCGGCGCATGCGCTACGATCTGTTCAGCCAGCTCATGCGCTTCCGGCCAGAGGAGATGCGGGCCGTCAAGCCGGCCGAGATCGCGAGCATGATCAAGGACGAGGTCGAGCCGATCGGCGGTTTCGTCGGCGATGCCTTCATCCAGCCGGTCTTCCTGCTCAGCCAGGCGCTGACGGCGCTCGTCTTCATCATGGCGCAGAGCTTCTGGCTCGGCTCGATCGCGCTGCTGATCGTGCTGGCGCAGGCGATCATCATCCCGATCCTGCGGCGCGAGCAGCTCCGGCTTGGGCGCGAGCGGCAGATTGCCTCGCGCCAGCTCGCCGGGCGGATCGGCGAGATCGTCGATGCCGGCCCGATGATCCAGGGCCATGGCGCGACGGCCTATGTCCAGTCCGACATCGCCGGGCGGCTCGGGCAGCTCTTCGACATCCGCTACGCGCTCTACAAGCGGAAATTCGCCGTCAAGTTCCTGAACAACCTGCTCGCGCAGATCACACCGTTCTTCTTCTATGCGATCGGCGGTTATTTCGCGCTCCAGGGACGGCTCGACATCGGCCAGCTCGTCGCGGTCATCGCCGCGTATCGGGACCTGCCGCCGCCGATCAAGGAACTGATCGACTGGGACCAGCAGCGCAACGACGTCACCATCAAGTACGATCAGGTGATCTCCCAATTCAATAGCGACGACGTGTTGGTTCTCAACGAGGAAAAGGCCGTGGAGCCGCTGCCGGCGGCAGGCGAGATCCAGGTCGAGGCACTGCAACTGCTCGACAACCGTGGCCAGCCGCTGCTGACGCCGCTGTCGTTCAAAGTGTCGCGGCCGGGAGTCGTGGCGGTGATCGGCCCACATGGCGGGGGTAAGGATGTGCTTGGGCGCATCCTCGGCCGCCAGGCGACCAGCTATACCGGCCGCGTCCTGATCGATGGGGAGCCGCTTTCTAGCATGTCGGTCGAGCGTGCGAGCCATATCATCGGCTATGCTGGCGACGAGGCGGAGGTCATCGCGGGCTCGATGCGCGACAATATCCTGCTGCCGCTGCAACGTCATCGGCCGGACCTCAAGGCGGAGGGAGTGGTTGCGCCCGGGGGGCACCGCCGCTTCGTGGAATCGATTCGGTCGGGCAATTCTCCGTTCCCCTTCGAAGCGGATTGGACCGACTACGACGGGGCGGGTCTCGGCGACCGGGCGGCGCTCGCCCGGCGTGTTCGTGATCTCCTGGACGTGTTCGGCTGCACCGAGGACATCTACAATCTCGGCCTCGGCGGCAAGGTCATGCCACCGGTGAGCGAGGAGGCGACGCAGCGCATCATCACTGCGCGCCGTGCCGTGGCCCGTGAGCTTGCCCGGACCGAGCGCGGCGACCTGATCGAGCCCTTCGTCGCCGATCGCTACAATGCCAATGCGACCATGGCCGAGAACCTGATCTTCGGCACCTGCACGACGTCGCGCTTCGACAGTGCGACGCTCTATTTCGAGCCTTATGCCCATGCGATCCTGCGGGCCGAGGCGCTGATCGAACCCCTCTCGGACATGGGCAGCCGGATCGTGGCGACCGTGGCCGAGATCTTTGCGGGCCTGCCGACGGGGCATGCGCTGTTCGAGCGCTACTCCTTCGGAGCCAATTTCGATTTCGAACGCCTGAACGGGCTCGCCGAGACCCTGGCCAAGCATGACATGCGCTCGCCGCTCGACCAGGAGACGGAATGCGATCTCGTCGCTCTGGCCCTTGGCTATATCGAGCCGAAGCACAGGCTCAATCTGATCGATCTGCGCCTGCAGCAGCGGGTCCTGCGCGCCCGTGCCAGTTTTCGCAAGCACCTGCCGGCCGATGCCGTGCAAGATGTCGAATTCTACGATCCCGGCAAGGTGATGTTCGGGGCCAGCGTCCGCGACAACCTGTTGTTCGGGCGCATCGGCTACGGCATCGCGGATGCCGAGCAGAAGGTCTCGACGGTCGTTCACCAAGCCTTGTCGCGCACGGGTCTGGAGGGAACGCTCTACCGACTCGGCCTGGATACCGAGAGCGGCATCCGGGGCCGTTACCTGCCGGCGCGGTTGCGGCAGGTGATTCCCCTGATGCAGGCCCTGATCAAGGCGCCGCAGATCGCTGTGCTCGACATCACCGGGTTCCTGGCGAGTTCGGATGATCCCTTGGCGATTATCGAACGTCTGCGCAGCTATTGCAGCGGCATGACGCTGTTTCTTCTCCTGGGAGATGGTAGTCTGGTCGAGGATGTTCCGTTGCGGGTCGCTTTCCATGGACCGACCGGCGTCGTCGAGGCCGGTGCACTGCCGCGGGCCGCGAACGATGCGCTTGGCCAGCCGCCCCGCCTCGGGAGCTCCCAGCGGATGGAGGTTGGGTCATGACGCTCGAAACCGATATTGCCTGCCTGCGCGGGCTGTCGCTGTTCCGTGACCTGCCGGCCTCGCGTCTCAAGCTCGTCGCATTGATGGGAGAGCGGCTGCGCTTTCCTGCGGACTCCGTCATCATCAGCGATCAGGATCGGCTGGACGGCGTCTACGTGATCCTGCAGGGCGATGTGGAATTCTCGCAGCGGCGCGACGATGGCGGCGGTCGCCGTTTTCAGAAGGAGGCCGGCAGCATCATCGGCGACGTTTCGCTGCTGAGCGGGAAGCAGTTTCTCGGCAAGGTATTGGCCCGTACCGACGTGCTCGCGCTGCGGATTCCGAAGGATCTGTTCTTCGAGATGCTGCGGACCGTACCCGAATTCAGCCTCGCCATCAGCCGCGACCTTGCAGACCGCGTCGCCCGCCTTGCGAATGCCCTACTGACCGCGGGTGAAGAGGCTTGACGAAACAGGACTATCCATGACCTTGCCACAGTCCGCCGGCGCGGGAAGAGGCACGATGGGCGCCGGCATGCAGCAGGTTTCATCCTGGAGCCGCGACATCCGCTTCGTCTCGGGGCTGATCCTGCTCACCTTCGCGACCACGCATTTCATCAACCATGCGGTCGGTATCTTCGGACTGCACGCCATGGAGCTGGTCCAGGGGTGGCGCTACTGGTTCTGGCACAGCTGGGTCGGGACCGTCGCACTCTACGGTTCCTTCATCGTCCATCCGTTCTTCGCACTGATGCGGGTCGCCCAGCGCCGGACGTTCAAGATGCCGACGCGCGAGATGCTACAGATCGCGCTCGGCCTCGCGATCCCCCTGCTGCTGGTCAACCACATCGTCAATACGCGGGTGATGGGGGCCTATTTCCACGTCGATGAGAGCTATCATTCCATACTGCGGCGGCTCTGGCCCAACTCCGCGCTGACGCAATCGCTGCTTCTGCTGCTGGTTTGGGCGCATGGCATGATCGGCATCCACTTCCTGCTCCGTTCGCGGGAGAGCTATCGCCATTGGCGAGATGTCTTCCTGCTCGGGGCGATCCTGGTGCCGCTTCTGGCCCTGATCGGTTTCTTCGTCGCGGCCCGCGAGGCGCAGCTGATGGCGCTGCCGCCCGAGCTCGTTACCCCAGTGCAGCAGGAGATGGTCGCGTTCAACGTGGCCTGGGCGAAAACGATCTTCTATGGCCTCGTCGGCTGCTTCATGGTTTTCGTCGCCGCACGCGAGATCCGGGTGCGCACCACCCGGCAGATCACGATGCGCTTTGTCGGTCACGGTACCCGGAGACTGGCTCCCGGCCCGACGGTGCTGGAGATGTTCCGCCGCTTCGGCATTCCCCATGCCGCGCTCTGCGGCGGCCGGGCACGC
>JARYGW010000023.1:7102-28163 GCA_033792295.1 Allobosea sp.
CGCGTGCTGGTGATCGACGGGGCCGAGACGCTGCCGCCGCCGGCCGCGAACGAAGCCAAGCTGCTCCGGCGGATTTCGGCGCCTGATCGCGTCAGGCTCGCCTGCCAGATCAGGCCGCGAGACGATCTTCAGGTTCAGATCCTGCTCGCCTCGCGCCTCAACGCTGCCCCGGGCAAGGTGCTGGAGCCCGACGCGACTATGGGCCGGCGCGACCTGACCGTGATGGTGGCCGATCTCAGGGCCTTCTCGGCGCTGTCGGAGCGGCAATTGCCGCAGGAGCTGATTGGCCTGCTCAATCGCTTCTTCGACGAGATGGGGCAGGCGATCACCGCCCATGACGGGCGCATCGATGCCTTCTACGGGGATGGCTTCATGGCGGTGTTCGGCCTGGAGGGCCCGCAGGCAAAGGCGGCACAGGTCGCGATCGCAGCGGCGGCCGACATCGTGCGTGCCGTCGAGGCCTTGAACCGCGAGTTCGGCGCCGCGCTGCCGCTGCCGCTCAGGATCGGCATCGGCATCCATACCGGCAATGCGATCATCGGCGCCGTCGAGAGCGGCCAGCTGGGCCGGCGCGAGATCACGGTCGGCGAGACGGTGATGATCGCAAGCCAGCTCGAATCGGCGACGCGCCGCACGCTCGCCGACGTCGTCGTCTCCGAGGACACGATCCGGACGGCGGCTCGCAGCTATTCCGGCACGACAGCGCTCAAGATCTCGATCAAGGGGCGCGAGACGCCGCTCGCTGCGTATGGTTTCGCCAGTGCGCCCGACGTCGCGCGGCACAAGCGTGGCGGCGAGGCCTCCGTCGCGACGGTGCTGGCAGACCTGCCCGGCGGCGAAGAGTTTTCCTCTGTCGAGCCGGCTCCGGCGGCGCCGGAGGCGAGCGGCAAGCCGACGGAAACGTGAAACCGGGCGGCTCTGGCCTTTGCGCGCGCGCCTGCCTATGGTCCGCGCGCCCAGCCCGCCCGCCATTTTGCTCGCCGAACGAAACATGATGCCAGAACTGCCCATCGAGGCTTTTCACGACCTGCTGCGCGGCGTGGCGGCGCTCTCCGGCAACCGCATCGTTGCCGATATCGCCCGGCTCTACGGCAAGGGCGCGCCGCCGGATCTCTCGATCGCCTGCAATCACAAGCAGATCGCTTCCAAGCAATGGCTCGTCGAGGCATTGGCCGAGACCTTGCCGAAGCCCGGCGGCCCGATCTGGGTGCTCGGCGCCTGGTACGGGGTGCTGGGGGCGCTGCTGCTCGACGATGAGAGGCTGGATATCGGACAGCTCGTCAGCCTCGATATCGACCCCACCTGCGCGCCGGTCGCCGAGACCCTGAATCATCGCCACGTCGCGACCGGGCGTTTTCGGGCCGTGACGGCGGACATGACCGGGCTGGACTTCGCGACGCTGTCGCCGGCGCCGGGACTTGTCATCAATACGAGCTGCGAACATCTCGATGACGTTCCGGGCTGGCTTTCGACCTTGCCGCATGGGCTACCGCTGCTGCTGCAATCGAACGACTATTATCGCGAGCCCGATCATCGCAGCTGCGTGCCGTCGCTCGACGCCTTCCGCGAGCAGGCGGGTCTGGCAGAAACCTGGTTCGTCGGCGCGCGGCCGACGAAGAACTATACCCGCTTCATGTTGATCGGTCGGCGATGAGCCTTTCCGCCGCGCCGCGCATCGCCATTGCGATGAAGGGTTATCCGCGCCTCTCGGAAACCTTCATCGCGCAGGAGCTGCTCGGCCTGCAGCAACGCGATCTCTCCTTCGAGATCTGGTCGCTGCGGCATCCGACCGATGCCGACCGGCACCTGATGCACGAGCAGATCACGGCCCCGGTGCGCTATCTGCCGGAATATCTCCATGACGATTGGGCGCGCGTGGCGCGCGGCATGCTCGGCGTGCTGTTGCGGCCGGGCTTCCTGCGGCTCTTGCCCGTGTTCCTGCGCGATCTCGCCCGCGACCGGACACGCAATCGCTGGCGCCGCTTCGGCCAGGCTTGCGTCATGGCGCGCGAATTGCCCGCCGGCATCAGGCATCTGCATGTGCATTACCTGCACACGCCCGCCTCGGTGATCCGCTATGCGGCGTTGCTGCGCGGTCTGAGCTGGTCGTTCTCGGCCCATGCCAAGGACATCTGGACGACGCCCGATTGGGAGAAGAGCGAGAAGATCGCCGATGCCTCCTGGGGTGTCACCTGCACGCAAGACGGGCATCGCGAACTGGAGCGGCTCTCCGACCGGGCGGACAAGGTCGCGCTCGTCTATCACGGGCTCGATCTCGCACGCTTTCCGGCTCCAGCCGCACGACCCGCACGCAACGGTTCCGATGCGGCCGATCCGGTCCGCTTCGTCACGATCGGGCGCGCCGTCGCCAAGAAGGGCTTCGACGATCTGCTCGACGCGCTGACGCGGCTGCCTTGCGACTTGAACTGGCGGCTGACGCATATCGGTGGCGGGGAGATGCTGAAGACGCTCAAGGGCCAGGCGCAGGCGCTCGGGTTGGCGGACCAGATCACCTGGGCGGGGCCGAAGGCACAGAGCGAGGTGATTGCCGCGCTGCAGGAGGCCGACATCTTCGTGCTGCCTTCCAAGCAGGCGGGGGATGGCGACCGCGACGGCCTGCCCAACGTCGTGATGGAGGCGGCGAGCCAGAGGCTGCCGATCGTCGCGACCGACTTCGCCGGTATCCCGGAATTCGTGCGACAGGATATCGAGGGGCTGCTTGTCCCGCCGGGCGATGTTGAGGCGCTTGCCGCCGCGCTGGCCGAACTGGCAGCCTCGCCGCCGCGGCGCGCGGCGCTGGGCGCCGCCGCCTTCCTGCGGCTGACGGAGGCCTTCTCTGCCGCGGCGGGACTTGACCGGGTTGCCGCGATGCTACGCGTTTCGTCGGGCGAGGGCGCATGAGCGGCACCGCGCTGATCGTCGTCACCCATCTGCTCGGCAGCGGGCATCTGGTCCGGGCGGCGCATCTGGCGCGGGCGTTGGCACGCGGGGGCTTTGCCGTGACGCTCGCCAGCGGCGGCATGAAGCTGCGACCGATGGAGGGGGAGCCTTTCGCCTTCGTGCAATTGCCGCCGGTCAGGACCGAAGGCGTCGATTTCCGGACTTTGCTCGACGAGGGGGGCAGGGCGGTCGAGCCAGAGAGGATGGCAGCTCGCACGGCGGCATTGGAGGAATTGACGACGCAGTTGCGGCCGGATGTCGTCATCACGGAACATTTTCCGTTCGGCCGGCGGCAATTGGCCGATGAGTTTCTGGCGGCGATCGCGGCCGCCAAGGCGATCAACACTAAGGTCCGCATCCTCTCCTCGGTGCGGGATGTGCTGGTGACGCCCAAGCCGGCGCGCATCGTGGAAGCCCAGGAACGCATCGCACGGCTGTTCGATGCAGTGCTGGTCCATGGCGAGGAAGACTTCCTGCCGCTCGACCGTTCCTGGCCGGTCGACGCCAGGCTCCAGAGCAAGCTGCACTATACCGGCTATCTCGCCGATGCACCGATCACCGAGGCGGCGCTGGATCATGGCGAGATCCTCGTCTCCGGCGGCGGCTCGGCTGCTGCGCTGCCGCTGTTCGAGCTTTCCCTTCAGGCTGCGCAGCTCGGACCGTCAGCGTGGCGCTGGCGTGTCCTCGTCGGGCGCGGTGTTTCGGAGGAGGCTTTCCAGCGGCTCGCGGCCGGGGCACCGGGGCCAATCGTCGTCGAGCGAGCGCGTCCCGATTTTCCGGCTTTGCTCGCGGGCTGCGCGCTGTCGATCAGCCAGGCCGGCTACAATACGGTGCTGGACCTCGTTGCGGCACGGCGCCCGGCCATCGTCGTGCCCTTCGATGCCGGGGCGGAAACGGAGCAGGCGATCCGGGCCGAGGCGCTGGAGCGTGCCGGACTTGCGCTGTGCCTGCGTCTCTCGGGCGCGCAGCCGCTGACGGCGGAGGCGCTGGTTCGCGCGATCGAAACACGAATCGGCCGGGCGGTGCCGGTCGGTGGACCATGTCCCGACGACGGTGGACGCGCTGTCGCAGCGGTGAAACTGCTGCTCGACGAGAGGCGTTGAGCCCTTCGAGACCGTGAGCCGGCATGCCCTTTGCGAGGGCCAGGGTGCAGCTTTGCGAATTGCCGCTTTCCGCCTTTCGCTCTAAGGAGGAAGGATCCGCCTCCCTCCTCGGTCGGCACTGGGTAACCGGCAAGATGCCGGCCACGGCCCTGCGCCCGGAGACAAGAAGATGACGACGACGACTGCGCCCGGCCTGCCCGACATGAAGCTGTCGGTGCGCCAGACTTTCGGGATCGACACGGACCTCGAGGTGCCGGCCTACTCCGCAGCCGATCCGCATGTGCCGGATCTCGACCCGGATTACCGTTTCGATCGCGACACCACCATCGCGATCCTGGCCGGTTTCGCGCATAATCGACGCGTGATGATTTCGGGCTACCACGGCACCGGCAAGTCGACCCATATCGAACAGGTGGCGGCCCGCCTCAACTGGCCCTGCGTCCGCGTCAACCTCGACAGCCATGTCTCGCGCCTCGATCTCGTCGGCAAGGACGCGATCGTGCTGAAGGAAGGCAAGCAGGTCACCGAGTTCCAGGATGGCATCCTGCCCTGGGCGCTTCAGAACAACATCGCGCTCGTCTTCGACGAGTACGACGCCGGCCGCCCGGACGTGATGTTCGTGATCCAGCGCGTGCTGGAGCAGTCCGGCAAGCTGACGCTGCTCGACCAAAAGCGCGTCATCCGCCCGCACCCCGCCTTCCGGCTGTTCGCGACCGCCAACACGGTAGGCCTCGGCGACACTTCGGGCCTCTATCACGGCACGCAGCAGATCAACCAGGGCCAGATGGACCGCTGGTCGATCGTCACCACGCTGAACTATCTGCCACACGACAACGAGGTCGCGATCGTCCTAGCGAAGTCGAAGCACTACCAGAAGAGCACTGAAGGCAAGGATATCGTCAACAAGATGGTCCGCGTCGCCGATCTCACCCGCAACGCCTTCATGAACGGTGATCTCTCGACCGTGATGAGCCCGCGTACGGTCATCACCTGGGCCGAGAACGCGGCGATCTTCGGCGATATCGGCTTCGCCTTCCGCGTGACCTTCCTGAACAAGTGCGACGAGATGGAGCGTACGCTGGTGGCCGAGTTCTTCCAGCGCTCCTTCGGCAAGGAATTGCCGGAGAGCGCCGCGAACGTGGTGCTGAGCTAAGGGGAGACACGAGCCATGGCGCGGTATCAGGGCAGCTGTCATTGCGGACGGGTTGCCTATGAGGTCGAAGCCGATCTCGGGCAGACAATCTCCTGCAACTGCTCCTACTGCCAGCGCCGCGGCTCGATCCTGACCTTCGCACCGGCCAGCGCCTTCACCCTCGCCAAGGGCGAGGACGCGCTGACCGAGTACCGCTTCAATACGCAGAAGATCCAGCATCTCTTCTGCGAGACCTGCGGCATCGAATCCTTCGCACGCGGGTCGATGCCGGACGGCACCCCGACGGTCGCGGTCAATGTGCGCTGCCTCGCCGGCGTGGAGCCGACGGAGCTTTCGCCGGTGCAGTACGACGGGCGTTCGCGTTAGAGCAGGATGCGAAAAGTGGAAGCCGGTTTTTCGCAGATATCCTGCTCTCGCTTTTTGGTAAGAGACGGATTCAGATTTCAGATGGGTCACTTTGTGATGCCATCTGAAATCATCCGGCTCTAGGAGGGGTTGTGGTCGCGATCACGGTCGAGCCCGAACAGGACGAGACGCGCGCTGCCGTGCTGCGGGGCCTCAGCGCCCATAACCAGGTCCGGGTCGGCCCCCGCAACGGCAAGCCGCTGACAATCAGTCTGCGCGACGGCAATGGTGACATCCTCGGCGGGCTGGTTGGCGAACTGAAATGGGAATGGCTTCATGTCGATCTGTTCTGGATCGACGAAAGCCAGCGCGGTACCGGCCGGGGCGCGGCCATATTGGCGCAGGCGGAGCAGGAGGCGAAGGATTTTGGCGCCCGCGGCGTCTATCTTTCGACGATGAGTATCCAGGCGCCGGGCTTCTATCCCAAGCTCGGCTATCGCGAGTGCGGCCGCATGGAGGACTATCCGGTGGCCGGTCAAACGCTGCATCACTTCACGAAGGCGCTATGAGCATCTCGAACCGCAAACCCGGAACGCCGAAGGAAGCCCCGGCCGAACCGCTGAAGCGGGCGATCTCGGGCGCGATGAAGGCGATCGCACGCAAGCCGGAGATGGAAATCGTCTTCGCCGCCGACAAGCCGTCGCTGGTCGGCGAGCGGGCGCGCCTGCCCGAGCCGCCGCGCAAGCTGACGGCCGGCGACGTCGCGATCCTGCGTGGCCACGCTGATTCCATGGCGCTGCGCCTCGCCTGCCATGACGCGGCGATCCATCGCCGTGCGGCGCCAGAGGGCGATGCGGCCCGCGCCGTCTTCGACGCCATCGAGCAGGCGCGCGTCGAGTCGATCGGCGCGCGGCGCATGTCCGGCACTGCGGGCAACATCACCGCTATGCTGGAGGACCGCTATCATCGTGGCGGGCGCTACGAGGAGATCACCGATCGCGCCGACGCGCCGCTGGAGGACGCGCTGGCGCTGATGGTGCGCGAGCGGCTGACGGGCTTAAAGCCGCCCAAGGCGGCCGAGAAGATCGTGGATCTGTGGCGCGAGCAGATCGAGGCCAAGGCCGGCGACGATCTCGACCGGCTCTCGAAGTCGATCGAGGACCAGCGCGGCTTCGCCCGCACGGTGCGCGATATGCTGGCGGCGCTCGACATGGCCGACCAGACGGCGCAGGGCGACGAATCCGAGGAGGACGAGGACAATCAGGATCAGTCCTCCGAGGATCAGCAGCAGCAGGAAGGCGAGTCCGACCAGGAGAGCGGCTCCGAGCGCTCCGAGGTCGAGGTCAGCGAGGATGCGACCGAAGAGCTGCAGGACGGCGCCTCCGAATCGACCGATGCGCCGGCCGGTGACTGGGAGGAGGAGGACGAGAACTCCGAATCGGAGGAGGCCGGCGAGGCGCCGCGTCCGCGCGAGGGCAAGAACGACGGCCGCCTGGCGACGGACTACAAGGCCTATACGACGAAGTTCGACGAGACGGTGACCGCCGAGGAACTCTGCGACGCCGAGGAGCTGTCGCGCCTGCGCGCCTATCTCGACAAGCAGCTTGCACATCTTCAAGGCGTTGTCGCCAGATTGGCAAACCGCTTGCAGCGCCGCCTGATGGCGCAGCAGAACCGCTCCTGGCAGTTCGATCTGGAGGAGGGCGCGCTCGATCCGGCCCGCCTGCCGCGCGTCATCATCGATCCGTTCCAGCCGCTCTCCTTCCGGCAGGAATCGGATGTGAATTTCCGCGATACGGTGGTCACGCTGCTGATCGACAATTCCGGCTCGATGCGCGGGCGGCCGATCACGGTCGCGGCGACCTGCGCCGACATCCTGGCACGGACGCTGGAGCGCTGTGGCGTCAAGGTCGAGCTGCTCGGCTTCACCACGCGCGCCTGGAAGGGCGGGCTTTCGCGCGAGGCCTGGTTGCAATCGGGCAAGCCGGCGAACCCCGGCCGCCTGAACGATTTGCGCCACATCATCTACAAGGCGGCCGATGCTCCATGGCGCCGGGCGCGCAAGAATCTCGGCCTGATGATGCGCGAGGGGCTGCTCAAGGAGAATATCGACGGCGAGGCGCTGGACTGGGCGCATAAGCGCCTGCTCGGCCGGCCCGAGCAGCGCAAGATCCTGATGGTGATCTCGGACGGGGCGCCGGTCGACGATTCGACGCTGTCGGTCAACGCCGGCAACTATCTGGAACGGCATCTGCGCCATGTCATCGCCGAGATCGAGACGCGCTCGCCGGTGGAGCTGATCGCCATCGGCATCGGCCACGACGTCACGCGCTACTACCGCCGCGCCGTCACCATCGTCGATGCCGAGGAGCTCGGCGGCGTGATGACCGAAAAACTCGCCGAATTGTTCGAGGAAGACGGCCCTGCTTCCGGTTCCGCCTCCGCGTCGCGCCGCCTGCACTGATGCGCCTCAGCCGTCGCGGCCTGCTGGCGGGGTTGGGTTCGCTCGCGCTGCCGCGGGCGGCGCTGGCGATCGAGCAGAATCGCTTTCCCGTCGAAATCGGCGTCCGGCGCATCACGGCTTTCGAGCCGCGCAGCCCGGAGAAGCGACGGTTCGGCGCCTTGCAGTTCCGGGGCGGGCTGGTGCTGTCCTGCGGCCACCCACGTTTCGGCGGCTTCTCGGGACTATGGCGTTCCGCCGATGGGCGTGAACTCGTCTCGGTCAGTGATCGCGGCTATTGGCTGACGGCGAAAATCGTTTCGCAGGGCGGTCGCCCGGTGGCGCTGGAAGGCGCGGAAATGGCGGCGATTCTCGGGGCTTCCGGGCGCCCACTGGCCCGTTCGCGCTCCTTCGACACCGAGAGCCTCGCGATCGCGGGTGGCGTCGCCTATGTGGGGGTCGAGCGGACGCATGAGGTGCTGCGCTTCGACTGGGCGGGGCAAGGCGTCGATGCGCGGGCGCGTTCCGTTCCAGTGCCGCCCGAGGTCAAGCGCCTGCCGCGCAACCGCAGCCTGGAAGCGATCGGTGTCGTGCCGGTGGGGCCGCTCGCCGGCACGGTCGTGGCGGTCGCGGAGCGTTCGGGCCGCGAGGACGAGCCGACACTCGGCGTGATTCTGAAGCCAGGCCGGCCGGAACTGTTCAAGGTCGTGCGGCACGATGGCTATGACATCACCGATCTCGCCTTCCTGCCCTCCGGAGACATGCTGCTGCTGGAGCGCTGGTACAAGCCGTGGCGTGGCGTCGGCATGCGGATCCGGCGAATCGCCGGGCGCGACCTCAAGGCGGGCGCGCTGCTCGACGGCTCCTATCTGATCGAGGCGGATCTCGGCTTCGAGATCGATAATATGGAGGGTTTGTCGGTCCATCTGGATCAAGGACGGACGATTCTCACCCTGATCTCGGACGACAATTTTTCCTTCCTGCAACGGACGCTGCTGCTGGAATTCGAGCTGGCCTCATAGGGGCGTCACGCTCGGGCCCGGTTCGGGCATTTCGTGACCAGTGGCAGGGCCTCTCGCGGCCAGGGATTTCCGGATCTGCGCTTCGTGTCGCCCGGGAACGGTGTGCTATAGGCCAACGAAAAAAAGCGGCCTCGCGGCCGCTTCCTTCAAACCTGAAAAGGTCGCTCGCTCAGTTGGCGGCGAGCTTCTTCTCGAGGTCACGCTTCAGCGAGAGCGCGCCGACCGAGAGGTCGCCGGCCGCAGCCTTGAGCAGGAAGGCGTCGAGGCCGCCGCGATGCTCGACCGAACGCAGGGCGTTGGCCGAGACGCGCAGGCGCACCGAACGGCCGAGGGCGTCCGACTGCAGCGTCACATTGACGAGGTTCGGGCGGAAGACGGTCTTCGTCTTGCGGTTCGAGTGGCTGACGAGGTGGCCGGTCTGGGTGGCTTTCCCGGTCAGTTCGCAACGGCGGGCCATGGCAATCGTTCCTTGCATCCCCGGAGCGCTCAAATAAAAATGCCGACACGCGACGTGCCGGCCATCAAGCACCGGAAGTCAAATTGAAGTCGCGGTTCCATAGCCAAGGCCGGAGCCGGCGTCAAGAAAAACTCCAAGGGGCGGGACGGCGATCCGTCAGCGTTAACGGATCGTAAAGCGCAGGGTCGGATGCTTGCGCGGAAAGATTGCCCGACGGTGACGTGCCGGTCACGATTCGGGCCGATTTTCACTGCATGACGCGGTATGGCCGCGCCGCTCCGGAGGAACTGGATGAAGCCCGCCGTCGCATCGTCCCTGGCAGGTGTGATCCTCGCAACCTTCGCCGCCACCACGGCGGGGGCGGCCTCGCTCGACGCCAAATACGATGTCTCGCTTCTGGGAATCACCTTTGGCAAGGCGGGCCTCAGCGGCAATATCGACGGCTCCGCCTACAAGCTGGACCTCGTCGCGAAGCTGACCGGCGTGGTCGGCGGGGTGACCGGTGGTCGAGGCTCGGGCGCGGCGACGGGAGCCTTCGTCGGTGGCAAGCTCTCGCCTAGGACCTTTGCCGTGAGCTCGGCGAATTCCAGCGAGAGCCGCACCGTGCGGATGGCGCTCGCCGAGAACAGTGTCGCCGGCATCGATATCGAGCCGCCGATCGACGAGAAGCCGGACCGGGTGCCGCTCACGGACACTCACAAGCGCAATATCGTCGACCCGCTCAGCGCCTTCATCATGCCCGTCAATGGCAAGGGCAAGGATGGCGCCTGCAACCGCATCCTGCCGATCTTCGACGGCGCGGCGCGCTATGACATCAAGCTCAGCAGCGCCGGCACGCGCAACGTCAAGCTCGAGGGCTATAGCGGGCCGGTCTCGGTCTGCCAGGCGCGCTACGTTCCGATCGCCGGCCATAGGTCGCTCAGGCCCAGCACCAAGTTCATGGCCGAGAACAAGGACATCACCACCTGGCTCGCCCCGGTGGCGGGGACCGATGTGATGGTTCCGGTCCGCATCTCGGTGAAGACGATGATCGGCACGGCCGTGATCGAGGCGTCGAGCTTCAAGGTCGACCCTGGTGTGACTGCGAGCGCGGCTCGAAACTGAGGCGCGGCTGAATTGCGGTCAGCGCCTCAATGCGCCGCGGATTTCGAGAAAAGGTTGATCACCACGACGCCGGCGATGATCAGCGCCATGCCGATGAGCGCAGGCGGGTCGAGCTTCTGGCCGAAGAGCACGAGTGCGATCAGGCTGATCAGCACGATGCCGATACCTGACCAGATCGCATAGGCGATGCCGACGGGGATCGTCCTGAGCGTGATCGACAGGCAGTAGAAGGCGCAGAGGAAGGCGACGACCGTGATCAGCGACGGTACGAGCTGCGTGAACTCCTGCGAGGCCTTCAGCGCTGAAGTGCCGATCACCTCGCTGACGATGGCGATGGCTAGCCAGAGATAGCCGGAAGCGTCCCTCACGCAGCCCTGGTCCGTTCGAGGAAACCCTTCATCCGCTCCAGCGCCTTCTCGATGTTCTCCAGCGAGTTGGCATAGGAGAGGCGGATATAGCCCTCGCCATGGACACCGAAATCGGGGCCGCCGATGGTGGCGATGCCGGCGTCTTCGAGCAGCGCGGAGGCGAGTTTCTTGGCCTTCCAGCCGGTCTTCGAGATGTTCGGGAAGGCATAGAATGCGCCCTTCGGCACGGCGCAGGAGACGTTGGGCAGGCCGTTCAGCCCCTTCACCACCGCCTTCCGGCGGCGGTCGAACTCCGCGACCATGGCGTGGACGGCATCCTGCGGGCCGGTCAATGCCGCAAGTCCCGCCCATTGCGCCGGGGCGTTGACGCAGGAATGCGAGTTGACCGCGAGCTTGCGGGCATTGTCGAGCAGCGGCTTCGGCCAGACGGAATAACCCAGGCGCCAGCCGGTCATCGCATAGGTCTTGGACCAGCCGTTGAGCAGGATCAGCCGGTCGCGGATCTCGGGATAGCTCAGCAGGCAGACATGCTTCTCGCCGTCATAGACCATCTGGTCGTAGATCTCGTCCGACATCACCGCGACGTCGGGGAACCTCGCCAGACCCGCGACGAGCTTGTCGATCTCCGCCTTCGGCGTGACGCCGCCGGTCGGGTTGGCCGGCGAGTTGATGATGAGGAGCCGGGTCTGCGGGGTGATCAGCGCGAGCGTCTCCTCGGCGGAGAAGGCGAAGCCGTTCTCCTCGCGGATCGGCACCGGGATGGGCGTCGCGCCGGTATACTCGATCATCGAGCGGTAGATCGGGAAACCCGGGTCCGGATAGAGAATCTCGGCGCCCGGCTCGCCGAACATCAGGATCGCCATGAACATGGTGACCTTGCCACCGGGCACGATCATCACGCTCTCGGGCGAGACATCGACGGAGAAGCGCTTGTGCAGATCGGCGGCAACGGCTTCGCGCAGCGGCAGAATGCCGTTTGCCGGGGTGTAGCCGTGGTGGCCGTCGCGCAGCGCCTTCACCGCGGCCTCGACGATGTGTTCGGGCGTGGCGAAATCCGGCTGACCGATGCCGAGATTGATGACGTCCTTGCCCTGCCGCTGCAGTTCGGTGGCGCGCGCCAGCACGGCAAAGGCGTTTTCCTCGCCGATACGGGCGAAAGACGGGACGACATGCAGGGTCATGATGGCCTCGGGCTCGGTTGTTTCCGGTGGCCGGCTTGCGGGCGGCCTTCGGCTCAGTCTTCGCCGCAAATGGCGCTGCGATGCAAGCCCGCGCAACTTTCCGCGCTTCGACCATGCAGGGCGCGCATGAAAAATAGTATGATTTATCGTGACGAGCCCCTTGCGGGCGGCGGGGTCGGACCAGATAATCGTCGCATCGTTCTAAAGAAAAGAGCGCTGTCGCAGGGTTTTGGCGAGAGCATGGGAGAGGAGCGTTCGATGGCGAAGACCCCGGAGAGCAACGTGGCCCCGAAACGCAAGGCGAAGCGGCGCATCAAGCCGGAACAGCTGCGCTCCAAGGCCTGGTTCGACAATCCCGCCAATGCCGACATGACCGCGCTCTATATCGAGCGCACCATGAATTTCGGCCTGTCCCGCGAGGAATTGCAGTCCGGCCGGCCGATCATCGGCATCGCCCAGACCGGCTCCGACATCGCGCCCTGCAACCGGCATCACCTCGAACTGGCGCCGCGCATCCGCGACGGCATCCGGGAGATGGGCGGCGTGCCCTTCGAGTTCCCGATCCATCCGATCCAGGAAACCTGCAAGCGGCCGACGGCCGCGCTCGACCGCAACCTGCAATATCTCAGCCTCGTCGAGATCCTCTACGGCTATCCGATCGATGCCGTCGTGCTCACCACCGGATGCGACAAGACCACGCCGGCGCAGATCATGGCGGCGGCGACGGTCGACATCCCGGCGATCGCGCTACCGGGTGGGCCGATGCTGAACGGCTCCTTCCGTGGCGAGCGCACCGGCTCGGGCACGATCGTCTGGAAGGCACGCCAGATGATGGCGGCCGGCGAGATCGACTACAAAGGCTTCGTCGATCTGGTCGCCTCCTCGGCACCGTCGGCCGGACATTGCAACACCATGGGCACGGCCTCGACGATGAATGCGCTGGCCGAGGCTATGGGCATGACGCTGCCCGGCGCGGCGGCGATCCCGGCGCCATATCGCGACCGCTACGAGATGGCCTATCTGACCGGCAAGCGCATCGTCGAGATGGTCTGGGAAGACCTGAAGCCTTCCGACATCCTGACGCGCGAGGCCTTCGAGAACACCATCGTCATCAACTCGGCGATCGGCGGCTCGACCAATGCGCCGATCCACGTCAACGCCATCGCCAAGCATATCGGCGTCAAGCTCGACAATGAGGACTGGACGAAGATCGGCTACGACACGCCGCTGCTGGTCAACATGCAGCCGGCCGGCGAATATCTCGGCGAGGACTATTACCGCGCCGGCGGCCTGCCGGCGGTGATCGCGGAGCTGCTCGCCAAGGGCAAGCTCAAGCCCGCCATCACGGCGAACGGCCGGACGCATGAGGAGAACTGTGCCGGTGCCTTCTCGGGTGATCGCGCCGTCATCAAGAGCTATGACGAGCCGATGAAGAAGGAGGCTGGTTTCCTCAACCTCTCCGGCAACCTGTTCGACTCGGCGATCATGAAGACCAGCGTGATCACGCCGGAATTCCGCAAGCGCTATCTGGAGAACCCGAAGGATCCGATGGCCTTCGAGGGCCGCGCCATCGTCTTCGACGGGCCGGAGGATTATCACCACCGCATCGACGATCCCACCCTCGCCATCGACGAGCACTGCATCCTGTTCATCCGCGGCGTCGGACCGATCGGCTATCCGGGTGCGGCAGAGGTGGTGAACATGCGGCCGCCGGATTACCTGATCAAGAAGGGCGTGACCGCGCTGGCCTGCGTCGGCGACGGGCGCCAGTCCGGCACGTCCGGCTCGCCTTCGATCCTGAACGCTTCGCCGGAAGCGGCGACCGGCGGCGGACTCGCACTGCTCAAGACCGGCGACAAGGTCCGCATCGACCTCAAGAAGCGGACTGCCGACATTCTCATCTCGGATGCGGAGCTGGCCGAGCGCAAGGCGGCGTTCAAGGCGGCGGGCGGCTATAAATATCCGAAGAGCCAGACTCCCTGGCAGGAGATTCAGCGCAAGATCGTCGACGAGCTGTCGGAGGGCATGGTCCTCAAACCGGCGGTCAAGTACCAGAAGATCAACAAGAAATTCGGCGTGCCGCGCGACAATCATTGAGCGAGGTTCTGTGAGACCTCGTTCCGGGCAAGCCGCAGTGGCTGCGCTGGCCCGGGACCCATGACTGAACAGTTCCGGCATGAATGCCGGGTCTTCCTCTGGTCGCCCGGGACGACCGACACGCCGACCTATCGTCATTCCCCGCGCGCAACGGCATCCATACGCGGATGCGCGCGGATGGGGCTGACAAACGGTCCGGCGCCCGACACTATGCCAGCCCGCAGCTCCGGCTGATCTGAAACGATTTAAAATGAGCTATTCCCCGCAGGTCGAAACTTTCCGCAAGCTGCACGAGGCCGGCTGTTTCGTCATGCCGAACCCTTGGGATTTCGGCTCGGCGCGCTGGCTGCGCGGGCAGGGCTTCAAGGCGCTGGCTTCGACCAGCGCCGGCTTTGCCTTCACCCAGGGGCGGGCCGACCAGGACGTGCCGCGCGACATGATGCTCGCTCACATCGCCGAGCTGGTGAAGGCGGTGCCTGACCTGCCGGTCAATGCCGATTTCGAGAACGGTTATGCCGATACGCCCGACGGTGTCGCGGCCAATGTGAAGCTCTGCGTGGCGACCGGCGTCGCGGGGCTTTCGATCGAAGATGCGACGGGACGGCAGGACGAGCCGCTCTACCCGTTCGAGCTCGCAGTCGACAGGATCAGGGCTGCGCGCAAGGCGGTCGACGAGACCGGTTCCGGCGTGCTGCTGACGGCGCGGGCCGAATGCTTCCTGACCGGCCATCCCGAGCCGCTGAAGGAAGCGGTCCGCCGGATCGAGGCCTATGCGGCCGCCGGTGCCGACGTGCTCTATGCGCCGGGGCCGAAGACCGTCGACGAGATCCGCGCTGTCGTGGCGGCAGCCGGCGGCAAGCCGATCAACACGTTGATCTATGGCGATTTCGGCCTCACCGTTGCCGATATTGCGGCGGCCGGCGCACGCCGCATCTCGATCGGCGGCGCGCTGGCACGGGCCGCTTGGGCTGCGTTTATGGAGGCGACGCGGTTGATTGCGGAGGAGGGCAGCTTCAAGGGCTTTGCCGGAAACGGCCCGTCAGCTCCCCTCAACCCGTTCTTCCGGGACGATCTCAAGGCGCGTTCATGAGCGGCGGCGCGCTTCTCATCGCACCGGAGTGGCTCGGCCATAGCGGACTCTGGCAATTCGACGCCAAGGGCCGGCGCCGCGCCGTCGATGCCGAAGATATCGGCCTGTCGGAGGCGCTGGCCGACCGGCTCGAAGCCTGGATGGATGCCTTCGACGCGATCTATGACGAGGATGACGAGACCGCTTCGGACTTTCCGAACGAGGTCGAGCGGCTGGCCTGGGAGGCCGAAGGCCATGCGATCGCCCATGCGGTTGCGGCCGAACTCGGCGTGGGCTGGGAGATCAGCCAGGATTTGACGGGTTGGCGCGGGAAGGGAAAGTCATGACATCGCTGCAAGATTGGAAGCCTGCCCCGTTCCCGCCGGCGAAGGTGCTGGAGGGGCGCTATTGCCGGCTGGAGCCGCTCGATGTGGCCCGTCATCTCGACGACATCTGGGCCGCCACGACCGGCCATGATCACATCTGGGACTGGCTGCCGGCCCGGCCTCCGAAGAGCAAGGATGAATACCGTGCCTTGCTCGACTCGATGGTTACGAAGCCCGGCATCGTGCCGCTCGCCGTGATCGACAAGGCCGACGGCAAGGCCAAGGGGCATCTCTGGATCATGGAGATTCGCCCTGAGCATGGCGTCTTCGAGGTTGGCTGGATCACCTATTCACCGGCGCTGCAGCGCACGCGGGTGGCGACGGAGGCGATCTACCTCGTCGGCGATTACGGCTTCTCGCTCGGCTATCGCCGCTACGAGTGGAAGTGCAACAACCGGAACGAGCCTTCCAAGCGCGCCGCCTTGCGCTTCGGCTTTCAGTTCGAGGGCCTGTTCCGCCAGCACATGGTGGTGAAGGGCGCCAATCGTGATACCGCTTGGTTCTCGATCCTCGACGGCGAATGGCCGGCGCGGGCGCAGGCCTTCCGGCGTTGGCTGGCTCCGTCGAATTTCGACGCGCAAGGCCAGCAGAAGCTCGCGCTCGGCGCCTTCAACCAGATCGCGGGGCAGGCTGGCACCGCTCCGCTTCGGCGGGCAGGTCTGGCCGATATTCCGGCGATCCTCGCGCTGAAGAACGCTGCCTATACGCCGAACGAGAGCATCATCGGCGTGCCCTCATTGCCGCGCATCGCCGATTACACGCAGGTCGTCGCGGAGCACGAGGTCTGGCTCGCGGAAGGCGCGGGCGGTGAGCTGGAAGCCGCGCTGGTGCTCGATATCGAACCCGATGACTTCACGATCTGGAGCGTAGCTGTCGCGCCGGAAGCCGTGGGCCGCAGACTCGGCTCGGCCCTGATGGGCTTCGCCGACGAGCGGGCGCGGGCGCTCGGCTATGCTTCAGTGCATCTCTACACCAACGCCAAGCTGACCCAGCGCATCGGCTGGTACGAGCGGTTGGGTTTCGCCATCACGCATCATGAGGACATGGCCGACCGGCGGCTGACCCATATGCGCAAGATCTTTGCAAAAGCCGGCTGATAAAAGGAAACGAGCATGGCAGGACGTTTGAAGGGCAAGGTCGCGGTCGTCACCGCCGCGGGGCAGGGGATCGGCCGGGCCATCGCCGAGGCCTTCGTCGCGGAAGGCGCTACCGTCTGGGCAACCGACAAGGATGTCGCGCTGCTGGAAGGCATTCCGAAGGCGAAGAAGCGCAAGCTCGACGTGCTCTCGTCCAAAGCGGTCAATGCCTTCGCTGAGAAGGTTGGCCCGATCGACATCCTCGTGAACGCCGCCGGCTTCGTCCATCACGGCACCGTGCTCAACACGGATGACAAGGCCTGGGACTTCTCTTTCGACCTCAACGTCAAGGCGATGCACCGCACGATCCAGGCTTTCCTGCCGGGTATGCTGGCCAAGGGCGCGGGTTCGATCGTCAACATCGCTTCCGGCGCCGGCTCGGTGCGCGGCATCCCGAATCGCTATGCTTACGGCGCGACCAAGGCGGCGGTGATCGGGCTTACCAAGGCGGTGGCGGCCGACTTCATCAAGAAGGGCATCCGTGCCAACGCGATCTGCCCGGGCACGATCCAGTCGCCCTCGCTTGACCAGCGCATCAAGGACCTCGCCGCCTCGACCGGCGTCACCGAGGCGGCAGCGCGCCAGGCCTTCATCGACCGCCAGCCGATGGGCCGGCTGGGTACGGCCGAGGAGATCGCCTGGCTCGCGGTCTATCTCGGCTCCGACGAGTCGACCTACACAACCGGTCAGATCCAGCTCGCCGACGGCGGCTTCGCGCTCTGACGCCGCGCTTGCGGATCGGGCCGGGCTACCGGTCCGATACCGCCAATATTCCAAGGAGGTAAGGGTGCATATCCTCGTTCTCGGCGGCGCCGGCATGGTCGGGCGCAAATTCATTGAGCGGCTAGCCCGCGACGGCGGACTCGGCGGCAAGCCGGTCACCCGCGTGACGGCGCAGGACGTGGTGCCGGCTTCGCCGCCGCCTGCCGCCCCCTTCGATTTCGAGACGGTCGTCTCCGACCTCTCCATCCCGGGCGAGGCCGAAAAGCTCGTCGCGACACGGCCTGAAGTCATTATTCACTTGGCGGCGGTCGTCTCGGGCGAGGCGGAAGCCGATTTCGACAAGGGCTACCGGATCAATCTCGATGGCACACGCTATCTGTTCGAGGCGATCCGCAAGGCGGAGGGCTACACTCCGCGCCTCGTGTTCACCTCATCCGTCGCGGTCTTCGGTGCGCCGTTCCACGAGAAGATCGAGGACGAGTTCTTCACCACGCCGCTAACGAGCTACGGCACGCAGAAGGCAATCGGCGAGCTCCTGCTTTGCGATTATTCGCGGCGCGGCTTCTTCGACGGCGTCGGCATTCGCCTGCCGACGATCTGCGTGCGCCCGGGCAAGCCCAACAAGGCGGCGTCAGGCTTCTTCTCCAACATCATCCGCGAACCCCTGAACGGCGAGGAAGCGGTGCTGCCGGTCTCCGATCAGGTGCGTCACTGGCATGCCTCGCCGCGCTCCGCCGTCGGCTTCCTGATCCACGCGGCGACGATGGACACCGCGGCCATCGGTCCGCGCCGGGCGCTGACCATGCCGGGCTATTCCTGCACGGTCGCCGAGCAGATCGAGACGCTGCGCAAGGTCGCAGGCGAGAATGTGGTGAAGCGGATCAAGCGCGAGACCGACCCGGTGATCGACAAGATCGTCGCGGGCTGGCCGCGCAACTTCAACCCGCAGCGGGCGCTGGCGCTCGGCTTCAAGGCCGAAGCGAATTTCGAGGAGATCATCCGCGTGCATATCGAGGACGAACTGCACGGCACCTTCGTGAAGTGACACTGCCGGCCTGCTGGCCTGCCTTGTCTCGACGGCACAAACGAGAAATGCCCGGCGATGAGCCGGGCATTTCTTTTGGAGGCACGGAAGCAAGGACCGGATCCGACCGACCATCGCTTCCTCGATCATCAGGCCGGGCAGGGCTCGGCCTGTGACTGCTGGAGCCGGGACGGGAGCTCAGCCTCCGGCTCGTCGGCGGTCTCATCCGCCAGACCGGGCGCATGCGCCCAGCCGCTGGCGCCCCAGCTCTTCAGCGCTGCCCAGGTCGAGCGGTCGAGCCGGAACTGCTCGCAGGGGAACAGTCCGCCGCGCGCCGGCAGCGACTTCAGGAACGAGCCCTCGGCACGGAAGCCGGACTTCTCCAGAACTCGCCGCGAGGCTGGGTTGATGACGCGCGTATCGGCTTCGATCGCGGGAATGTCGACGAGCGAGAACAGCGTGTCGATCAGGCCCTGCACGGCCTCGGTAGCATAGCCCTTGCCCCAGTGCTGGGTCCCGAGCCAGTAGCCGACGAAGGGCACGCCGGTTGCCTGCCGGTGCGCGCCGATCATGCCGATCAGCTCGTTAGGCTTCGAGCGGGGGGTGATCGCCAGGGCGAGATGTTCGCCCAGCGCATTGCCCTTGCGCATCGCAAAGATGAAGGGCTCTACCGCCTCGGGCGGGTAAGGATGGGGGATCGATGCCGTCATCTCCGCCACCGCCTTGTCGCCTGCCTGGCGAAGGATGGCATTGGCATCGGCCATGCGGGGCCAACGCAGCCAGAGACGCCGGGTCTCGAGCCGGAAGACATCGTCGCGGGTCAGTTCGGGGAACATCGTGTCTCTCCGTCGGCGCAAACGAAAAAAGGGAGCTGGGACTTTGGTCCCATCTCCCCTTCGCTGACCTTCGGGAGACCCGTTTCGGGCCTTCAACCCTTGATCCGTTCGGTTCGATGGAACCGGCGGATCGAGAGATTTCCCTATCCGCCTTTTACTCTGCGGCCTCTTGGGCCGGGACTACGTTGACGAAAGCTCGGCCGAGTTTCGTCGTGAATCGGACGCGGCCGTTCGTCGTGGCAAAAAGGGTATGGTCTTTACCCATGCCGACATTGGCGCCGGCATGCCACTTCGTGCCGCGCTGACGAATAATGATGTTGCCAGCCACGACGGCCTGGTCGCCGAAGCGCTTCACGCCGAGTCGCTTGCTTTCGGAATCGCGGCCGTTACGCGACGAGCCGCCTGCCTTTTTGTGAGCCATAACGCCCTACCTCAAAACTTGTCGTGTCTCTGTAACCCGAATCGGCGGTGAAGACCACCCGTCTCGGATACGAAATGCCGGAACACCATTCTGTCAGGAGCGACAGGCCGGGGCTTGAGCCCCCTACAACGGTGATCCGGTGCGAATATCGACGCCGGGAAACCCGACCTCAGGCCTCGGACGCCTCGTCCTTGGCCACCTTCTTGGCCGGAGCCTTCTTGGCGGCGGCCTTCTTCGGCTTCTCGGCTTCCTCGCCGACCTCGGCCTTGGCGGCCTTCGCTTTGGCGGCGACCGGGGCGGCAGCGGCATCGGCCTTCTTCATCTCCGGCTTCTTGCCGCCGGTGAGGATGTCGGTGATGCGGATGACGGTGAGCTCGGCACGGAAACCGCGCTTGCGCTTCGAATTCTGGCGGCGGCGCTTCTTGAAGGCGATGACCTTCTCGCCACGAGCCTGCTCGACGATTTCACCGGCGACGGTGATCTCGGAGAGGGCCTTGACGTCGAGCGTGGTCTTCTCGCCTTCGGTGAGCATCAGCACGGAGCCGAAAGCGACGGTGTCGCCCGGGTTGCCCTCGATCTTGGCGACGGTGATCCGGTCGTTGGCGGCGACGCGGAACTGCTTCCCGCCGGTCTTGATGACTGCGAACATTTTGTCCTCCATGTTCGGCCCCGTCCTGTCACGGCTTCCGGAGCGGAAGCGCATGCGGGACGGCTTTTTGGCAGTCGATTGCGTGGTCTGGCTTGCCCTTGCCGGCCCGCGACGCAGCGCACGGGCCAAAAGAGATCGGGCGCGGGTTTCCCCGCGCCGGACGGTGCTCGATAGTCGCAAGGCCCCTGCAGGTCAAGCGAAAGCAACGGGGAATGGTGGATTTCTCCTGTTCAGGAGGCTTGCTCCCTGCGGGCGGCTTGTGTAGTAAGCACCCCGCTTCGACCGAAGGCGACCGCGGACAGGTGGCAGAGTGGTTGAATGCACCGCACTCGAAATGCGGCATACCTGCAAGGGTATCGGGGGTTCAAATCCCTCCCTGTCCGCCACTTATCCTGCTTAAGCAGTTGAAATTTAATTGAAAAATTTTCACCGAACGGGCGATGCCCCACTTTTTGCCCCACCTCGGAATTTTCTTTGATCTTGCTGGGCTTTCAAGGTCCAGGAGGCGCGCGGCAGCCAATTACGCCGATTTTCCGCCCGCAATGGCACGCTCTCGACGAAGGACCGGCAATGGCTAAGCGTACGAAATCCAAAGCTCTCGATACAG
>JARYGW010000240.1:0-9413 GCA_033792295.1 Allobosea sp.
CACAAGCGGGTTCTCGATATCGTCGATCCGACCCCCCCGACGGTCGACGCCCTCATGAAGCTAGATCTCGCCGCCGGCGTCGATGTCGAAATCAAGCTTTAAGTGGAAGATGGTCTGAACGACGAACCGGTATCCACTTCGTCTGACCATCTTCAGATCCGGTTTTAACGGGTCCTCTGTTTCCGGCGAACCCGGATGGACATGACCCCAAGGGAAGGTATGCACCGATGCGTTCCGGTGTGATTGCACAGAAAGTCGGGATGACCCGCATCTTCACGGATGCCGGCGAGCACATTCCGGTCACCGTGCTGAAGCTCGACAACTGCCAGGTCGTCGCGCATCGCACGATCGAGAAGAACGGCTATTCCGCCGTGCAGCTCGGGTCGGGCTTGGCCAAGGTCAAGAATGTCTCGAAGGCGCAGCGCGGCCACTTCGCCGTTGCCAAGGTCGAGCCGAAGCAGAAGATCGTCGAGTTCCGCGTCAGCAATGACGCGCTGATCCCGGTCGGCGCCGAGCTCACCGCGGACCACTTCGTCGTCGGCCAGTTCGTCGACGTCTCCGGCACCACCACCGGCAAGGGCTTCGCCGGCGGCATGAAGCGTTGGAACTTCGGCGGTCTGCGCGCTACGCACGGCGTCTCGGTCTCGCACCGTTCGATCGGTTCGACCGGCGGCCGTCAGGACCCGGGCAAGACCTTCAAGAACAAGAAGATGCCGGGCCATCTCGGCGCCGAGCGCGTCACCACGCAGAACCTGCGCGTCGTCCAAACGGATGTCGAGCGCGGCTTGATCCTCGTCGAGGGCGCCGTTCCGGGCGTTGCCGGCGGCTGGATCCACGTCCGTGACGCCGTCAAGCGCGCCCTGCCGAAGGATGCGCCGCTGCCGGGCAAGTTCAAGGTTGCCGGCGAGGCAAAGGCAGAGGCTCCTGCGGCCCAGGCTGAGGAGAACGCGTGATGAAATTCGATATCACCACTCTTGAAGGCAAGTCGGCCGGTTCGGTCGAGTTGTCGGACGAGGTGTTCGGCCTCGAGCCGCGCGCCGATCTGCTCGCCCGCATGGTTCGCTATCAGCTCGCCAAGCGCCGCGCCGGGACCCACAAGTCCAAGGGCCGCTCGGAAGTCGATCGCACCCGTAAGAAGATCTACAAGCAGAAGGGCACCGGTGGCGCTCGTCACGGTGCGGCTTCGGCTCCGCAGTTCCGCGGCGGCGGCAAGGCTTTCGGTCCGGTCGTGCGCGATCACGCTCACGAGCTGCCGAAGAAGGTCCGTGCGCTGGCTCTGCGCCATGCGCTCTCGGCGAAGGCGAAGGATGCCGGCATCATCGTCATCGACGATGCCAAGCTGAGCGAGCCGAAGACCAAGGTATTGCTCGGCCATTTCGGCAAGCTCGACCTGTCGAGCGCGCTGATCGTCGGCGGCGCCGAGATCGATACGAATTTCGGCCTGGCCGCTCGCTCGATCCCCAACGTCGACGTGCTGCCGGTTCAGGGCATCAACGTCTATGACATCCTGCGTCGCGACAAGCTCGTCCTGACGCGTGCGGCTGTCGATGCGCTGGAGGCGCGCTTCAAATGAGCCAGTCCGCCAAGAACCTGGACCCGCGCCACTATGATGTGATCGTGGCGCCGGTCATCACCGAGAAGGCGACCACGCTCTCCGAGCACAACAAGGTCGTGTTCAGGGTCGCCAAGACCGCGACGAAGCCGCAGATCAAGGCCGCGGTCGAGAAGCTGTTCGACGTCAAGGTGAAGAGCGTCAACACGATCGTCACCGAAGGCAAGGTCAAGGTCTTCCGGGGCCGGCTCGGCCAGCGCTCGGACGTCAAGAAAGCGGTCGTGACCCTCGAAGAGGGCCATTCGATCGACGTGACCACGGGCCTGTGAGGGAAGCACAATGGCTTTGAAGCATTTCAAGCCGATCACGCCGAGCCTTCGCCAGCTCGTGATCGTCGACCGCAGCGAGCTCTACAAGGGCAAGCCGGTCAAGGTTCTGACCGAGGGCAAGAGCTCCTCGGGCGGTCGTAACAACCTGGGTCGCATCACCGTCCGCTTCCGCGGCGGTGGTCACAAGCGCACTCTGCGCCTCGTCGATTTCAAGCGTCGTGGCAAGGCCGGCATCCCGGCGACGGTCGAGCGGATCGAGTACGATCCGAACCGCACCGCCTTCATCGCCCTGATCAAGTATCAGGACGGCGAGCAGTCCTACATCCTGGCGCCGCAGCGCCTGGCTGTCGGTGACACGGTTGTCGCGGGCGACAATGTCGACGTGAAGCCCGGCAACGCGGCCCCGATGGGCTCGCTGCCGATCGGCACGATCGTCCACAATGTCGAGCTCAAGATCGGCAAGGGTGGCGCTCTGGCCCGTTCGGCCGGCAACTACGCCCAGATCGTCGGTCGCGACCAGGGCTACGTCATCGTCCGCCTGAACTCGGGCGAGCAGCGCCTGATCTCGGGCCTGTGCTATGCCACCGTCGGCGCCGTCTCGAACCCGGATCACATGAACCGGAACGACGGCAAGGCGGGTCGCTCGCGCTGGCTCGGCCGCCGTCCGCATAACCGCGGCGTCTCGATGAACCCGGTCGACCATCCGCATGGCGGTGGTGAAGGCCGCACCTCCGGCGGCCGTCATCCGGTCACGCCCTGGGGTCTGCCGACCAAGGGTAAGAAGACCCGCTCGAACAAGCGGACCGACACCTTCATCGTGTCGAGCCGTCACGCCCGCAAGAAGAAGAACTGAGGTCCGTCATGGCGCGTTCGCTTTGGAAAGGTCCGTTCGTCGACGGATACCTCCTGAAGAAGGCCGAGGTCGCCAGGACCTCGGGCCGTAATGAAGTCATCAAGATCTGGAGCCGCCGCTCCACGATCCTGCCGCAGTTCGTCGGTCTGACGTTCGGCGTTTACAACGGCCAGAAGCATGTGCCGGTGTCCGTGTCCGAGGAGATGGTGGGTCACAAGTTCGGCGAGTTTTCGCCGACCCGCACCTTCCACGGCCACGCTGCCGACAAGAAGGCGAAGAGGAAGTAAGCCATGGGTAAAGCATCCGCCCCCCGTGCGCTGCCTGAGAACGAAGCGGTTGCGGTCGCCCGCAACCTGCGCGTCTCGCCGCAGAAGCTGAACCTCGTCGCTCAGCTGATCCGTGGCAAGAAGGTCGCGACGGCGCTCGCCGATCTCGAGTTCTCCCGCAAGCGCATCGCGACCGACGTTCGCAAGTGCCTGCAGAGCGCGATCGCCAACGCCGAGAACAACCACGATCTCGATGTCGACGATCTCGTCGTCGCGCAGGCCTTCGTGGGCAAGGCGCTCGTCATGAAGCGCTTCCATGCCCGTGCCCGCGGCCGTGGCGCCCGTATCATGAAGCCGTTCTCGAACATCACGATCGTGGTGCGCGAGCAGGCTGCCGCGCAGGCCTGAGGAGAGAACGATGGGTCAGAAAATCAATCCGATCGGTCTGCGCCTCGGCATCAACCGTACCTGGGACTCGCGTTGGTTCGCCAACAAGGGCGAGTACGGCAAGCTGCTGCATGAGGACATGGCGATCCGCGCCGCCCTGATGAAGCTGCTGAAGCAGGCCGCCGTCTCGAAGATCATCATCGAGCGTCCGCACAAGAAGTGCCGCGTCACCATCTACTCGGCTCGTCCGGGCGTGGTGATCGGCAAGAAGGGTGCCGACATCGAGAAGCTCCGCAAGGAGGTCACCAAGCTCACCAAGGCCGATGTGACGATCAACATCGTCGAGGTGCGCAAGCCCGAGATCGACGCGACGCTCGTCGCCGACTCGATCGCCCAGCAGCTCGAGCGCCGCGTCGCCTTCCGTCGCGCCATGAAGCGCGCCGTTCAGTCGGCGATGCGTCTCGGCGCCGAGGGCATCCGCATCAACTGCTCGGGCCGTCTCGGCGGCGCCGAAATCGCCCGCCTCGAATGGTATCGCGAAGGCCGTGTGCCGCTGCACACGCTGCGCGCCGACGTCGATTACGGTGTGGCGACCGCCTTCACGACCTACGGGACGTGCGGCATCAAGGTCTGGATCTTCAAGGGCGAGATCCTGGAACACGACCCGATGGCCCAGGACAAGCGCCTCTCCGACGAGGGCGGCCGCTCCGGCGGTCGTGACCGCGATCACCGTGATCGCGATCGTCGCGAGCAGGCTGCGTAAGGCTGATCGAGAAGAGCCATGCTGCAACCAAAACGCACTAAGTTCCGCAAGCAGTTCAAGGGGCGCATTTCCGGCGTCGCCAAGGGCGGCACGGACCTCAACTTCGGCCAGTTCGGCCTGAAGGCCCAGGAGCCCGAGCGCGTCACCGCCCGGCAGATCGAGGCGGCCCGCCGCGCGATCACCCGCGCCATGAAGCGCGTCGGCCGCGTCTGGATCCGCGTGTTCCCCGACGTGCCGGTCTCGGCCAAGCCGACCGAAGTCCGCATGGGTAAGGGCAAGGGTTCGCCCGAGTTCTGGGCGGCCAAGGTCAAGCCGGGGCGGATCATGTTCGAGCTCGACGGCGTGTCCGAGGAGATCGCCCGCGAGGCGCTCCGTCTCGGCGCTGCCAAGCTGCCGATCAAGACCCGCTTCATCCAGCGCATCGCCGAGTAAGGGAGGGCGAGATGAAAAGCACCAAGCGTTTGTCCGACCTCACCGCGATGAGCACGGACCAGCTCCAGGACGAGCTGCTCAAGCTGAAGAAGGAGCAGTTCAACCTGCGCTTCCAGAAGGCGACGGGCCAGCTTGAGAACACCGCGCGCGTCAACGAACTGCGCAAGGATATCGCCCGCATCAAGACGCTGCAGCGGTCGAAGACCGTCGCGGCGAGCGCGTGAGGAGAGAATAATGCCTAAGCGCGTACTGCAGGGCGTCGTCGTCAGCGACAAGCAGAACAAAACTGTTGTGGTGAAGGTCGAGCGGCGTTATACGCACCCGCTCCTCAAGAAAACGGTTCGCCGTACGAAGAACTATCACGCCCATAACGAGGCGGGGACGTTCAAGGTCGGCGACACGGTGTGGATCGAGGAGTCCAAGCCGATTTCCAAGCTGAAAAGCTGGGTTGTCCTCGACGACGCTCCCAAGGCGTAAGTCGGGAACGGCTTCGTCCGGCCCCGAATCAGGGGCAGGGCGGGGCCGGGAAGAAGCCGGGCATGTTTCTCCGCAAAGGTGGAAACCACTTTTGCGGATCATGTTTTGTTTGAGGCCAGGGGGCGATCGACCCCCGTCAGTCGTAGTCCCGGCCAGCGCTGAGGCCGTCCGGGAAACCGCCTGATACTATTTGGAAGGATCAAGGCCATGATCCAGGTGCAGACGAATCTCGACGTCGCCGACAACTCCGGCGCGCGTCGCGTGATGTGCATCAAGGTTCTCGGCGGGTCGAAGCGCAAATACGCGGGTGTCGGTGACATCATCGTCGTTTCGATCAAGGAAGCCATCCCGCGCGGCCGCGTGAAGAAGGGCGACGTCATGAAGGCGGTCGTCGTGCGCACCGCCAAGGACGTCAAGCGCCCCGACGGTTCGGTGATCCGCTTCGACCGCAATGCGGCCGTGCTGATCAACAACCAGAAGGAGCCGGTCGGCACCCGTATCTTCGGACCGGTTCCGCGCGAGCTGCGCGCCAAGAACCACATGAAGATCATCTCGCTGGCGCCGGAGGTGCTGTGATGGCTGCGAAGATCAAGAAGGGCGACAAGGTCGTCGTGCTCGCCGGTCGCGACAAGGGCAAGGCGGGCGAGGTTCTCCAGGTTCTGCCGAAGGACGGCCGCGCCGTCGTTCGTGGCGTCAACCTGGTGAAGCGCCACACCAAGCAGTCCCCGCAGTCCGAGGGCGGCATCATCAGCAAGGAAGCGACGATCGACCTGTCGAACATCGCCATCGCCGATCCGAAGGATGGCAAGGCGACCCGCGTCGGTTTCAAGGTGCTCGATGACGGCCGCAAGGTTCGTTTCGCCAAGCGTTCGGGGGATCTGATCGATGGCTGAGGCTCAGCAGGCGGCTCTCTCGCCGCGCATGAAGAAGCATTACGAGGACGTCGTCCGTCCCGCGATGATCAAGGAATTCGGCTACAAGAACGCCATGGAAGTACCGACGATCGAGAAGATCGTCATCAACATGGGCGTTGGCGAGGCGACGGCCGACCGCAAGAAGGTCGACAACGCCGCGGGCGATCTCGCCCTCATCGCCGGCCAGAAGCCGGTCATCACCAAGTCCCGCCTGGCCATCGCCGGCTTCAAGCTGCGCGAGAACATGCCGGTGGGCTGCAAGGTCACGCTGCGCAAGACGCGGATGTACGAGTTCGTCGACCGGCTCGTCACCATCGCGCTTCCGCGGGTGCGCGACTTCCGGGGCCTGAACCCGAAGTCGTTCGACGGGCGCGGCAATTTCGCGCTCGGGATCAAGGAGCACATCGTGTTCCCCGAGATCAACTACGACAAGGTCGACCAGGTCCTGGGCATGGACGTGATCGTCTGCACGACTGCGAAGTCGGACGACGAGGCACGCGCCCTGCTCAAGCACTTCAACTTCCCGTTCCGGCAGTGAACTGACCGTTCAAACGCGGAAACCAGGAGAGATCGATGGCTAAGAAAAGCTCCGTCGAGAACAACGAGCGTCGCAGGAAGCTGGTGAAGAAGTTCGCCGGCCGCCGGGCTCGCCTTCTCGCGATCGCCAATGACGACAGCCAGCCGATGGACGAGCGCTTCCTCGCTCGCCTCAAGCTGGCCGAACTGCCGCGCAACTCGGCGAAGAACCGCATCCGCAATCGCTGCGAGGTGACGGGCCGTCCGCGTGCGTTCTACCGCAAGCTGAAGATGTCGCGTGTCGCGCTGCGTGAACTCGGCAACAAGGGGCTGGTTCCCGGCCTCGTGAAGTCGAGCTGGTAAGGAGGACAGGAACAATGGCAGTCATTGATCCGCTCGGCGATCTGCTGACCCGCATCCGCAATGCGCAGATGCGCCGCAAGTCCCGCGTGTCCACCCCCGGCTCGAAGCTGCGCGCCCGCGTGCTCGACGTGCTCCAGACCGAGGGCTACATCCGCGGCTACTCGACGACCGAGTTCGGCAACGGCCGGACCGAGTTCGATATCGAGCTGAAGTATCACGAGGGGCAGCCGGTCATCCGGTCGATCTCCCGTGTCTCGAAGCCCGGCCGCCGCGTGTATTCGTCGGTCGAGACCATGCCGCGCGTGGCCGATGGCCTTGGCGTGACGATCGTCTCGACCCCGAAGGGCGTGATGGCCGATCATGTGGCCCGCGAGCAGAACGTGGGCGGCGAAGTGCTCTGCCGGGTCTTCTGACCCGTCAGGCGCCGCTCATCTTCAGGAGAAATCCAATGTCTCGTATCGGTAAGAAGCCGGTTTCGGTTCCCGCAGGCGTCACCGCCTCGGTCACCGGCCAGCTCGTCAAGATCAAGGGCTCGAAGGGCGAGCTCTCCTTCGAGGTGCCCGAGGACGTCTCGGTCGCCATGGAGGACGGCGCGATCGCGGTCCAGCCGCGTTCGCAGTCGAAGCGCGCCCGTGCGCTCTGGGGCACCTCGCGCGCCCGCATCAACAACCTCGTGGTCGGCACCACCGCCGGCTTCGAGAAGCGCCTCGAGATCAACGGCGTCGGCTATCGCGCCGCCGTCAACGGCAAGGTGCTGAAGCTGTCGCTCGGCTACAGCCACGACATCGACTACGACATCCCGGCCGGCATCTCGATCACGACGCCGAAGCCGACGGAGATCGTCGTCGCCGGCATCGACAAGCAGGTCGTCGGCCAGATTGCGGCCGAGATCCGCGAGTACCGCGGCCCCGAGCCCTACAAGGGCAAGGGCGTCAAGTACGCCGGCGAGTTCATCTTCCGCAAGGAAGGCAAGAAGAAGTAAGGACGCCAGCCATGAGCAAGCAGAACGATGCGACTGCGCGCCGCAAGGCTCGCGTTCGCCGCGCGATCAAGGCGGTTGCCAATGGTCGCCCGCGCCTCTCGGTGCACCGCACCGGCAAGCAGATCTACGCCCAGGTGATCGACGACGTGAAGGGGGTCACCCTCGCTTCCGCCTCGACGCTGGACAAGGACCTGCGCGCCGACATCAAGTCGGGCGCGAATGTCGAGTCCGCCGCCCAGATCGGCAAGATCGTCGCCGAGCGCGCGGTCAAGGCCGGCGTGACGGAAGTGGTCTTCGATCGCGGTCCGTATATGTACCACGGCCGCGTCAAGGCGCTGGCCGACGCAGCCCGCGAGGGCGGCCTCAGCTTCTGAGGTTATCGGGTTTCGCCCGGCCGGTGTTCGCGCCCCGGCCGGGCGGTACTCGTTTTTCGATCATCGCGCGTTCGAGTGGACGCGGTCACGATGATCGATTGGTGCTTGGAGCATCGGAATCTTCCGAAACGTGGTACCCACCTTTCGGCCCGATGCTCAGCTTCCCCGCGCAATGAGGCACGGGGGCAGGCTCGAGCGAGCGGCGAGGCTTTGCCTTCGTCCGCGCAAGTAAGAGGACAGACACATGGCTAGAGAGCCGCGTGAGCGTCGGGATAGCGAAGAGCGCGATTCCGAATTCGTGGACAAGCTCGTCCACATCAACCGCGTCGCCAAGGTGGTGAAGGGCGGCCGTCGCTTCGGCTTCGCCGCACTCGTCGTCGTCGGCGACCAGAAGGGCCGCGTCGGCT
Source organism: Allobosea sp. (assembly GCA_033792295.1). Classification (GTDB taxonomy): domain Bacteria; phylum Pseudomonadota; class Alphaproteobacteria; order Rhizobiales; family Beijerinckiaceae; genus Allobosea. Next base: position 8,616 of record JARYGW010000240.1, read on the forward strand.
TCGGCCATGGCAAGGCCCGCGAAGTTCCCGAGGCGATCCGCAAGGCGACGGAAGCCGCCAAGCGCGGTCTCGTCCGCATCCCGCTGCGGGAGGGCCGCACCCTCCATCACGACGTGCAGGGCCGTCACGGCGCCGGCAAGGTCGTGCTGCGCGCGGCTCCGGCCGGTACCGGCATCATCGCCGGCGGCCCGATGCGCGCCGTCTTCGAGGCGGTCGGCATGCAGGACGTCGTGTCGAAGTCACTCGGCTCCTCCAACCCGTACAATCTCGTGCGCGCCACTTTCGACGCGCTGAAGAACGAGGACAGCCCGCGTTCGGTCGCGGCCCGTCGTTCGCTCAAGGTTTCGTCTCTGCAGACCCGCCGTCGCGACGCCGGCGCGGATGCGGCCGCGGAAGCGTGAGGAGGGTTCGATGGCAAAGGCTGAGAAGACCCTGACCGTCGAGCAGATCGGTTCCCCGATCCGCCGCGACTCCACCCAGCGCCAGACCCTGATCGGTCTCGGCCTGAACAAGATCCGCCGCCGCTCGACCCTCCAGGACACCCCCGCGGTGCGTGGCATGGTCGAGAAGGTCAAGCACCTCGTGCGCGTCGTCGACGCGAAGTGAGGAGGGCGACACCATGAAACTCAACGAGATTCGTGACAACGAAGGCGCGGCCAAGTCGCGCATCCGCGTCGGCCGCGGCATTGGCTCCGGCAAGGGCAAGACCGGTGGGCGTGGCGTCAAGGGCCAGAAGGCTCGCGCCGGCGTGGCGGTCAAGGGCTTCGAAGGCGGCCAGATGCCGCTGTATCGTCGCCT
>JARYGW010000241.1:0-9289 GCA_033792295.1 Allobosea sp.
CAGGGTCCGTGGAGCTTCGCCGCCTCCGGTCCTGCGAATCAGATGCGGGCATCCTCTCGATCGCTTTAGGCAAATCTTAAAACCGCAACGTTAGGCTCACCCTCAGTAGCTCTGTTGAGTTGTGTGAGAGTACCATGACCGAGCCATTGCGACCGCGGGTAAAGTACGTGATCGGACCGGACGGAAGTCCGCTGACGATCGCGGATCTCCCGCCGATGAACACAAGGCGCTGGGTCATCCGGCGCAAGGCGGAGGTCGTCGCGGCGGTGCGCGGCGGGCTTCTCAGCCTTGAGGAAGCTTGCCAGCGCTACACCTTGACAGTGGACGAGTTCCTGAGCTGGCAGATGTCGATCGACCAGCACGGGCTTGCCGGCCTGCGTACCACCCGCATTCAGCACTACCGCCAGTAAGCCGGCGGCATCCTTCTCCCGTTTTGCAGAGGCGTCGGTCCCGGACCGGCGCCTTTTTCGCGTGCGCCGCGGCCACAGCCCCGATGATTAACGATGCCGGAGGCAAAAATTAACCAGCCGCTAACCATGCACCGGGAAAAACTTGCCTAGTGAGCAGCGCAAATCAGGCGGTGCTCGCGGTTTTGTGGAACGGATGGCGGCGTGAACGGGCTTTTCGAGCAGTTTGCCAAATTCGGCGCGGCACGTCTGGCTGCGATGCTGGCCGTGACGCTTGTGCTCGTCGGCTTCTTCGGCTTCGTCATGTTCCGCATGTCGCAACCGGCGATGAGCGTGCTGTTTTCGGATCTCTCCAGCCAGGATGTCAGCGCGATCCTCAAGGATCTCGATGCGCGCGGCATCAAATACGAACTGCGTGGGGACGGGCAGACCGTGCTGGTGCCGAAGGATGATGTGCCGCGCCTGCGCCTCGACCTCGCGTCCAAGGGCATCCCGGCCGGTGGCGGCGTCGGCTACGAGATCTTCGACAAGGGCGACGCCTTCTCCTCCACGAGCTTCGTCCAGAACATCAACCACCTGCGGGCCCTGGAAGGGGAGCTCTCGCGCACCATCCGCTCGATCAGCCGGGTGCAGGCGGCGCGGGTGCATCTCGTCATTCCGGAGCGGCGCCTGTTCGAGCGCGATCGCGAGCCGCCGCGCGCCTCGATCGCGCTCAAGCTTGCCGGCGATCTCGACGCCGCACAGGTCAGGGCCGTCCGCCATCTCGTCGCCTCTGCCGTCGATGGCTTGAAGCCGGAGCGTGTCTCGATCGTCGACGAGCGCGGCCGCCTGCTGGCCGACGGCGCTCGCGACGAGCAGAACCTGCTCGGCCTGGGTCTCGACGAGCGCCAGACCGCGATCGAGAAGCGCATCAAGTCGCAGGTCGAGGATATCGTCGCCGGCGTGGTCGGATACGGCCGGGCGCGGGTGCAGGTCTCGGCGATGCTCGATGCCAACCGCGTCGAGAGCCGCTCGGAGAGCTTCGACCCGGAAAGCCGGGTCGTGCGCTCCAGCCAGAACCGCACCGAGGCGTCCGCGACCGCCGAGGCCGGCAACGGCACGGTCACCGTCGGCAACGAGCTTCCGGGCGCGCAGCAGACGCAAGGCGCGCAGCAGAACCAGCGCGACAGCTCCTCGAAGAACGAGGAGGTCGTGAATTACGAGATCTCGAAGACGACGCGCACCGAGTTGCAGGAGGGCGGGCGCATCAAGAAGCTCTCCGTCGCCGTGCTCGTCGACGGCAATTACAGCCGCGGTCAGAACGGCGAGCTCGCCTATCAGCCGCGCGGCAACGAGGAGCTCGACCGGATCAGTGAACTGGTGCGCACAGCCGTAGGCTTCGACCAGAACCGCGGCGACAAGGTCGAGGTCGTCAATCTACGCTTCGCCGAGGCGCCGCAGCCGCCGGGCGACATGACCGAGCCGACGTTGATGCAGCAGCTTCTGTCCTTCAGTCGCGAGGACCTTGTCCGCTTCGCCGAGCTCGGCGTCATCTCGCTGCTGACCCTGATCGTGCTGATGACGGTCGTGCGCCCGCTGCTCAAGCAGGTGCTGGCCTCCGACAACAGCGTGGCGACGCGGCCGCTTCCGAGCTTCATGCGCAACGGAACCTTGATCGGTCCGGATGGCGAACCCACCGGTGACCCTGCCGCGTCCGGCCGTGCCGTCGCGACTGTCGGCCCGAACGGCGAACTCGTGCCGGCCGAGGTCGAGATGCCGTCCGAGCGCATGCTCGCCATCGCCCAGGTCAAGGGCCAGCTCAAAGCGCAGTCGGTCGAGAAGATCGGTGCGCTGGTCGCGCAGAACCCGGCCGACTCGGTCGCCGTGCTGCGCAGCTGGATCCATGAAAAGGCACCGGCATGACGGGCCGCTGAACCATGGCAGAGGCACGCTCCATCGCGACACGCGGCACCGGCCTCCCCGAAGGGATCGAGGGCGGCGGCTTCGGCGTCACCACGATCGCCCAGATGACCGGGCCGCAGCGTGCGGCCGTGATCCTGCTCGTGCTCGGCGAGGAGCACGGCCGGAAGATCTGGCAGGAGTTCGACGACGACGAGATCCGCATCATCACGCGCGCCATGGCCGAGCTCGGCACCGTCGATGCCGACGAGGTCGAGCGGCTGATGCTGGATTTCGTCGGCAAGCTCTCAAGCGCGGGTGCCGTCACGGGCTCCTTCGACCGCACCATCTCGCTCCTGGAGAAGATCCTGCCGAGCGACCAGGTCGCGCTGATCATGGAGGAGATCCGGGGACCCGCCGGCCGCAACATGTGGCAGAAGCTCGGCAATATCGACGCCAGCGTGCTCGCGAACTTCCTCAAGAACGAATATCCGCAGACCATCGCCGTGATCCTGTCGAAGATCCGCCCGGAGCATGCCGCCAATGTGCTGCGCAACCTGCCGAACGATCTGTCGATCGAGGTGGTGGGCCGGATGCTGCGTCTCGAATCCGTGCAGAAGGAAGCGCTCGATCACATCGAGAACACGCTGCGCACCGAATTCGTCTCGACCCTGACCCAGACGCGCCGCCGCGACCCGCACGAGATGATGGCCGAGATCTTCAACGGCTTCGATCGGCAGACTGAAATCCGCTTCCTCTCGGCACTCGATGCTTCCAACCAGGAAGCTGCCGAGCGCATCCGCGCCCTGATGTTCACCTTCGAGGACCTGGCCAAGCTCGACTCGGCCGGCCTGCAGACGCTGGTGAGCCAGGCCGACAAGAATGTGCTGGCACGCGCGCTCAAGGGGGCCAGCCAGCCGGTGCGCGAGTTATTCTTCGGCGCCATGTCCCAGCGCGCGGCCAAGAACATGCAGGACGACATGGAAAGCCTCGGGCCGCTGCGCCTCAAGGAGGTCGACGAGGCGCAGACCCAGCTGGTGACGATGACCAAGGACCTCGCCGACAAGGGCGAGATCGTGTTGTCCAAGGGCAACGCCGAAGACGAGCTGGTGTACTGAGATGGCGACCGCGACGAAATTCATGTTCGGGACGGATTTCCGCGAGGGCAGCCGCAAGGCTGCCAGCGAGGCCGATCTCAGTGCGGCGCGGGCGGAGGCGTTCCAGGCCGGTCAGGAGCAGGGGCGCCGCGAGGCCGAGGCGCAGTTCAACGGCCTTGCCGGGCAGCTCGCACGCTCGGCCGAGCGGCTTTTCGCCCTGGAGACCGCGCGCATGGCGGCCATCGAGGCCCAGGCGGCCGAAGTCGCGCTCGCGGCCGCACGAGCGCTCGCCGGTGCCGCGCTCGCCGAGAAGCCGTTGGCGCCGCTGGCGCAGGCCGTGCGCGAATGTATCGGCCATGCTCGCCAGGCACCGCATCTGGTCGTGCGGGTCAACGAGGCATCCGTCGAGGCGGCGGAGGAACTGGTCAAGCGGTTGACGCGCGAGCAGGGGTTCAGCGGCCAGCTGATGGTGCTGGGCGAGCCTGATATCCGCCCGGGCGACGGGCGGATCGAATGGGCCGATGGAGGCTTCGTGATGGATAGCGAGCGCCTTTCGACACTGATCGAGCAGGCGGTCGCCAGTGTTTTCCCCGGTGGCAACCGCCACGGGCAATGAAAGTTTGAGCCATGAGCCCGGAGAACGATCTCAACCTGCCGCCGCTGAATCAGGCCGATCTGTCGTTCGACCAGAACGATATGTCGGTGGCCCATTCCGGTCCGGTTCCGGTCAAGACCGCCGAGGATCTGGAACAGGTCTTCGATGTGCCGGTTACGGTTTCGGCCGTGCTCGGCTCTTCGAAGGTCGCGGTGGGCGATCTGCTCCAGATCGTGCCCGGCACGGTGCTGGAACTCGACCGCCGCGTCGGCGAAGCGATCGACATCTTCGTCAATGAGAGGCTGGTCGCCCGCGGCGAGGTCGTCGTCGTCGAAGACCGGCTCGGCGTGACCATGACCGAAATCATCAAGGCCGACCGGTGATCTCCCGGCCGTCTTCACACACGATCAGCAAAAGGACCTGAGCCATGCGCCTCATCATCGCCGGCGGTCTCAAGGGGCAGATCATCGCCGCGGCCAAGATCGCGATGTCGCACGGTGCGGCCGTGACGCATACGGAGGGGCTCGACCAGACGCTCGCCGTGCTGCGGGCCAAGGGCGCCGATCTCCTGATGATCGACGTGGTCCAGCCGATCGGATCCTATGTCGCGGCGCTCGATGCAGAGCGCATCCGCACACCGATCATCGCCTGCGGCACCTCGACCGACACCCGTGCCGCCGTCGCCGCCATCCAGGCCGGTGCTAAGGAATATGTGCCGCTGCCGCCCGATCCGGAGCTGATCGCGGCGGTGCTCGAAGCGGTTGCTGCCGACCAGTCGAGCCTGATCTGGCGCGATCCCGCCATGGAACGTGTTGTCCAGCTCGCCTCGCAGATCGCCCGGTCCGAGGCTCCCGTCCTCGTCACCGGTGAGAGTGGCACCGGTAAGGAAGTGATCGCGCGTCATCTGCATCAGAAGTCGGCGCGCAAGGACAGACCCTTCGTTGCGGTGAACTGCGCGGCGATCCCCGATAATCTGCTCGAATCCGAGCTGTTCGGCCATGAGAAGGGCGCTTTCACCGGCGCCATCGCCCGCCGCATCGGCAAATTCGAGGAGGCCAATGGCGGCACGCTTCTGCTCGACGAAATCTCCGAGATGGATGTGCGCCTGCAGGCCAAGCTCCTGCGCGCACTGCAGGAGCGGATGATCGACCGTGTCGGCGGTACGCAGCCGGTCAAGGTCGATATCCGCATCATCGCGACCTCGAACCGCAATCTCGCCGATGCCGTGCGCGAGGGCTCCTTTCGCGAAGACCTGCTCTACCGGCTGAATGTCGTGCATCTGCGCCTGCCGGCGCTGCGCGAGCGGCCGGGCGACATCCTGGTACTGGCCGAGCATTTCGCGAAGAAATATGTGGAGCTGAACGGCTTGCCCGCACGGCCGATCGCCCCTGACGCCCGCAAGGTACTGCTGGGCAACGCCTGGCGCGGGAATGTGCGGGAACTGGAGAATACGATGCATCGGGCCGTGCTGCTCGCCAGCGGGCCGGAAATCACGGCTTCGGCCGTGCTGACGCCGGAAGGCGAGGCGCTTGCGCCGGCTGCTGCGGGCTCGCGGGATGTGGTGGGGCGGGCAGCTCAAACGGCGGAAGCGATGACACGCTCGCTGGTCGGCCACACCGTCGCCGATGTCGAGCGAGAGCTAATCCTCGACACGCTCGACCATTGCCTCGGCAACCGCACCCATGCGGCCAAGATCCTCGGCATCTCGATCCGCACGCTGCGCAACAAGCTCAGCGAATACACCGCCGCCGGTGTCACCGTGGCGGAACCGGGTCAGACGCGCATCAATGCGGCCTGACCCGGGAACTGCCGATTACCAATAGCGTCGGCGATAGTAGTAGCGCGGGCGGTAATAATAGCGCGGGCGGTAGTAGTACCGCGGGCGGTAATAGGGCCGGTAGTAGCGATAGCGCGGCCGGCGATAATAATAGTACTGGCTGAATTCGGCGTCGGACTTGTCCAGCGCCTCCTTGGTCTCGGCCGGAACGGCCTCCGCGTCCTTGGGCGGCGCGCCTTCCGGCCGCACGGGCCGAGCCGGCTGGGCGGCTTCGGCGGCGGCGATCCCGCCAAGGCCGGCGGCGGCAAAGCCACCGACCAATGTCATCAGGAATGAGCGTCTGTCCACGACGGCCTCCAGATTGTCTTCACCACATCTCCCCTCGCATTCATAAATGCAGAACGCGGGGGAGGAGTAATGCATTTAAATGATGCTTTGTTCCCTTTCGCTGCTTTTCGGGCCGCATGGTTAGTGGCGGCACAGCGCTTCAATCCACCGCATTGAGCGGACGGGCCACGGTTTCGAGCGGCTGCCGCTCTGCCCTGACGGCGAAACGCCCGGCGATGAAGGCTGCGAGGAGCATCAGCGCCGCCCCAAGCAGATAGCCGCCGAAGACGCTGCCGCGCGAGCCGGTATCGATCAGGATGCCGAACAGCCAGGGGCCGGCGATGCCGCCTGCGCCAGTGCCGATCGCATAGAACAACGCGATGGCGAGCGCCCGCATTTCGACCGGGAAGGTCTCGGAGACGGTGAGATAGGCCGAGCTCGCTGCCGCCGAGGCGAAGAAGAAGACGACGCTCCAGCAGAGCGTGAGCTGGAAGGCGGTCAGCCAGTCCTTCCAGAACAGGTAGCCCGTGCCGGTCAGGAGCAGTCCGGACAGCGCATAGGTCGCGGCGATCATGAAACGCCGGCCCCAGGTGTCGAAGAGCCGTCCGATCAGCAGGGGACCGAGGAAGTTGCCGGCGGCGAAGGGCAGGATGAACCAGCCGACCGCCTGCGACGGCACCTTGTAGAAGTCGGTCAGGATCAGCGCGTAGGTGAAGAAGATCGCGTTGTAGAAGAAGGCCTGCGAGACCATCAGCGCGAGGCCGACCAGAGCCCGGTCGCGATGGACCACGAACAGGGCGCGGAAGACCTCGTCGAGCGGGGTGGCGGGGCGGGGCCGCAACTTGGTGAGGGCGTGGATTTCGTCCGGCGGCGGGACGAAGCCGGCGCGGCGCTCGATGTCCATCACGATGGCCGCGGCGCGCTCGGGGTGGCCGTGGCTGATGAGCCAGCGCGGGCTTTCCGGAATCCATTGCCGCAGGATCAGGATGAAGAGGCCGAGCACGGCGCCGATGAAGAAGGCGAGCCGCCAGCCATGCTCGGGGTCGATATGAGCAGGGTCGAGCAGGACGATGGCACCGAGCGCGCCGAGCGCGGCACCGACCCAGAAGGAGCCGTTGATGACGAGGTCGGTCCAGCCGCGCATGCGGGCGGGAATCAGCTCCTGGATCGTCGAGTTGATCGCCGTGTATTCGCCGCCGATGCCCATGCCGGTGAGGAAGCGGAAGATCAGGAAGCTCCAGAGATTCCAGGAGAAGGCGGTGGCGGCCGTCGCCGCGAGATAGACCAGGACGGTGACGGTAAAGAGCTTCTTGCGGCCCAGCCGGTCGGTCAGCCAGCCGAAGAAGACGGCACCCAGAACGGCGCCGGCGATATAGGCGGCGCCAGCCATGCCGACATCGGCATTGCTGAATTTGAGCACCGGGCTCTCCTTCAGCGCGCCGGAGACCGCGCCCGCCAGCGTCACCTCCAGCCCGTCGAGAATCCACGTGGTGCCGAGCGCGACCACGACGAGGCTGTGGAAGCGTGACCAGGGCAGGCGGTCGAGCCGGGCGGGCACATCGGTGGAGACGAGAGGGCGATCGTTTCCTGACGAGACAGCCTGCACCGGTTCTTTCCCCCGATCTGTGTCGACGCTCCAAGGCGCGAAAAGCGGCCGGATCGGCAGGAAGTCCGGGCCGCACGATGCCGGATCGCCGGCAGCGCGGCGCAAGGCATGTCGAAATGGCAACGATCGGGATGCGGGAAGGTTCCGCCGACCCGTTCGTGCACAGCGTTCGGGCGCCTGACTTAACCAATCATTCACCATATGCCCGGCAAGAATTGCCGGGTCGTGCTCCGCTTCGGGGCGCGCCGCGTCTGTGCGCAGACGAGGGCCGGCGAGAGGGCGGAGCGGTCGATGACCGATGTGACGGAAGGTCAGGGAAGCGGTTTCAGCCTTCCGGACCGCGATGCGCTGGGCAAACTCTTCAAGCGGCCGGACCTGTTCCTCGCCGTCGGTGTCATGGGCATTCTCGTGGTGCTCATCTTCCCGATGCCGGCGATCCTGCTCGACCTGATGCTGGCGCTGTCGATCATCCTGTCGGTGCTGGTGCTGATGACGGCGCTCTTCATCGAGGAGCCTCTGGAATTCTCGGCCTTCCCGACGGTGCTGCTCATCGTCACCATGTTCCGGCTGGCGCTCAACCTCGCCTCGACGCGTCTGATCCTCGCCCATGGCCATGAGGGAAGCGCGGCGGCGGGACATGTCATCGAGGCTTTCGCCGGCTTCGTGATGAGCGGCAATTTCGTGATCGGGGTGATCGTCTTCACCATTCTGATCATCGTGAACTTCGTGGTCATCACCAAGGGCTCGGGCCGCATCGCGGAAGTGGCGGCGCGCTTCACCCTTGACGCCATGCCCGGCAAGCAGATGGCGATCGATGCCGACCTCTCCGCCGGCCTGATCGACCAGGAGACCGCCAAGGTCCGCCGCAAGGCGCTGGAGGACGAATCCTCCTTCTTCGGCTCGATGGACGGCGCCTCGAAATTCGTGCGCGGCGACGCCATCGCCGCATTGCTGATCACCTTCATCAACGTGCTCGGCGGCATCATCATCGGCGTGGCGCAGCAAGGGCTGAGCTTTGGCCAGGCGGCCCACAACTACACCCAGCTTACCGTCGGTGACGGCCTCGTCAGCCAGATCCCGGCGCTGATCGTCTCGACGGCCGCCGGCCTGCTTGTCTCCAAGTCGGGCGTGCGCGGCGCGGCCGACAAGGCGCTGGGCAAGCAGCTTTCCGGCTATCCGAAGGCGCTCGGCATGTCGGCAGCGGTGATGCTGCTGATCGCGATCTTGCCCGGCATCCCGATGCTGCCCTTCCTGCTGCTGGCGGCCGGTGCCGGCTTCCTGGCCCGTCATTTCGGTCGCGCCGCGAAGGCGCGCGCCGCCGCGGAGGCGATGGCCGGCGCGCAGCCCGGCGCCGCTCTCGCGCCCGACGGCACGCCGCGCGAGGAGACGCTGAACGATCTGCTCAAGATGGACGAGCTCAAGATTGAGATCGGCTATGCGCTGCTGCCGCTGGTCAATGCGCCGGGCGGCCAGGACAGGCTGACCGACCAGGTGAGGGCGCTGAGGCGCCAACTCGCGGCGGAGCTCGGCTTCGTCATGCCGGCGGTGCGCATCGTCGACAACGTCCAGCTCGAAGCAAACCACTACTACATCAAGATCAAG
>JARYGW010000242.1:0-9237 GCA_033792295.1 Allobosea sp.
TGAGTCTCGGAAGAAGGAGCAAAAGTCCCGCTCCAGGCACCTCGACAATCTCCTCGTCACGCAAAAAGGAGTCTTACGATGAGCAATCAATCCTATGCACATGAAACCATCGCCTGGGCGAAACAGCGTCTCGATGATGCGGATACTATCGTATCCCAGGTCGAGAAAACCGCCGAAACGCTAAAGGAAGAGGCCCGTAAGGAAGCGGAGGCCGCACTCACCCGGCTCCGGGCCTCGCGCGGTAAGATCCAAAAGATCTATGATGGACTTCGTGCAGAGGCGGTAGGCGCGAAGGAAGGCGCCGAACAGGTTCAGGAGTCCCTCGAGGCCGAGTGGGTCGAGGTCGAATCCGCGCTCCAGTCGTACCTGAGCGTTGCCGAAGACCAGGCGGAAACTGTGCGCGGTGTCGTGCTCGCACGGGCCCAGGCCCAGCGTCGGTCCTGGGAAGCATCACTGCAGGAGATTCGCGACCGAGCGGCCAACGCCATCGAGAGTGCGCGTGGAGAACTCGACGCCGCCATCAAACGCTTGTCCGACGAGGCGGAGAAATTCCAGGCTCGGATCGGCGATGCCAAGGATGCCGGCGACGAGTCCTGGGAAGCCGTGAAGAGCGGCGTGGCTGAAGCCAAGGCCGTACATGACCGTACGATTCAGCGGATCAAGGACGCGTTCTCGAAGCTGTTCTGATCGAGGCGCTTCGGCCTTTCGACAATTCTGAATCGAGGAAGAACGACATGAAAGCCCGCAAATCTGCGATAGGTCTGGCGATCTTTGCCCAGGCGACGTTGTTCGCCGTGCCGGCTGCCATTGCGCAGGACACAACCGGACAAGGCCAGCCGGCCGCTCAAAACGATCCTTCGCTTGCTCGGCGGGCGGTGGAGTGGTCTCGGGATCGACTCGCCGAACTCGATGCGACCATCGTCGTGCTGGAGAAGGAGTCGGCCAGGCTTCAGGGCGAGGCGCGGAAGAACGCGGACGAGGCCCTGAAGGCGCTCCGCGATCGACGCGACGCGTACCGTGCCCAGGCTGAAGAGGCTGCGGCCAACGCCAGGACCTGGACGGATGCGCAGGTCGCCGCGGCGCGGAAATCGCTGGATGACGGTTGGGCCGCCTTCCAGGCTACTCGGGATCGGTATCTCGAAGCGGCGAAGGTCGATCTGACCACTCGCCGGGCGATTCTGGAGGCTGAACTCGAGGCGCGTCAGAAGGCGTGGCGGAATTCGATCGACGAGCTGCGCGGCAAGGCCTCCAAACTGGCTGCCGATCAGCGAGCCACCATCGACGCGCGGATCGCCGCGTTGAACGCTCAGGTGGACGAGGCGAAAGCTCGGATCGCCCGGCTTGAGGACGCATCCGCCGAGGCGTGGGACAAGACGAAGAAGAGCTATGCCGACGCGCAGAAGCTCTTTTCCGACACCTACACCTCCATCCGCAAAACCATAGAGGACGCGACGAAGTAGCCCTCTATGGGTCGGAGGCGGAAAACTATCGCCCCTTGTTTTTCGCCTCCGGCAAACGTTTCAAGGAGCAGGCTATGAGCTTAATGAGTGAGATTCAGATCTTGCGTGCGCAAATTGATGCTCATGCTCGCAAGGCGCCGGCCGCTGATGTGGGCGTGGAGCAGGGACTTGTGCCGCCACGTCCAAGCCCGGACATCCCTCATGACGGGCTCGACGTCGACGCTTTCCTGAACGCGGTGAACGAGACCCTCGACGAGTTCGCCGATGAGCTCGACAGATTCCCGCGGCTGACGGCACTCGCGGCGCTCGGGCTCGGTCTCGCGGCCGGCGTCGTCATCGGTCGCCAGCTCCGCTAGCCGTGTTCCGGGCCGCCAGAAAGGTCAATGATGTCCACTCTCAATTCCGCGAAACTCTACGGTCGCGTGGCGTTGCTGCGTCGTCAGGTTCTTCTTCGGCAACTGATCCGGCGTGCGGTCGCCGGCGCGCTCGCGGTCGCCGCCTTCACCGTCACCGCTGCGCTGGCGACCTACGCGCTGTTCCTTGCGATCAGGGCTCCGTTCGGCGACCTCAACGCGGCGCTAGCCGTCGCAGCGCTCTACCTTGCCGTGGCGCTCGTTCTGCTGGCCTACACGTTGCGCGAACCGCATTCCCCTGAGCTCGAAGCACTGGCGGAAATGGAGGCGGCGGCGCTTGAAACGATCACGGCTGAGACGCAGGGCGTGGTCCAGATGGTCAACACCGCCGGCCATCGCTTTGAGAACGTTGGAAGCAGCCTGACGCTCGGCGTCAGCATTCTCAGTGCGCTTCGCAAGCTCTTAGCTGCCCGAAAGCCCTGAGACGAACCAGTCCGCCAAGGCGCGCCGTGCCGCTCCATTCTGCAGCATACTTGTGCCCGTACGCCCACTGGAAGCCCGAATTGCTCCGCGCATGTCACACGCATGCCGGCCACCCGAAAAGGACTATGCAATGCCGGACCTCATCGTTGTCGGTTTCGATACCCAGGAAGCGGCGGACAATGTTCTGCTCAAACTTGCCAAGCTTCAGAACGAGTATCTCGTCGACCTTGAAGACGCTGTCGTGGCCATACGTGACGAGAACGGCAAGCTTCATCTGAAGCAAAGCCTCGATCTGACCGCTCTCGGCGCCTCTTCCGGTCTGATTTCCGGGGCCCTGTGGGGCGGACTGGTTGGACTGCTGCTGCTCAACCCGCTCGCGGGTTTCACCATCGGCGGCCTGGTCGGTGCCGGAACCGGCGCCTTGTCGGGCTCGCTGGCCGACTATGGAATCAACGACGACTTCATCAGATCACTCGCATCGACGATCCCTACCGAGAGTTCGGCGCTGTTCGTTCTCGTGCGCAAGGCCCAGCCGGAAAAGGTTCTTGCCGAGTTGGCGGGGCTGGAGGGCCGCGTTCTCAAGACATCGCTGTCTCCAGATGCCGAGCAAAAGCTCAGCAAGGCGCTTTCCAAGACTGCCTAATTCGGCCGACGCCCGAAAGCACGTCGGCTCGAAGCCGGTTGTTTGGGGCTGAATTTCCGACAGAGCGGTCGGCACGACGTGCGAGCGGCGGTGCTCGGTCAGATTCACGCGTGCCGACGCCCAGCACAGGGAACCCATGGCATGAATGATCGCAATCTCGATTTCGACGCCCTCGTCATCGGCGCTGGCGCCGGCGGGATGTGCGCTGCGGCGCGCCTCTCGCATCTAGGTTATCGCACCTTGCTCGTGGAGGCGCGCGAGCGGATCGGCGGTCGCGCATCGACTCGCCTCGTCGACGGCTTCTTGTGCAACACCGGAGCGCTGGTGATCGAACGCGACGGCGCGGTGGCCCAGACCTACAAGGATCTAGGCATTCCTCTCCATCTCTATGTGCCGGAGAAGGCCGCGACAGTCTTGCGCGTCGGCAAACGGGACATCAACGTCACGGAAGGGTTGGCCGGCTGGGCGAGAAACGTCGCCCCCCATGTTCTGGCGACAATCTCCAAAGGTCTTCCTTGGTTCCATCCGAAGAAGAACGAATCCCTGCGTTCCTGGCTGAACCGGTTCACGCGCAGCAAATCCATCCACGGCCTGGTCGACAATGTCGTCGGCGCGATGTTCGCCGCAAGCGCCGACGAGCTGCCTGCCGATGTCTTTATCCATTATTTCACGCAAGATACATCCTTCAAGAAGATCGGAATGCCCCCCGGCGGCACCATTGAGACCTGGGAACCCTTCGCGGGTGTGATCAACGCGGCCGGCGGCGCTGTCTGGCTCGACTCGACTGTCTCGATGTTGACCTTCGGTCCCGACGGGCTCGTCGACGGTGCCGTCGTAGAGCGCTCGGATGGTGCGACCGTCAAAGTGTCCTGTCGACTTGCCGTCAGCAATGCCGGCCCGCTTGCCACCGTCAGGCTCGGCGGCGCGGAGAATTTCCCCGCCGGCTATGCCGAGGAGATCGAGGAGTGGTCCAACCCGGCGGCGATCATCACCGTGCATTTCGCAAGCCGGACACCGCTTGCTGACTTCCCCTGCCTCGCAATCTTCAGCAAGACACACCGCCTGGTCTATGCTGGCAACTTCAGCTCGGCTGAACTCAACCGCGCGCCTAAGGGCTGGCATCTTTACTGCGGCGCATCGGTCCCCCTACCTTGCCGAGGCGAGTTCGACATCGAGAAGGAGAAGGCGCTGCTTCTCCAGGACTTGCACGAGCAGTTTCCCGGATTCGACGAGAGGCAGATCATCACGATCGACGTAACCGCCCACGATTGGCCGGCACAACGGGCAGTGACTGGATACGACCAGCCGCAAGCCACGCCGATCGCTAATCTCTGGAATGTCGGCGACGGCACCAAGCCCTGGGCCCGGGGAGGAACGGCTGCTTGCGCTGAATCGGCAAGACTTGCCGTCGAGGCAATCGGTACCAGATTCCCGCTCCATCTTCTGCAGCGTCCACAGCACGCTGAACACGCGGAAACGGTGCCCGCCCATTGAAAATCTGGAAGTCGCATGCCCGCCGTTTGTTCGTTCTCGCCTTCGCTCTCCTAGCCGCCTGTGCCGAAAGGCCGGGGCCCGAGCTGCTTGAGAACGTGAGCGTTTCGTTTCCAGGCGGGCGCTTCGTCACCGTCTACGCCGCCAATACGCGCCAGCGCGCGGCCCCTGATTCCAGAGCCTTCACCTCCGCGCGGGAGCCGGAAGTGAGCTACGACGAATACACGATATCCATCCCGCCTGGCCATGTACCCGGAACTATCGAATGGCCGGAGCATCAGGCCGACCCGGCGAGACAATTTGGCGTTGTCGGTCATCGCATCCTCGATCGGGCGGGCTTCGAGCGGGAGGTCTCGAAGCGCCGTGGAGGTCATCCACCGGACATCGGAATCTTTGTCCACGGCTACAATACCAACTATCAGGAGGCGCTCTTCAGGCTGGCACAGATGACGGCCGACGCGAACGTCTCCCACGGCGCGCCGATCCTGTTCTCCTGGCCGTCCCAAGGCAGCGTTGCGGGCTATGTCGCCGACAAGGACGCAGCGACTTTCTCACGCGATCAGCTTGCCCTGTTGCTGACCAGCATCGCAAGAACGGAAAGCCGTGGCAAAATCACGATCGTCGGCCACAGCATGGGAGCCTGGCTGACGACCGAGGCAATTCGCCAACTTCGCCTGACTGAGAAGAATGCCGTCATCGCACGGCTGCAAGTCATTCTCGCAGCGCCCGACATCGACGTCGACGTCTTCAAGGCACAAGTCGGAGTGATCGGTCCGCTCTCGCCGCCGATGACCATCCTCGTCTCGCAAGACGACCTTGCCTTGAGAGCCTCCGAGCTTCTGACCGGCGAGCGCCAGCGGCTCGGCAAGCTTGACGTCAGCGATCCACGGGTCGTGAAAGCGACACGCGAGGCGCGAGTTCAAGTCGTCGACATAACCGGTCTGAAATCGTCCGACAGCTTCAAGCACAGCCGTTTCGCAGAGCTGGCGGCATTGTATCCGAAGCTTTCAGCGGCAAACGCGAAAGGCGCACCGCTCGACTTTCGCCGGTCTGGTGCCTTCGTATTCAATGCGGTCGGAGCGACGGTATCGAGCCCCTTCCTCCTGGCGGGCAAGGTCGTGGGCGGCGATTGACGCTCGCTCGCTACAGCGTTCGCCGGACCAGGCTCGGACCGAAGAGGGTGGAAGAACGCCTTTGCTGCGGCCTGCGGCGAGTCGTCCGCGCTGCTCGCTAAGCGGCTTCCCCGATGCGCGCGCACATAGCCGAGATCCGACTTCAGCACTTCCCCCATCGGACAGTCCCGCCGTCCGATGTATGTCTCATCGCCCGGTTGTCGCGCTCCAGCCGGTGAAGATGCGCAAGCGTTTCGCCTAGCGCGAAGCGACGGTGACCGCTCTGAAATGATCGTTCGAACAGACGTTCCGCCGCCGCGAATGCCGTTATCGGAAGTTCGATCATAGCCTCAAGCGCGGCCAATCGTTCCTCATGATGCCTTTTCAAGGCAGTCAGGCGCGACCCGAGCTCGGTAAAGGGAACGCCATGTCCCGGCAGTACGAGCGCATTTTCCGGAAGCTCCGTCAGATCCCTCAGCGAGGCCAGGTAGTCGCCGAGCGGATCGGCTTCGGGCAAGTCCTCAAAGACGGCGATCACAGGCGATATCCTCGGAAGAACCTGATCGCCTGCGACAAGTATCCGATCGTCAGCACAATAAAACGAGGCATGAGAATCGGCATGACCACCATGAACGAGCACCTCGAAACTGCGGTTCCCGATCCTCAGCTTTTCGCCCGACCGCAGCGCGCGCAGACGGCCCGGCATCGGCCAGAGGTACTGGCCGATTGACTTGAATTCCTCGCGCATCTGCGCCGTGACTGCAGGCTCGCAGCCATGCATCGTCAGAAAGCGATCCTCTTCGGACGACTGCTCCTGCGCGGCATCGGCGTAGCGGATGCGCGCCTTCAGCCATTCCACCAAAGTCGCTTCAAAGGGAACCTTGAGCTTGTCGGTCAGGTAACCTGCACAGCCCACATGATCGGTATGTCCGTGGGTCGCGATAATGCGCGAGATGGGACGCCCGTCCGGAAGATTGGCGAGCAGCGTTTCCCAGATGGCGCGGACGTCAGGGCTGTCGATACCGCAATCGACCAGAGCCCAGCCATCTTCGTCATCGATCAGCCACACATTCACCTGGTTGAGCCGAAATGGCAGCGGGATCTGAGCCCAATAAATGCCTTCGGCAACGGATGCCCAAAGACCGGCAGCAGGCGGCTCCGATGCGAGTGCAACGCTGCTAGGTTGTGTCATCGGGTTCCCTGATTGTCTCGTGTAGAACGCGAAGCAGCACTGATAGATTGCTGCCGCGGTCAGCTCACACGGCGATCTTGAATGCAGCCTGCGTCTTGGTCTTGATTTCGTCGAGGGCAACGCCCTCGGCGAGCTCGATCAGGGTCATGCCGCCGCTGTTCTCGTCGATCGTGAAGACGCCCAGATCGGTGATGACCATGTCGACCACACCGGCGCCGGTCAGCGGCAAGTCGCAGGCTTTGAGGAGTTTCGGCGTCTCCGAGCCGTCCTTGTTCTTGGCGACATGCTCCATCACCACCACGACCTTCTTGACGCCGGCGACGAGATCCATGGCGCCGCCCATGCCCTTCACCATCTTGCCGGGGATCATCCAGTTGGCGAGGTCGCCGTTCTCGGCGACCTGCATAGCGCCGAGGATGGAGAGGTCGATATGGCCGCCGCGGATCATCCCGAAGGAATCGGCCGAAGAGAAGAAGCTGGTCGTCGGCAGCTCGGTGATTGTCTGCTTGCCGGCGTTGATCAGGTCGGGGTCCTCGTCGCCCTCATAGGGAAATGGGCCCATGCCGAGCATGCCGTTCTCGGACTGGAGCTGCACGCTCACCCCGTCCGGGATGTAGTTCGAGACCAGCGTCGGGATACCGATGCCGAGATTGACGTAGAAGCCGTCCTTGAGCTCCCTGGCGGCGCGCGCCGCGATCTGTTCACGGGTCCAGGCCATGGCTTCCTCCTTACGCCGCACGCTTGCGTACGGTGCGCTGCTCGATGCGCTTGACGGGATCGGCGATGTGCACGAGGCGCTTCACGAAGATGCCCGGCGTATGGATGTGATCCGGGTCGATCTCCCCGGCCGGCACGAGATGCTCGACTTGGGCCACAGTGAAGCGCGAGGCTGTCGCCATCATCGGATTAAAGTTGCGGGCAGTCTTACGGTAGACGAGGTTGCCCTCGGTATCGCCCTTCCAGGCATGGACCAGCGAGACGTCGGCGAAGATGCCGCGCTCCATGATGTAGCGCTCGCCGTCGAACTCGCGCTCCTCCTTGCCCTCGGCCACCAGCGTGCCGACGCCGGTCTTGGTGAAGAAGGCCGGGATGCCAGCACCGCCCGCGCGGATGCGCTCGGCCAGCGTACCCTGCGGCGTGAATTCGAGCTCCAGCTCGCCGGCCAGATATAGCTGAGCGAAGAGCTTGTTCTCGCCGACGTAAGAACTGATCATCTTCCGGATCTGGCGGGTCTCCAGCAGGATGCCGAGGCCTGCGCCGTCGACGCCGGCATTGTTGGAAACGAAGGTCAGGTCCTTCGCCCCGCTCTGACGCACCGCCTCGATCAGCACGTCGGGAATGCCGCAGAGTCCAAAGCCGCCGGCCATGATCGTCATGCCGTCCTTGATCTCGCCTGCAAGAGCGGCCGTGGCGTCCGAGAAAACCTTCTTCATCGTCGAGATTCCGTACCTAATTGCCCAGAACTCCGTCGGCGGATCACAATCCCTCAGAGCGGCTTTTTGATCGCCTTTGCCACGACACCGACGAACCCTTCGCGGAAGGCGAGCACGCAGATGACGAAAACGACGCCTTGGACGACAGTGACCCAGGCTCCCAGGGAAGCGAGGTAGTTCTGCATCGCGACGATGACGAGCGCGCCGGCGATCGGGCCGAACACGGTGCCGAGCCCGCCGACCAGCGTCATCAGCACGACCTCGCCCGACATCGACCAGTGCACGTCGGTGAGCGATGCCAGCTGAAAGACGATCGCCTTGGTAGCGCCGGCGAGGCCCGCCAGCGCAGCCGAGAGAACGAACACCGTGAGCTTGTACCGGTTGACGCGATAGCCGAGCGAGATTGCACGCGGCTCGTTGTCCCGGATCGCCTTGCAGACCTCGCCGAAGGGCGAGTGGATGATGCGGTACATTGCGAGCAGCCCGGCCATGAAGATGGCAGCGACAAGCCAATAGAGAGCCCGGTCGTCGGCAAGGTCGACCACAGCGAACAGCCGACCGCGCGGCACCGCCTGGATGCCGTCCTCGCCGCCGGTGAAGCGCGGCGTCTGCAGGCAGAAGAAGAAGAGCATCTGCGCCAACGCCAGCGTGATCATGGTGAAGTAGATGCCTTGGCGGCGGATCGCGAGCGCACCGAAGACGAGCCCGAGTGCCGCCGCGATCGCGGTGCCGGACAGGATCGCAAGCTCCGGCGTCAGACCCCAGTTCTTGGCCGCGTAGGCCGAGACATAGCTCGCCATCCCAAAAAACGCAGCGTGGCCGAAGGAGAGCAGGCCGCCGTAGCCGAGCAGGAGATTGAAGGCCAGTGCAAACAGCGCGAAGCACAGGACCTTCATTACGAAGACCGGATAGGCGACGAAGGGCGCGATCGCGAGCAAGAGCGCCAGGCCGATCAGGACATTGCGGTGCAACTGATCGGCACCGCGGTCGGTGCTGGCGATCGGGATGCCCGAGGTTTCGTCGGAGGCGAGGTCAGCCATTTCTATGGGACTTTCTCTTGGGGGCCGTCT
>JARYGW010000243.1:0-9215 GCA_033792295.1 Allobosea sp.
GCCCTGCAGACCAAGGTCGTCGACGGGCAGGAGAACCCGCTCGCCATCATCTCGACCGCCAAGCTCTTCGAGGTTCAGAAGTATCTCTCGCTGACCAACCACATGTGGGACGGCTTCTGGTTCCTGGCCAATCGCCGCGCCTGGGAAAAGCTGCCCGAGGATCTGCGCGCCATCGTCGCGAAGAACATCGACGCAGCGGCGCTGCTGGAGCGTGACGACGTGGCCAAGCTCAATGCCGGCCTTCAGGGCGAGCTCGCCTCCAAGGGCATGACCATCAACGAGACCAAGGCCGACGCTTTCCGCGACGCACTGCGCAAGGCCGGCTTCTACGCCGAGTGGAAGAAGAAATACGGCGACGAAGCCTGGGGCATCCTGGAGAAGGCCATCGGCAGCTCGCTGAGCTGATCGCTGAACGCCCGCCGTAGCGCTCATTGTTCTCGAGCGAAGCGCAGACCCGCGCATCCCCGACAGGAGATGCTCGCGTCTGGCTTGAGCATGATGCGCTGTTCCTGCACGCCCGCCCGTTACCGCAGAAAGACTGAACACCATGGCCGACCGGCTGAAGGGCAAGATCGCCATCGTCTTCGGCGCCGGCTCCTCCGGCCCCGGCTGGGGCAACGGCAAGGCCGCGGCCGTCGCCTATGCCCGCGAGGGAGCCGGCGTCGCCTGCATCGATCTCAATCGCGACGCCGCTGCGGAAACCGCCGGCATCATCGCCGGTGAAGGCGGCAAGGCCCTGGCGCTCGCGGCCGATGTCACCGATCTCGCCTCGGTCGAAGCCTGCGTCGCCGCGACGGCAGGCCATTTCGGCCGGCTCGACATTCTCCACAACAATGTCGGCGTCACTCATATGGGCGGGCCGGTCGAGCTCTCGGAAGCGCAGTTCGAGGCCTCGCTCCAGCTCAATCTCGGCTCGGTCTATCGCTGCGCCAAGGCCGCGATTCCGGCGATGCTGAAGGGCGGCGGCGGCGCCATCGTCAACATCTCCTCGCTCGCCGCCATCCGTTGGACCGGCTATCCGTATTTTGCCTACTACGCCACCAAGGCGGCAGTGAATCAGGCGACGGTGGCGCTGGCGATGCAGTACGCCCGGCAAGGAATCCGTGCCAACTGCATCATGCCCGGCCTCATCGACACGCCGCTGATCTACAAGCAGATCTCCGCGCAATACGCCTCGGTCGAGGAGATGGTCGCGGCCCGCAACGCGCTGGTGCCGCTCGGCCAGATGGGCACGGCCTGGGACATCGCCAACGCCGCCATCTTCCTCGCCTCCGACGAAGCCAAGTTCATCACCGGAATCTGCCTGCCGGTCGATGGCGGCCAGAGCTGCGCAACCGCGCCGATGGCCTGAACACCGACTGTTCATTCCCTTGCTGGAACGCTTGCTCCATTCGGGCTTCGCTGCCAGAAAGGGCCGACAACGAGAATCCGCAACGGGAACGGACTTCGGATGAGCGAGACGGCGACCGCAGATCTGCCGCGCGACTTCGACGGCCTGCGTGCACTTATCCTCAGCCAGCGCGAGAGCCTGCCCAAGCGCATCGCGCAGATTGCAGCCTATGCGCTCGACAATCCGGACGAGATCGCCTTCGGTACCGCCGCCAGCATCGCTGTCTCAGCCGGTGTCCAGCCTTCGACGCTGATCCGCTTCGCTCAGCATCTCGGCTTCGATGGCTTCACCAGCCTGCAGGCGGTCTTCCGCGAGCGTCTGCGCGAACGCAATACCAGCTATGAGGAACGGCTGAACACCTTGCGGGCCGACGAAGGCATCGCAGGCGGCAACCATCGCATCCTCGACGGCTTCCTCACGGCCTCCCGCAAATCGCTCGATGTGATGAGCCGCGGCCTCGACGAGGGCACGCTCGATCGGGCCATCGAGATGCTGGCCGGCGCCGAGACGCTCTATATCCTCGCCCGCCGCCGTTCCTATCCGGTCGCAAGCTACCTCGCCTATGCGCTCGGCAAGCTCGGCGTCCGCTACCAGCTCGTCGAATCGGCGGCGGGACTCGATCCCGAGATGATCGCCTTCGCCACGCCGAAGGACGCCGTACTGGTCGTCAGCTTCTCGCCTTATGCGGCGGCAACCGTCGAGGATGCTCGCGGCCTTGCCGAGCGCGGCGTGCCGCTCATCGCCATCACCGACAGCGCCTTCTCGCCGCTCGCCAGCGTCGCCAGGCTCTGGTTCGAGGTCGCCGAGGCCGATTACGGCGGCTTCCGCACCCTCTCCTCGACGATGGCGCTGGCGATGGCTCTCGCCGTCGGCATCGGCGAGACCCGGCGCGCGGGCCGCGGCAAGGGCAAGCGGCGCAGCCGCGCCTGAGCCTCCCTCGATCTCCATCATTTCAGGAATATCTATTCCGCATTGACGAAATAATGGAATTATCATTTCATGCCGGCGACCGGGCCGTTGGGCCTGACGGGCAGCGCAGCCGGGAGGAACACATGACGGGACCGCTCAGCGGATCGACGCAGGCGCTCGACGTCATCACCATCGGCCGCGCCTCGGTCGATCTCTACGGCCAGCAGATCGGCTCACGGCTGGAGGATGTCACCTCCTTCGCCAAATCGGTCGGCGGCTGCCCGGCGAACATTGCCATCGGCACGGCACGGCTCGGCCTGCGCTCGGCTTTGCTGACCCGCGTCGGCAACGAGCAGTTCGGCCGCTTCCTGCGCGAGCAGCTCGCCCGCGAGGGCGTCAACCTCGACGGCCTCAAGACCGATCCGGAACGGCTGACGGCGCTCGCCATCCTTTCCGTCGAGAGCGACACATCCTTCCCGCTGCTGTTCTATCGCGACAACTGCGCCGATATCGCGCTGGAGGAAGGCGACATCGACCCCGCCTTCATCGCCCGGGCACGGGCCGTCGTGGTCACCGGCACGCATTTCGCGCGGCCGAAGCCGGAAGCCGCCCAGCGCAAGGCGATGAAGTTGATGCACGAGAACGGCGGCAAGGTCGTGCTCGACATCGACTACCGCCCCAATCTCTGGGGGCTCGCGGGGCATGACGCCGGCGATAACCGCTACATCGCTTCGCAGGCCGTCTCCGAACGGATGAAGACGGTCCTGCCCGGCTGCGACCTGATCGTCGGCACGGAAGAGGAGGTTCTGATCGCCTCGGGCGAGAGCGAATTGCTGCCGGCACTGAAGACGATCCGCTCGCTGACGCCGGCAACCATCGTGCTCAAGCGCGGCCCCATGGGCTGCATCGTCTATGAAGGCGCAATTTCCGACGATCTGGAGGACGGCATCGTCGGCAAGGGCTTTCCGATCGAGGTCTATAACGTTCTCGGCGCCGGCGACGCCTTCATGTCCGGCTTCCTGCGCGGCTGGCTGGGGGCTGAGAACCTGCAGACCGCCGCGACCTGGGCCAATGCCTGCGGCGCCTTCGCCGTCTCGCGCCTGCTCTGCGCGCCCGAGAGCCCGACCTTCGAGGAGCTGCAATACTTCCTTGAGCACGGCAGTGCGCACCGGGCGTTGCGCAAGGACGAGGCCATCAACCACATCCACTGGGCGACGACACGCCGCCGCGACGTGCCCTCATTGATGGCCTTCGCCTGCGACCACCGCACACAGCTCGAAGAGCTTGCGGCCAAGTTCGGCACCGACCCGGCCCGCATCCGCGATTTCAAGGTCCTCGCGGTCAAGGCTGCGACCCGCGTCGCCGATGGCCGCCCGGGCTACGGCATGCTGCTTGACGAGAAGCACGGACGCGAGGCGATGTTCGAATTCGCCCGGCACCCCTTCTCCTGGCTCGGCCGCCCGGTCGAGCTGCCGGGTTCGCGCCCCTTGCGCTTCGAGACAAGCCAGGACATCGGCTCGCTCCTGCCGGAATGGCCGGTCGACCACTGCATCAAATGCCTGTGCTTCTACCATCCGGACGATGCGCCCGAGCTGAAGCGAGAGCAGCAGGAGAAGCTGCGCGGCCTGTTCGAGGCAGCACGCAAGGTCGGCCGCGAATTGCTGATCGAGGTCATCGCCGGCAAGAACGGTCCGCTCGGCAGCGACACGGTCTCCCGCGCGCTGGGAGAGCTCTACGCGCTCGGCATCAAGCCCGATTGGTGGAAGCTGGAGCCGCAATCCTCCCCCGCCGCCTGGGCCGCCATCGAGAGGACCATCGCAAAGCATGATCCCTGGTGCCGCGGTGTCCTGCTGCTCGGGCTCGATGCCCCGGCCGAGGAGCTGGAAGCCGGCTTCGCGGCAACAGCCGGCGCCTCCATCGTCAAGGGCTTCGCCGTCGGTCGCACCATCTTCATGAATGCGGCCGAAGGCTGGCTCGCCGGAAAGCTCGACGACGAGGCCGCCATCGCCGACATGGCGAAGCGCTTCGAGGCGCTGACCAGCCTTTGGCTTGCCACGCGTGGCCGGAAAGCAGCATAGCTTTCAGCCCCGGAGATCGACGATCATGACAGGCACGATCCGCCTCACCATGGCGCAGGCGCTGACGCGCTTCCTCGCTGCGCAGATGACCGAGATCGACGGACAAAGCCTGCCGATCTTCGGCGGCGTCTGGGCGATCTTCGGCCATGGCAATGTCGCGGGGCTCGGCGAAGCGCTCTGGCACGAGCGCGAACGCCTGCCGACCTTCCGGGCCCATAACGAGCAGGCCATGGCCCATGCGGCCATCGCCTATGCCAAGGCGAACATGCGCCGCCGCTTCATGGCCGCGACCACCTCGATCGGCCCGGGCGCGACCAATCTCGTCACCGCTGCCGCACTGGCCCATGTCAACCGTCTGCCGGTGCTGCTGCTACCGGGGGACGTCTTCGCCAACCGCATTCCCGATCCCGTTCTGCAGCAGGTCGAGGATTTCGGCGACGGTACCGTCTCGGCGAATGACTGTTTCCGCCCCGTCTCGCGCTATTTCGACCGCATCACCCGGCCCGAGCAGATCATTCCGGCGCTCGCTCGCGCCATGCAGGTGCTGACCGATCCCGCGGAGTGCGGCCCCGTCACCCTCGCGCTCTGCCAGGATGTGCAGGCTGAGGCCTATGATTATCCCGAGAGCTTCTTCACCGAGCGCCTCTGGACGCCGCGCCGTCCCCGCGCCGATCGCGAGGAGATCAAGGCCGCAGCCGCAGCGCTGAAAGCCGCGAGGAAGCCCTTGATCGTCGCCGGTGGCGGCGTTCTCTACTCCGGCGCGAGCGACGCGCTCACCCGCTTTTCGGCAGCGACCGGCGTACCCGTCTGCGAGACGCAGGCCGGCAAGTCGGCCTTGCCCGATGACGACGCGCTGAACATGGCCGCCGTCGGGGTCACCGGCACGGGAGCCGCCAACCGGCTCGCCGCCGAGGCCGACCTCGTACTTGCGGTGGGGACACGCCTGCAGGATTTCACCACCGGTTCCTGGGCGCTGTTCGGCGCGCAGCAAAAGACGATCATCGGCCTCAACATCCAGCCCTTCGACGCCGGCAAGCACCGCGCCCTGCCCCTCGTCACCGACGCCCGCGAAGGCCTTGCCGAACTGGCCGAGGCCATCGGCAGCTGGAAAGCACCCGAGAGCTGGACCGCCAATGCCAAAGCCGGCAAGGCCGCGTGGCGCAAGGAGGCAGATCAGGCGACAGCGGCCAGCAACGCCGCCCTACCTTCGGATGCACAGGTCATCGGCGCGGTGCAGCGCACGCTCGGCTCCGACATCATCCTGCTCCATGCCGCCGGCGGCCTGCCCGGCGAATTGCACAAGCTCTGGCAGGCCGGGCCGCCCGGCTCCTACCATGCCGAATACGGTTTCTCCTGCATGGGCTACGAGATCGCTGGCGGCCTCGGCGCCAAGATGGCGCAGCCCGGCAAGGAGGTCGTCGTCATGGTCGGCGACGGCTCCTATCTGATGCTCAATTCCGAGATCGCGACCTCGGTGATGCTCGGCCTGAAGCTCACCATCGTGCTCCTCGACAATCGCGGCTTCGGCTGCATCAACCGCCTTCAGAACGCGACCGGCGGCCAGAGCTTCAACAATCTGCTCAAGGACACCCGGCACGAGACCTTGCCGGAGATCGACTTCGTCCAGCACGCGGCCAGCATGGGGGCGATCGCAATGAAGGCGGCTTCGATCGCCGAGCTCGAAACGGCGCTGGCGCGGGCGAAGACCAACAGCCGCACCACTGTCGTCGTCATCGATACCGACGCGCTGATCTCGACCGGCGCCGGCGGCGCCTGGTGGGATGTCGCGGTGCCGGAGGTCAGCGAGCGTGAGCAGGTCCGCACCGCACGGGCGAATTACGACGAACTGCGCAAGCATCAGAATATCGGCAACTGAAGCCGTTCCATAGGCGAGAAAGACCCCTGACATGATCCGCATCGGCGCGAACCCCATCGGCTGGTCGAATGACGACATGCTGGAGATCGGCGGCGACATCCCGCTCGAGACCTGCCTGAAGGAGGCCCGCGAGGCCGGCTTCACCGGCATGGAGCTCGGCAACAAGTTTCCGCGCGAGGCCGCCAAGCTGAAGCCGATCCTCGAAGCCCATGGCCACGCGCTGGTCTCGGGCTGGTATTCGACCGAACTGCTCGTCCGCGACGTCTCCGCCGAGATGGAAGCCGTGCGAGCCCATGCGACGCTGCTGCGCGACATGGGCTGCTCGGTATTGATCGCCGCCGAGACTTCGAACGCGATCCATTCCGACATCACCAAGCCGCTCTCGGCCCGTCCCATTCTGCCCAAGGCGCGCTGGGACGAATTCGGCGCGCGTTACACCAACTTCGCCGAAGCCGTGACGGCGGAATACGGCCTGCAGCTCGTCTACCATCATCACATGGGCACAGTGGTGCAGACCGAGGCCGAGATCGACCGCTTCATGGGCGTCACCGGTCCGGGCGTCGGACTCCTGCTCGATACCGGTCACGCCACCTGGGGCGGTGGCGACCCCGCCCGCATCGCCCGTCACTGGAAGGCGCGCATCCACCACGTCCACTGCAAGGATATCCGCGAGGCGGTGATGTGGCGCTCCAATCGCGAGGACTGGTCGTTCCTCGAATCGGTGCTCGCCGGCGTTTACACGGTGCCGGGCGACGGGCTGATCGACTATGTCCGGGTGCTGAGGGAGCTGCAGGGCTATTCCGGCTGGATCGTGGTCGAAGCCGAGCAGGATCCGCAGAAAGCGGAGCCCGCGACCTATGCCAGGCTCGGCCACGCCAATCTCAGCCGCTTCGTCAAGGAAGCCGGGCTCGCCTGAACGGAGACCTCCGATGTCCCATCTCCGCATCCGCCCCGAGAACAAGAATGGCTGCGTCACCCATGTCACGCCGGAAAGCGCCGGCTGGACTTATGTCGGCTTCGATCTTCATCGCCTGAAGCCGGGCGAAACCGTGTCGGCAAAGACCGGTGACCGCGAGGCCTGCCTCGTCTTCGTCTCCGGAAAGGGAAAGACCGAGGCGGGCGGCCAAGATCTCGGCGAGCTCGGCCAGCGCATGACCCCCTTCGAAGGCAAGCCCTGGTCGGTCTATGTCCCGCAGGGCTCGGACTGGTCCGTCACCGCGACCACCGACCTCGAACTCGCCGTCTGCACCGCGCCCGGTCTCAACGGTGGCCTTCCGGTGCGTGTCATCAAGCCCGACGATCTCGGCCAGGAGGTTCGCGGCAAGGGCTCGAACACCCGCCACGTCACCAACATCCTGCCCGAGAACGAGCCGGCGGATTCGCTGCTCGTCGTCGAGGTCATCACGCCTGCCGGCAACACCTCCAGCTATCCGCCTCACAAGCACGATCACGACGATCTGCCGCGCGAATCCTATCTCGAGGAAACCTACTACCACCGCTTCAACCCGCCGCAGGGCTTCGGCTTCCAGCGCGTCTACACCGATGATCGCAGCCTCGACGAGGCCATGGCAATCGAGGATGGCGACGTCGTGCTGGTGCCGAAGGGCTACCACCCCTGCGCCACCTGCCACGGCTACGACCTCTATTATCTCAACGTCATGGCCGGCCCGAAGCGGACCTGGAAGTTCCATAACGCTGTCGAACATGAGTGGCTGCTGAAGGGCTGAGCACGCCTGCGCTGAAGCTCCTTCGAACGGAGGACGCTCCGGCGCCGTTTTCCCGGTTCCATCGCCTTCATGCGACCTTAACGGAAGCGTGCGGAATGGAGCGTTCGGCGTGCCTGGCGATCTAGCCCGGATTGCACTTGTAGACGGTGCCTGTGGTCTTGCCGCCGGCCCATTTGACGTCGGCGATATCAGAGAAGACGTGGGTGCCGCCCATCTCCGCACCGCGGATCTTGAGCCGGGTCAGCGCCATTTCGCGATTCTTGTCGACCGGAACCACCGAACCGAAACCGGACGCACCGTCGACTTCGCCAAGCTTCTGGCAGTTCTCGATGACCCCCTGGGTGTTGGTCACCACCACGATACTGCTGCGCGAAGTCTGGTAGGCGCAGGCACCGAGCAGAAGAGCGGGCAGAAGAATCAGGAAACGCGGCTTCATCGTCACGGCCGGATGATCTCTCTGGGAAGCGTCGAACACATGTTCCGCCGCTTTCGCACAAATGCAAGCCCGGCGCCATTCGGGACGTGCTTTATCACTGCGGAGCGCAAGTCTCCCCCATGGATGACCTTCCCGAATGACTGCCGCGAACTGCGTTCCGACACAATTGCCATAAAACAGCCGTGTGAACTTAACTCAAACCCGACACTCATTCTTGACCTGCCTGCACGGCTGCATTTAAGTCCGGGCAGGCCAATGGGAGGCTGCAAAGGAACGAATATGCGTAGCATTCTGATCGTAGGGGCCATGGCTGCTCTTCTCGCCGGTTGCCAGACCGCGCAGGAATCGATGGCCGACGCCGAAGTCACGTGCGAGTCGCAGGGCTTCCGCCCGGGCACTCGTGCCTACCAGCAGTGCCGCTCGGCTAACTATGTCGAGAACCGTCGCGCTTCGAACGAGGCGGGCTCGGCTGTCGCGGCCGGCGTCGCCGCCGGCGTCGTCGGTGGCGCCATCGCCGCCAGCGCCGACCGTCACTACTACCGCGGTTACTACGGCCCGCGCCGCTACTGGTGGTGATCGGACAGGCCGCTCCTTTCGAGGCGCGGCACTCCGTACCGATAAATCAGCCCTGCGGCCTGCCGCAGGGCTTTCTTTTTGCAGCGATCAGAACCGCGAACCGGCTCAGCGCTTGCCGGTCCTGCGGCGCGGCGCGACCGGTGCGTTCTCGGCCCGGCTCGAGGCTGCGGTCAGCAGCGAGCCGATGAGATAGACCGCGATCCCCGCGCCGATCAGCGCCGCG
>JARYGW010000244.1:0-9194 GCA_033792295.1 Allobosea sp.
AGCGGCACGGCGAACTGCATGACGCTCACGCCCAGGTTGCCCAGCCCGGCGTTCAGGCCCATGGCCGAACCCTTGGCCTGTTGGGGGAAGAAGAACGAGATGTTCGCCATGCTCGAGGAGAAGTTGCCGCCGCCCAGGCCGCAGAGCAGGGCGAGGACCAGCATCACCAGGTACGGCGTGTTCGGGTTCTGCACGGCGAAGCCGATCCACAGCGCCGGCAGCAACAGCGATGCAGTGGACAGCGCCGTCCAGCGCCGGCCGCCGAAGATCGGCACCATGAAGCTGTAGAAGATGCGCAGCGTAGCCCCCGACAGCGCCGGCAGCGCCGCCAGCCAGAACAACTGGTCCTGGGTGAAGCCGAAGCCGATGGCCGGAAGCCGCGAAACGACGACAGACCAGACCATCCAGACCGCGAAGGCCAACAGTAGTGCCGGGATCGATATCCACAGATTGCGCCTTGCGATGCGCTTTCCCTTGTCATTCCAGAATTGCGGGTCTTCCGGCCGCCAGTCCTCGATCAAATGCGGCATAACCGTGTGTTCGGGATCGTGGACCTCGGCCAACTCCGGGAAATTCGGCAGCCGATCAAGGGCTGCGCCTTGCGCCTGCCGTTCCATGGCCCGGATCGAAAGATGCATCCAGCCAAGCGACACGGCGACGATCAGCAGCAGCAGCACGAAGGCCGAGGTCCAGATGCCGGTGACGTCGAGCAGCGCGCCGAAGACGATGGGCAGGACGAAGCCGCCCAGACCACCGATCATGCCGACGAGGCCGCCGACCGAGCCAACATGCTTGGGGTAATAGATCGGGATGTGTCGGAAGACGGCCGCCTTGCCTAGGCTCATGAAGAAGCCCAGTCCGAACAGCGTTGCCACGAACGGCCACAGGCCCATCTCGGTCGAAAAGGCGATCGGGCCGTTCTTGCCGCGGATGACATACTCCGTCGGCGGGTAGGACAGCATGAACAGAAACAGCAGCGAGAAACCCAGCGTCCAATACATGACGGTGCGGGCGCCGAAACGATCGGACAGCACCCCGCCATAGGCGCGGAAGATACTGGCGGCCAGACTGAAGATGGCTGCGGCGACACCGGCCGTGCGCACATCCACGCCATAGACCTGTACGAGATAATACGGCAGCCAGAGCGCCAGTGCGACGAACCCGCCGAACACGAAGAAGTAATAGAGCGAGAAGCGCCAGACCTGAAGCTTCTTCAGCGGCGCGAACTGCTCAGCAAGGCTCGGCGCAGCGACGCCTTGGGCTCGCCGTGCGGTAAAATCAGGATCGTCCTTGGCCAGTAGATAGAAGACGACGCCCATACCAGCGATGACCGTCGCCCACAGCTCCGCTACGCCTTGCCAGCCCCAGGCAATCAGCACGAATGGGGCAAGGAACGTCGTCACCGCCGCGCCGATATTGCCCATGCCGAATACGCCGAGCGCGGTGCCCTGTCGCGCCTGCGGATACCATTTCGTGACATAGGCGACACCAATGATGAAGGAGCCCCCCGCCAAGCCAACGCCCAGCGCTGCCAGCAGGAAAGTAAGGTAGCTGTCGGCAAAGGTCAGCGCGAAGGTCGCTGCACCGGTCAAGATCATCTGGGCCGAAAATACCAGCCGTCCGCCGTAGCGTTCCGTCCAGACTCCGAGTATCAGCCTTATTATCGAGCCGGTCAGCACCGGCGTTGCGATCAGAACGCCATATTCGAATTCGGAAAGACCAAGCTCATCCTTGATGGACAACCCGATGATGGAAAAGATTGTCCACACTGCGAAGCATAGCGTGAAGGAGATGGTGCTGAGCCAAAGGGCTCTTTGCTGATCGTGACGGCTCGGCATGATATAGTCTGTCATGGCTCGGCTCCCGGTCGATTCCGGTGGCGGGATTGACTATTTCATTTCGAAACAAGCATCCGCGACGGCGCACGTCTTTGATCCTGATCAACCAATTTGGATCTGGACTCTGTGAGGCGTTTTTGTCGCAGGGAACACCTTGGATCTTGGTACATATTCGGCCAAATAATCGGCCATGGACCCTATCTCGATTGACAATCAGCGGCTTACTGCTTGATAAATATCAAGCGCTCTGCGTGGAAGGAAACTTCATGCATGAAGATGAGAAGTCGCGCCTACGTCGTCTGCCTCTGTTTCGCGAGATGATGACGCCGACCTTCGACAGCTTGATGGAGATCGCCTACGCGCAGACATTTCCGGCACAGTTGGAATTGATCCGGCAGGGCGACTATGCCGACTTCCTTCACGTCATAGTCGAAGGGTCTGTCGAGTTGTACGCGACATGGAACGGACGCAGCACCGTGATGGGTGTCGTTCATCCGGTTTCGACGTTTATCCTGGCGGCTTGCGTATGCGACGAGGCCTATCTGATGTCAGCGCGCACCCTTGAACGATCGCAGATCATCATGATTCCCGTCGCCGACGTCCGAGTAGCGCTGCGGCGCGATCCGGATTTCGCCGTGGCCGGCATGCGGGAATTAGCCAATGGCTATCGCACCTTCGTGCGCCATGCCAAGAACCTGAAACTGCGCAATTCACAAGAACGGCTCGCTGCTTATATCCTTTACCAATCACATGGCAGCGGCGATCCTGACACGATCGTTCTGCCGGTAGAGAAACGCCATCTCGCCTCCCATTTGGGCATGACGCCCGAAAATCTTTCCCGGTCTATGAAGGCCCTGAAAGGTCATGGCGTAGCAATCAAGGGCACGCGCGTGACCATCATCGACCGGACGCGCTTGGCCGCGGTTGCGGCACCTGATCCGCTGATCGACGGGCCACAGATCAAGACCGCAATTGCCGCAACTTAGCCATTATCCAAGGGATAAGGCGTCGGTCTAAGGCCAGTTCGCAGGAGGTCATCAGCCAGACCGGGAGACGGGGCTGCCGGCTGTGCGATCATATTCCCTTTGCCGTCAGTGCGTTCAGCGTGCGAGTCCATGTAGCGCTCTCATAGGCGGATATTTTTGTCAGACATTCTCGTTACGCCATAGCTTTTGATAATTGTGCAATGCTTGCGCGATACTTTCACGCCGTGCCGGCTAGGTATCCAATTAGCTGACCGACGGAAGAGCCTAGACCGCAGCGTTTCGGACGGCGAAGTCGTGGAAGCTGGTCGCAGGCTGACCCGTGACCTTTTCGACATCGTCATTCGGGTGCGCCGTTGCCAGAAATGATCGTTCCGGTCAGGCGTAATCGCCGTCGCTTTAGAACGCGGCCTCCCGTCGTGGTTGGCGTCAACGGGTTGAATCTGCCGGCTTTCCTTCAATTTGCCGATGGCCTAGCCGGAGAATTGGCGCCAGATGTCGGAGAGATTGTGGATTGGTGTCTTGCCACATTGGCCGAAGCGGATGTCCGATGTCTCCCGCTAAGATCGAGACGCTCAACCCGCAACTCGACGGTTGGCGGATTCGGTAGTGATGCGCTGGATGGCGCCGCGGATTGAGGCCTGTCTGGTACAAGGATGAAGATCAAGGTGATTGAGGTCGTTTAGGTAGAGGGGCGGTGTCTTGCGGACAAATTGGATGAGAATTTTGTCATGATGTTGTGGTTCGACAAAGAACACTGATCCGCAACGGCGCATATTGGGCGGGACGATGGCCCCCGGTAGGATCCCTGACATGATGGTATGCAGCCTGGAGTTGGAGGACCGACGGAGAGCACTCTCTGGTCAAAGCGCATCAACTTGCGACGGGTCGGCCGGCCGCATCGTGAAGGAAAATTGCGCTGCAAATAGTCGCCAGGCCGGTCGCTGGCCAGTGAATCCGGCCGGGGTTGATGCCCTTGAGGAGGAGGGCTTGAACTCGGTGCTGCCAGCCCGGTCCAGCCTACTTGGTTGGAATAAGCATTTTTCCAGCGGTGGCCGCAATTACTGCATGAGGCCAATCAGGCCCAGTGATATTGAACTCTACCCAGCATTCCTGGACAGGATCTCAGCCCGCGATATCAAGCAACGTTTCCTGGTTGCACGCAAGACTTTCTCCAGCCTAGAGCTGAAGCGGATCACTCAAATCGATCATGATCGCGAGATTGCTTTCGTGGTTCTTGAGGCTGAACACGAAGACCTCGCCGGAGTCGGCAGACTCTGCTGGGATCCCGCAGTTGGGACTGGCGAGTGTGCACTCCTTGTGCGAACCGACCTTCAGGGCAAGGGTATCGGCTCACTGCTTCTCAGGCAGGTCGTGGCCTATGCGAAGCTCAAAACGATCGGTCGGATTGAAGGCCTCGTGCTTGAGGAGAACCTGACCATGTTGGATTTGTGCCGCAAGTTCGGATTCCGTATTGTCCCTCACCCTCATGAGCTGGGCCTGAGGGTTGTAGCACTCAATCTCGACTGAACGAGTTGGTCAACAAACCTTGCTGAGAACGGGCGAGGGACGCCTTCGGCCGCCGAGCGGCCGTTCCATGCTCAATGCGCGAGCCTTCTTCCGTTTGCCCTGGGTCAAACAGCGATGCGACCATGTCTCTTATGCAGAAAGGATTCGTAGAACGGCTAATGGGAGCCGCATCATGGCAGCGTCCTATCGAGACGAGCGCCTTCCTCGCTACACCAGCTATCCGACCGCTCCGCATTTCAGTGCAGCCGTCGATGCCGGAGACTATGCCGGCTGGTTGAAGACACTTGCGGCGGGAACGGCGACGTCGCTCTATCTTCATGTCCCGTTTTGCCGGTCGATGTGCTGGTATTGCGGCTGTCACACCACGGTGGCCCTGCGCAACGGCCCGATCATCGATTACCTTGCAGCGCTACGGGGTGAGATCGCGCTGGTCGCCGAGCAGTTGGCTGCTCCGCTCGACGTGCGCCACATCCATTTCGGCGGCGGCACGCCGACGATTCTGGAGCCGGCGGCGTTCGTGGCCCTGGTCGCGTTGCTGCGCCAGCGCTTCGCCGTCCACCCCGAAGCGGAGATTGCTGTAGAGATCGACCCGCGTCGACTTGAGCCGGCGATGACGACGGCGCTGGCGGCTGCGGGGGTGAACCGCGCCAGCCTCGGCGTGCAGAGCTTCGATCCCGAGGTGCAGAAGGCGATCAACCGCATCCAGAGCGTCGAGCAGACCGGCGCCGTGGTCAGCGGTCTGCGAGCCGCTGGAATCGACGCGGTTAGCTTCGACCTGATCTACGGCCTGCCGAAGCAGACAGTGCGATCCTGTCTCGACACGGTCGAGCAATGCCTGGCGATGCGGCCCGACCGCTTCTCCATCTTCGGCTATGCCCATGTGCCCGAATTCAAGAAGCATCAGCGCCGCATCGCCACCGTCGACCTGCCGGATGGGGATGAACGTCACGAGCAGGCCGAGACGATGGCGCAAAGCCTTGCCGCGGCGGGTTATGTCCGCATCGGGCTCGATCACTTCGCCTTGCCGGAGGATCCGATGGCGCGCGCCCTGTTGCAGGGCAGGTTGCATCGCAATTTCCAAGGCTACACCACCGATCCTTGCGAGGCTCTGATCGGCTTCGGTGCCTCGGCGATCGGCAAGCTGCCGCAAGGCTACGTCCAGAACGAGGTGGTGATCGGCCGCTATGCCGAGCGCATCGCCGACAATGTGCTGCCGGCGTCCCGCGGCTATCGCATGAGTGCCGAGGACCGCCTGCGCGCCGAACTGATTGAGCGGGTGATGTGCGATCTCACGGTCGATATCGACGCCGTCTGTGCTCGGCATCCGGTCGACCCGCAGGTCCTGGCGCCGGCGTTGTCCGCTCTGGGGGAACTGGCGCGGGACGGCATGATCGACTTCGACGGCAGCCGCGTGCTCCTGCCGGAGGATGCGCGCCTGTTCGTCCGCAAGGTCGCCTCGGTTTTCGACGCCCATATCGACCAGTTGCCGCGCCGCTACAGCCGTGCTGTCTAGCTGTCGCGGCCCTGCCATTCGGCCGGCGCCGGTGCATCGAGGCAGAGGTCGAGATCGAGCAGGCCGATGGCGCGCAGCGCGATCTGGTCGACGATCGCTGCGATGTCGCGCGGCTTCAGGTAGAAGGCCGGTACGGGTGGCGCGACGATCGCGCCATATTCCGTGACCTGGGCCATGGCGCGCAGATGGCCGAGATGCAGCGGGCTTTCCCTGACCAGCAGCACGAGCCGCCGCCGCTCCTTGAGCTGGACGTCGGCCGCGCGCGCCAGCAGATCCCCGAGCTGGCCATAGGCCACGGCGCTGAGGCTGCGCATCGAGCACGGCGCGACGATCATGCCGGCGGTGCGGAAGGAGCCGCTGGCGATGCTGGCGCCGATGTCGCGGTGATCGTGGCAATGGGAGGCCAGCGCCCGGGCCCGCGCCGGCGCGTCCGGGCCTATCTCCGCTGCGAGCGTTCGTTCCGCCGCCGCGGAGATGACGAGATGCGTCTCGATCTGGCGAACCTCCGACAGCCGTTCCAGCACCCTGAGCCCGATCGCCGCACCCGAGGCGCCGCTGATGCCGACGATGACGCGCACCGGCCGGTTCATGATACGGCTCCCGATGCCGGCACCAGCCCGAGCGCCGGCCAGAGCTCGTCGATGCGGGCGATGGTCCGCGGGTCCATGGCCATCGGCCGGCCCCATTCGCGTTCGGTCTCGGGCGGTAGCTTGTTGGTAGCGTCGATGCCGAGCTTACCGCCGAGCCCCGGCTTCGGCGAGGCGAAGTCGAGATAGTCGATCGGCGTGTCGGAGAGGGTGACGAGGTCGCGGCTCGCGTCGGCGCGGGTTGAGACCGCCCACATCACCTGGGCCCAGTCGCGCGGATCGATGTCGGCATCCACGACGATGACGAGCTTGGTGTAGCTGAACTGCGGCAGCAGCGACCACAAGCCGAGCATGAGGCGGCGCGCCTGTCCCGGATAGCGCTTGGCGATGGCGACGACGGCGATCCGGTAGGAGCAGGCTTCCGGTGGCAGCCAGACATCGGTCACTTCGGGAAATTGCTGCTGCAGCAGCGGCAGGAACAGGGTGTTGAGCGCTTCGCCGATGCGTGAGGGCTCGTCCGGCGCCCGGCCGGTGAAGGTCGAGAGATAGAGTGGCGCCCGCCGCATCGTCACCGCCGTGACCTTCATCACCGGGAAGGGCTCGACCGCGTTGTAGTAGCCGGTGTGGTCGCCATAGGGCCCTTCCGGCGCCGTCTCATCCGGCGAGACGAGGCCTTCGATCACGATCTCGGCCTCGGCCGGCACCGACAGCGGAACGCTGACACAGGGAACCAGCGGCGGCCGCTCGCCGCGCAGCAGGCCGGAGAAGCGCAACTCCGGAATCGTCTCCGGCAAGGGGAGAACGGCGGAGAGGATCGTGGCCGGATCGGCGCCGATCACCACGGCAACCGGCATCTCGCGGCCGAGCCGGCGCCATTGCGCATGGTGGCGTGCGCCACCGCGATGGGCGAGCCAGCGCAGGATGGCGCGATCGCGGCCGAGGACCTGCATCCGATAAACGCCGAGATTGCTCTCGTCCCGGGGCGAGGGCTCGGGCGGCACCGTCAGCACCAGCGGCCAGGTGATCAATGGCGCAGGCTCGCCGGGCCAGCAGAGCTGGACCGGCAACGCCGTCAGGTCGATCGCCTCGCCTCGAAACACCAGCTCCTGCACCGGCGCGCGCTTGCAGCAGCGAGGGCGCATCGACAAGGCCGCGCGCGCCAGGGGCAGGGCCTTCCAGGCCTCGGAAAGATCGCGCGGCGGTTTGGGTTCGCGCAGGTCGGCAAGCATGCGGCCGAGCGCCGGCAGGTTGCGCTCCTCGACACCCAGACCCCAGGCGACGCGCTCCACCGTGCCGAAGAGATTGGTCAGCAACGGCACATGCGAGACCGTTCCGTCTGGCTGCACGGGGCTCTCGAACAGCAGTGCAGGCCCGCTTTCGGCGATGACGCGGCGGTGGATCTCGGTGATCTCGTGCACCACGCTGACCGGCTCCGCGACCCGCCGGAGCTGACCGGCGGCATCGAGATGGGCGAGGAAGGCGCTGAGGTCGCGGAAATGAGGCAGGTCGCGGATCGGCAAAGGCAAAGGCTCCGGTTGCCGGACCATCGCCCGCTTCATTCGCCGTCGTCTTTGCGCGGGAACAACGAGCGCGTCAGCTTCCGCCCTAGTCTCCGGCGCAGGAGGTAAGCGATGCCGGGGCCGGAAACGACAGGATTGCATGCGGTGACGCCGCGGTTGCCGCCCTGGCTGGCGCGGGCCATGGCACCGTTGCCGCTCGCGCCGCTGCAGCCGGCTCTGGCCTTGTTGCTCGCCCGGATCGGCCGCTCCCATCCCGATCTCTACGACCGCCTGGGCGAGCATGCGCAGAAGCGCTTCGGCATCGACCCGACCGATCTGCCCTTCGCCTTCGTGCTGGAGCCGAAGCCGCGCCGGCCGCTGGCGCGCGCCGTCCGCGAATTGCCGGCCGGGCTCGATGCCAGCATCCGCGGCCCGTTGGCGGGACTGATCGGCATGGCGGAAGGGACGCTCGACGGCGATGCCCTGTTCTTCTCGCGCGTGCTCTGGGTGGAGGGGGATGTCGCCGCGGCGCTCGCGCTGCGCAACGCCATCGACGATGCCCGCATCGATTTCGGTGCGCTCTTGTTCGGTGGTCTCGGGCCTGTGGGGGCGCGTCTGGCGGATGTCCTGCGCGAGCGGATGCGTGCGCGACCCAGTGCATCGGAGGATCCGGCGTGGAACTGATCTGCCCGGCCGGGACGCCGGCGAGCCTCGAAGCGGCGGTCGAGGCGGGAGCCGACGCCGTGTATTGCGGCTTCCGCGACGAGACCAACGCCCGCAATTTTCCCGGCCTCAATTTCTCGCGCGAGGAATTGCGCAAGGGTATCGCCTTCGCGCATCGCCAGGGCGTCAAGGTGCTGGTCGCGATCAATACCTTCGCTCGGGCCGGCTCGTTCGGGCTCTGGCAGGCGGCGATCGATGACGCTGCCGCGGCCGGGGCCGATGCCCTGATCCTGGCTGACCTTGCGACGCTCGACTATGCCGCCAGCCGCCATCCCACCCAGAGATTGCATGTCTCGGTCCAGGCGGGGGCGGCCAATCCGGATGCGATCCGCTTCTATGCCGAAAGCTTCGGCGCACGCCGCGTCGTCCTGCCACGCGTGCTCAGCGTGCCGGAGATCGCGGCGATCGTGCGCGAGAGCGGCTGCGAGACGGAGGTTTTCGTCTTCGGCGGTTTGTGCGTGATGGAGGAGGGACGCTGTTCGCTCTCCTCCTACGCCACCGGCCAATCGCCGAACATGAAC
>JARYGW010000245.1:0-9141 GCA_033792295.1 Allobosea sp.
ACGCCCGACCCGTCCGCCTTCACGCGGATCTTCACGTTGTAATCGACAACCCGCTTAACGGGCACCAAGATCTTCATGTCGGAACCTCTTACTGAGACGTCCAG
This sequence comes from Allobosea sp., assembly GCA_033792295.1. Classification (GTDB taxonomy): domain Bacteria; phylum Pseudomonadota; class Alphaproteobacteria; order Rhizobiales; family Beijerinckiaceae; genus Allobosea. Next base: position 105 of record JARYGW010000245.1, read on the forward strand.
AGGATGTGTCGAAGGCTGCGGCAGGCGCACTCTGCACCCGCTTCAGGATTGATCGAGCGCGGATGCGAACGGGCTCGTCGACCATCGCGCCGTCGATAGCTACTGCGCCGTCGCCGCTGGCCATGATCTTACGAGCCCAGACAACTTCGTCCTCATCTGGCGCGAAGCCCATCTGGATCGCGGTTACCTGGCGAGGATGGATACCGAGCTTTCCACTGAACCCGAGATTTCGCGCATGGCGCGCATCGCTCGCAATCAACGGAGCGTCGTCGATTGCCGTCGTCACTCCATCGATAGGCGGCGGCAGGCCAGCCAGCCGAGAGGCAACGACAAGCTCGGAACGGGCCAGGAGCAGCGCTTCCCGCGTATGGGCGCACCCAAGATCGGCACTGAAGTCGATGCTGCCGAAAGCGATCCGTGCGACGTTGCGTGTGGTTGCGATCCGGCGCGCATCGGCCAGCCCTCGCGCACTCTCGATCAGGGCGACGACGGGCACGTCGAGCTCGGCACAGAGCGCTTGAAACTCGAGACTGAACTCCGCCTTCGGGAGGACGACCGCGCTGAAGGCAAGTCTCCTGAGCGCCGCGATGTCGCGCTCGTGCCAAGGCGTGCCGATCCCGTTGACCCGCACTAGGACCGGTTTGTCGGTGAAATCGCGCTTCAGAGCGGCCCGCGCCTGGTCTTTCCCGTTAGCAGCGACGGCGTCCTCGAGGTCGATGATGATCCCATCGGCGTCGGTCGAAGCCGCTTTCACAAAGCGCTCAGGCCGGTCTCCCGGAACGAAGAGCGCGACGGTGATGTCCGACAACACCGTCATTGCCACGACGCCTCGGCTACCATGCACTCCGGACCGTCCTGGCTGGCGGTCCAGAGCTTCAACCCATCGCCCTCGTCACGCGCGTTGAGCGCGAAGGCGGCATCGTCAAAGAGCGGAGACTGGCCACGAAAGCGGAAACGGCTCGGCGGCGCGCCGCGCAGTTCAGTGGCGTAGTTCAGGAGCATCGCAGCCTGCATAGGCCCGTGGACCACGAGAGCCGGATATCCCTCGACCTCCATCGAGTAACGCCGGTCGTAGTGGATGCGATGGGCGTTGAAGGTCAGCGCCGAATAGCGAAGCAGCAGTGGAGGCTCGATTTTCATCGGACGCCGATACGTGCCCGCTTCAGCCGGCGGCGGCGTCTTCGGCGTGGCTCCGGAAGCCTCAAGATTCCGGTAGACGATGTCCTGCCGCTCTTCGAGCACAAGCCGTCCGTTCGCCTCGATCTGGTGCTGCACGGTGACGAAGCAAAGCGCCCCTGTCCGCCCCTCCTTGAAGACGACGTCAGCGATGCGGGAGATCCGCCTCACCTCATCGCCAACTCGCAGATCGTCGTGGAAGCTTTGGCTGCTACCTGCCCACATGCGACGCGGCAAGGGGACCGGAGGAAGGAAACCGCCCCGTTCGGGATGACCGTCCGGACCGAGTCGTGCAGTCGGGATCGCAGGCTGGGCCAGGCAGACATGGATCATCCGTGGCGCGATCTCGCCACGCCTCGGCGCTTCTCCGGGAAGGTCGAAGGTCGCGTGATACTTTCGCGCGAGGTCCTCGGTCAGGACGTCCGAGCCAAGATCCTCGCGGCCTATCCAGTTTCGAAGATGGTCGATATCGACAGTAAGCGCTTCGACCGCGGTCATCAGTATGACCTCGGCATGCCGAGCACATGCTCCGCGAGAAACGAGAGGATAAGGTTGGTCGAGATCGGTGCGACCTGATAGAGCCGCGTCTCGCGGAACTTGCGCTCGACGTCGTACTCTTCAGCGAATCCGAATCCCCCATGGGTCTGGATGCAGGCATTGGCCGCCTCGAAGGAGGCATCCGCCGCCAGCATCTTGGCCATGTTGGCTTCGGCACCAGGATTGGCGCCGGCCTCGTAGAGCCGGATCGCCTCGCGCACCATCAGCTCTGCGGCGCGCATGTTGGCGTAGGCCTTGGCGATCGGGAACTGGATGCCCTGGTTCTGTCCGATCGGACGCCCGAATACATGGCGCTCCTTGGCGTAGTTCGACGCCTTGTCGATGAACCATTTCGCGTCGCCGACGCACTCCGACGCGATCAGGATGCGTTCCGCGTTCATGCCCGACAGGATGTAGCGGAAGCCCTTGCCCTCCTCGCCGACGAGGTTTGCGGCCGGGACCTTCACATTGTCGAAGAAGACCTCGGTGGTGGCGTGGTTCATCATCGTGCGGATCGGCCGGATGGTCAGGCCGTCCTTCAGCGCTTCTCGCATGTCGAGGATGAAAACCGAGAGCCCATCGGTGCGCTTGGCGACCTGATCGCGCGGCGTGGTCCGCGCCAGCAGCAGCAGCAGGTCGGATTGCGCGGCTCGGCTCGTCCAAATTTTCTGGCCGTTGACGACGTAGTGATCGCCCACGCGACGGGCAGTCGTCCTCAGTGCCGTCGTGTCCGTGCCGCTGGTTGGCTCGGTAACGCCGAAGGCCTGAAGGCGAAGCTCGCCCGAGGCGACCTTGGGGAGATAGCGCTGCTTCTGGTCCTCAGTGCCATGTCGCAGCACCGTGCCCATCACATACATCTGGGCATGGCAGGCGGCGCCATTGCAGCCCTGTCGCTGGATCTCCTCCATGATGACAGCGGCGGCCGATAGCGGCAGACCGGCCCCGCCGTATTCCTCGGGAATGAGCGCCGACAGGAAGCCGCTTTCCGTCAGGGCCGATACGAACTCCGTCGGATAGGCCATCTCACGGTCGTGTTTGCGCCAATACTCGCCGGGAAAATCGGAGCAGAGCCTCGCGACGGCGTCGCGTATCTCTGAGTGATCGGAAGCTTGCTGCATAGTGGCCTCAGGATTGTCGAGGGGCGGTCGCGACCGCGCGCCAGGTCTGGAAAGTTTCATCGCCAACCCCATCGAGCACCGCTCGCAGGGCGCTCGTCATCGGGAGGGGGCCGGCGGCTCGACCGATCGAAAGCGCAAGGTCGATGTCCTTGCGCAGGATGGCTTGGAGGGAGTCGAAATCCGCGCGCGTCGCCGTCCAGGCGTCATAAGCCTCCCCGGCATCGTTCGGGCGCGCCGTGAAGAAGTTGCGCCCCGTGCTCGCCTCGAAGACCGGAATGGCGTCCGGGAGGGCGATGCCGTTTTCGCCGGCTATGCGGTAGGCTTCTGCCGCGATCATCAGCGTGGTGATGCCCACGAGATTGTTGACGATCTTGGTCGCCTGCCCCGCTCCAAGCGGGCCGCAATGGAAGATGCTGCTGCCCATGGACTGCATCAGGGGCCGCAGCTCCTCGCAATCCTCCGCCCGCCCGCCCATGATGATGGCGAGGGTCCCATCGCGAGCCTTCAAGGCTCCTCCGCTGATCGGGGCATCGACGACCCGAACGCCGTCAGGCTCAAGTTCTCGCGCGAGCTCGCGCATGGTTTCGGGAGCGATCGTTCCCATGACGACGAGGATCGGCTTGCGGCCGTCGAGCCCGCTGCACAGGCCGCCTTCCCCGAGCACGACGGAGCGAGCCTGCTCAGGTGTCGCGACCAGGACGATGACCGCGTCGCAACCAGCGCAGTCGGCGGCACGTTCGACGCAGTTGACGCCCAGCGCGGCGAAGGGCGCTCGCGCTGCTTCGCTGCGATCGCAGACCGTAATGGCGAAACCCGCCTTATGGATGTTCATGGCCATCGGAGCGCCCATGGCTCCCACGCCGATAACGGCGACTGATTTGATCATAGGTTGCGCCTCATGAAATGGTCACGCCGCTGTCGACAGAGATGACCTGGCCTGTGACCACGCGGGCTTCGTCGCTGCCGAGGTAGACCGCCATGTCGGCGATATCGAGCGGCCGACAGGGGCCGAGAAGGTGCTGGCCGGCGAGACGCCGCAACTCCTCCCGCTCCTGCAACAGCGCTTCGGCACGCGGTGTCAAAACGAGGCCGGGCGCAATCGCATTCACGCGAATATTGTCGGGCGCGTATTCGACGGCCATCGAACGGGTCATCGCCGCGACGCCGCCTTTGGCGGCGGTGTAGCAGTCGCGCTCCGGCAGAGCCATCAAGGCGACCATCGACGAGAGATTGACCACGGAGCCGCCGCCCGAACGAACGATCTCGGGGATCGCATATTTGCAGCACAGGAACGTGCCGTAGAGATCGAGCTTGATGACGCGCCAGAATTCCTCGTCCGGCGCCTCCGTCACTCGCGCATCGGCTGAGCTGGACCCGCCGGCGATGTTGCAGAGGATGTCAAGCCTGCCGAACTGCGAAACGGTCCTCACCATCGCAGCCTTGACCTGTTCGGGGTCGGTGATGTCGCAGACGAGCGGTAGCCCGTTCTCGCCCGCCTTGGCCTCTTCCAGGGCTGCATCGAGCGCGGGACCGCTGATATCGGCCGCGACGATGCGGGCACCCTCGGCGATGTAGCGGGCGCAAGTCGAGCGGCCGATGCCGCCGGCAGCACCGGTAATGAAAGCGACTTTGCCGGACAGCCTTGCCATGTCGTCCTCCTGTTCAGACCATCCAGCCGGCGCGTTCGCCGTCGAGAATGGCGATGTCCACCTGCCGCGGGGCCACGGCATCGCCGACGAGCTGGATTTCCAGGTCATTGCCAGCCAGTTCCGAAGCCAGGCCGGCGTTCGCGCTATTGCCCATGGCGAGGATGATCGGGCCCGCGTGCTCGATCTCACTGACCGCGCCGCCGAAGCGATCCTCACAGATCAGGCGCCCTTCCTCGATCGCGGTCACGAAGCGCGTCGGCAGAACCTCGATCCCGAGAGCGGCCAGGCGCCGGTACAGTGTGGGCGCATGGTGGACGGGCAGATCCGCGCCGGCATGCATGTGCGGTGTGACGATGGTGACGGCATGTCCGCGTTCGGCCAACTTCTCCGCGGCAGCCGTTCCGGAGAGATGGGGATCGTCCTCGATCACAATGACCGGGCCGTCGAAGCTCTCGGGTTGGAGAAACGCATCCCAGACGGTTCGGACGCGCGGGAGTTCGGCGCCGGGAATGCCGGAGGCGCCGGGCCGCAGCGAGCTGTACCCGTCACGGCGAGGCGACGATCCCGTGGCAAGGACAACCGCTTCGAAAGCGCCGCTCGCCAAGGTCGTCCGGTCCGCCTCGGCATTCAAACGGATGTCGACCTGCAGCCTCTCCAGCATCTCGATCTGCCAGCGGTGAATCTCTGCGAAGCCGCGCCGCGAAGTGATCTCGCTGGTCATGAGGTTCTGGCCTCCGAGGCGCGTGCCGCGCTCGAACAGCGTCACGCGATGACCGCGCTCGGCGGCGACACGCGCGGCTGCCAGTCCTGCAGGGCCACCGCCCACGACCGCCACGCGCTTCGATCGCGGCGCAGGGCGCATGGTTCCGATTCCAATCTGGGCTTCCCGGCCGACTGCGGGGTTGTGGACGCAGCCAACGCCGCGCCCGCGATCGAGGCCGACAATGCAGGATTGGTTCGAGTAGGTGCAGATGCGGATGCTCTCGCGATCCCCTCTGGCCGCCTTGAGCGGCAACTCGGGGTCAGAGATCAGAGCGCGAGCCATACCGATGAAGTCGGCACTGCCGGATGCTAACACCGCCTCGGCCGCTTCCGGCGTCGCGATACGGGAGCTGACGCAAACCGGGAGGCCCTCCACGGCCTGCCGGATTGCTCCCGCCTCGTCGGCAAACTGGGCTTCCGGAGCCGTGATGTCCGCGATCCAGCCCGGGTAATGCAGTGACGTCAGCCCACTGACGTTCAGATAGCTGATGCCTTCTGTCCGGAGCCTCTCCGCGATTGCGGTGGCATCGGCGAGCTGAAGTCCTCCCGGAACGTCATCCCTGCCATTCACCCGAGCGCCGATGAGGAAATTCGGGCCGACCGCGGCTCGAATTGCCCGGAGCCCTTCCAACAGGAAGCGCATGCGGTTTTCGAGGGGGCCGCCATAGCGGTCTGTCCGCTTGTTGGTCGCCGGCGAGAGGAACTCGTGCAGGAGATAGCCTTGGGCCGCAAAAAGCTCGACGCCATCGGCGCCTGCCTCCTGCATGTTCAGGGCAGCCTCGACCATGGTCGCGACGTATTCGGCGATGTCCTCTTCGCTCATCTCCTTCGGGATCTCGCCGGTTCGCGGACACGGCAGCGGCGATGGAGCGAACAGCGGGATGCCGAACTGGGTTGTGCCCGGTGACCGCAATTGGCGGCCGCTCATGTTGAGCTGCGAGACGAAGCCGGCTCCCTCGGATTTAATCGCCGAGATCATACGCTGGTAATGCGGCTGCAGGCCGCGATCATTGGCCAGGTCCAGCCCGCCCAGTGCCGTCGTTTCGAGCGCCCCGCCCCAACTCGCGGTTTGGCGCCAGGACGGCGGCATCAGGAAGTTGGACATCACGATCAGGCCGGCGCCGCCCTTCGCGCGCTCGACATGGTAGGCGATCGTGCGCTCGATCGCGGAGCCGTAACCGGCGCCGAACATCACAGCATGCGGCATCATCGCAATGCGATTGCGCAACCTGACGTGGCCGAGAGCGAGCGGGCTCAGCAGCCTCTCGTAGCCGGCGGCGGGCATCTCAGAACGGCGCCTTCTTCGGGAAGTTCGGCGCTCTCCGCTCACAGAAGGAGTCGAGTCCCTCCTGCGGGTCGGGACCTGAGAAGCCCAGCATCTCCAATGCGAGCGAAGCATCGAAGGTCGGGCCGGCCATCCGCAGCCAGTTGTTCAGCGCATATTTGGTCCACTGGATCGCGGAAGGTGCGCCTTCGGCAAGCCTCGTGGCCACGGCTAGCGCCTTGTCCTGCAACTCCTCTTCGTCGACTGCGAGCGCGACGAGCCCGAGTTGCTCGGCCTTCTCACCGCTCACGGGTTCGTTGAGCAGGAGGTGATACTTGGCCTTGGCCATGCCGCAGAGCAGCGGCCAGATGATCGCGGCATGGTCGCCCGCGGCAACGCCAAGCCGAACATGGCCGTCCACGAGCTTGGCATTCCTGGCCGCGATCGGAATGTCGGAAACCAGGGCCGCGGCAAGACCGGCGCCGACGGCCGCTCCTTGAATGGCCGAAACGATCGGCTTCGAGCAGTTGACGATGTTGTAGACGAGGTCTCTCGCCTCCCGCCACATGTTGGCGCGTTCCTCGAAGCTCTGCGTCAGCTTTTTCACGACCTCGAAGTCGCCGCCGGCGGAGAACGCCTTTCCCTTGGCGCAGAGCAGGACGGCCAGCGTTTCGCGATCTCGATCGATGACGCGCCAGATATCGGCCAGCTCACGATGGGCGTCGGCGCCGAGCGAGTTCAAGCTCTCCGGGCGGTTCAGCGTCAGGCGCAGGACGCCTGGAGCGGGCCGGTCGCACAGGATCGAGGGAAACGCGGAATAGGCTTCGAGTGTCATGCTGCTGCCTCCGGTCCGATCGAGCGGCGCGACGTGATGCCGCCATCGACGGTGATGATGGTTCCGGACGTGTAGGCGGAGCGCGGCGACGCCAGGAAGGCGAAGAGGTCGGCGACCTCGCGCACACTCGCTGCGCGGCCAAGCGGATAGGCCGCCAGCAGTTCGACGTAACGGCTCTCGTCGTTCCACTGCTCGCGGGCACGCTTTTTCATGATGTTGACGATCCGGTCCGTGGCGACGGGGCCCGGATTGATGCCGAGGACGCGAATGCCGTCATCGAGGCTGCGGCCACCGAGCGCGCGGGTGAAGGCCATCAGGGCAGCGTTGCCGGTCGAACCGGCGATGTAGCGGAAATCGGTGTTCTCGCCGCCATTGCCGATATTGTTGAGTATGACGCCGCCTCCGGCCGCCTTCATCGCTGCGTAGAATTCCCGGCAGAGGTCGATGTAGCCGAAGACCTTGACCTCCCAGCCCTCGCGCCAGCGCTCTCCGTCGACCTGCCAGAGATCACCGCCTGGAATGGCTCCGGCATTGTTGACCAGCACATCGATACGTCCGGCTGCCTTGCAGATCGCCTCGGCGGCACCGTTCGCGGCAATGTCACGCTCCTGGACCTCCACCGAAATGCCGTGCTGATCGCGCAAGCGCTCGGCAAGCCGGGTGAGCTTGTCGCCCGAGCGCGCGACGAGATGCAGGTTGCAACCTTCCTCTGCGAAGACCTCGGCCAGCCCTTCACCGATGCCCTGCGAGGCACCGGTGATCACGACTTTCTGGCCGCGCAACTGGAGATCCATGGCTTCAGGCTCCTTGGCGGACGATGCGCTCGATGTCGGCGATCGCCTCCGGGTTGACGAGCGAGGAGAGGTCCCCAGCGGGGGAGCCGGAATAGACGCTGCGGATGACACGGCGCATGATCTTCGAGCTGCGGGTCTTCGGCAGCTGGGGCACGACGAAGACGGCGCGGGGCGCAAACGGCTTGCCCAGCCTTTCCTGGATTCGGGCTGTTGCGAGCTTGAGGATGTCGTCCGCCGGACCCGAGCACGTAAGGAAGGCAACGAGTGCCTGGCCCTTGACCGGATCCTCGGCTCCAATCACCGCGGCTTCGACGACGCCATCGATCTCGACCAGGATTTCCTCGACCTCAGCTGGGCCGACGCGCTTGCCTGCGACCTTGATGGTGTCGTCCGAACGCCCGAGCAGGAAATAGTGCCCCTCCTCGGTGCGCATCGCGAGATCGCCATGGATCCAGACCCCAGGTACGGCGCTCCAATAGGTTTCGAGATATCGCTGCTCGTCCTGCCAAAAGCTGGCGGTCATGCCCACGAAAGGAGCGAGCACCGCGAGTTCACCGATCGCGCCAACGAGAGGTCGCCCCGCGGGATCGAGCACGTCGACCGCCACGCCCGGCGACCGAGTGTTGAAGCCGGCGGGCACTATCGGCTTGGTTACAACGCTGGAGAGCAGGCAGCCCGAGACTTCGGTTCCGCCGGTATAGTTGATCAGGGGGCACTCACCCCGTCCGAAAGCCTGCTCGAACCAGACGAAGTGTTCGGAGGCGATACTCTCGCCTGCCGTGATCAGAAGGCGAAGCGACGACAGGTCGGGAGCGGTGCTGACCGCCTCGTTCGAAGCGAGGCCGCGGATCAGCGTCGGTGCCGAGCCGTAATGAGTGACGCGATAGGTCTCGATCAACCGG
>JARYGW010000246.1:0-9124 GCA_033792295.1 Allobosea sp.
AAAGTACTCGACCGCGTTGTCGGGGAAGAAGCTTTTGAACTCGCCATAGAGCTGCGCCGCCAGCGTCTTGTTGGGCGCGAGGATCAGCGCCGGGCGCTGCGTCTCCTCGATCACCTTGGCCATGGTGAAGGTCTTGCCCGAGCCGGTGACGCCGAGCAGCACCTGGTCGCGCTCCTGCCGGCGGATGCCGTCGACGAGATCGGCGATCGCGGTGGGCTGGTCGCCCGAGGGCTGGAAGTCCGAGACCATCTTGAAGCGGATGCCGCCTTCCGATTTCTCGGGGCGCTCCGGCCGGTGCGGCGTCCAGGGCTTGCCGGGCTGGATGAAGGGGCTGCCGGTCTCCAGCAGATGCTGCAGCGAGCTCGCCGTCGCGGCGGCCGCACCCTCCGCGCCGATGAAGGCGGAATCCGCCTTCTTGGAGAGCTTGCGCTTGGGCCGCTCCTCGCCGCCCGGCCGTTCCAGCGCGTAGTCCGGCTTCGCCTCATAGCCCGCCTGCGGCCTGTCGCTGAAGCCGGAGGCACCGCCCGGCACCGCCGTGCCGCGGTTGATCGCGGGGTTCAGCAGATCGGCGAGATAGCCTTCGAGCGGCTTCAGCTCGGGCTTCGTCGCCTTGGAATTCGGCGTGCGGGCCGAAGACGGCTTCTTGGCAGCCTTCGGCTTGGTCGCGGTGGTGTCGGAGCTTTTCGGCATGGCCGCAATATGGGCCCGAACGCGGCGCGATGCGAGGGGGTGCGGCAGCGCGACGGCGAGATTGATGACAGCAGTTGACAGGAATGCCGATTACAATTTTAGGTTGTATATATAATTCAAAAACAACCTGAGGAGACGGACCATGTCGGGGGGCGGGTCCGAAGCCGAGCCGGCGGGCGATGAGATCGAGACCTTCATCGCCCGCTGGCGCGTATCGGAAGGGGCGGAGCGCGCCGCCTATGCGCAGTTCCTGAGCGAGTTGTGCCGCCTGATCGGCGTCGAGGCGCCGCAGCCGCCGACCAGCGATTCCGACGCCGTGACCTATCGCTTCGAATATCCGGTGCGCTTTCCGGAGGGAGGGGGCGGGCACAGTACGGGGCGCATCGACCTCTACCGGAAGGGCGCCTTCGTTCTGGAGGCCAAGCAGAGCCGCCTGAAGGGACAGGCCAAGGAGGTCCTGCCGGCGCAAGGCGCCCTGCCCCTCGCCGAGGCGGCCGGGCCGCGTGGCCGCCGCGGAGCCGATCGCGCCTGGGACGTGCTGATGCTCAATGCCAGGCGCCAGGCGGAGGACTATGCCAAGGCGCTGCCGGCGAGCCATGGCTGGCCACCCTTCCTGATCGTCTGCGATGTCGGGCACTGCTTCGAGTTCTACGCCGACTTCACCGGGCAAGGTAAGAACTACGTCCAGTTTCCCGACCGTCAGAGCTATCGCGTCTATCTCGACGATCTGCGCGATCCGGCCATCCGCAGGCGTCTCGCCGCGATCTGGACGGAGCCGCTGACGCTCGACCCGGCGCGCCACGCCGCCCGCGTCACCCGCGCCATCGCCGAGCGGCTGGCAGCGGTGTCGAAGGCGCTGGAGCGCGAGTACGATCCCGAGGAGGTCGCGCTCTTCCTGATGCGCTGCCTGTTCACGATGTTCGCCGAGGATGTCGGGCTGATCCGCAAGGACGCCTTCAAGGCGCTACTGCGCGACTGCCGCGACGATCCCGGCTCCTTCCTGCCACTGGTCTCGGAATTGTGGCAGGCGATGGACAAGGGCGAATACTCGACCTCGGTACGCGAGCGCATGAAGCGCTTCAACGGCAAGCTCTACGAAGATGCCCAGGTCTTCCCCTTGGGCCGCGAGGAGATCGGCGAGCTGCTCGCCGCCGCCGAGCACGACTGGAAGGAAGTCGAGCCCGCGATCTTCGGCACGCTGCTGGAACAGGCGCTCGATCCGCAGGAACGAGCCAGGCTCGGCGCGCACTATACGCCCCGCGCCTATGTCGAGCGATTGGTCGTCGAGACGGTGATCGGGCCGCTCCGCGAGGATTGGCGGGCCGTGCTCGGCGCCGCGCAGCAGGCCCGCGACGGCGGCGACGCCCGCAAGGCGCTGGCGTTGGTCGAAGGTTTTCACGCGACCTTATGCGCCACGCGGGTTCTCGACCCGGCCTGCGGCACCGGCAATTTCCTGCATGTCTCGCAGGAGCTGATGAAGAAGCTGGAAGGCGAGGTGCTCGATGCGGCGAGCGAACTCGGCAGCGTCGAGACGCTCGGCGGCTTCGCGCGGCATGCGGTCGGGCCGCAGCAATTCCTCGGCATGGAAACCAATCGCAGAGCCGTCGCCATCGCCGATCTCGTGCTCTGGATCGGGCATCTGCAATGGCATTTCCGGACGCGGGGCTTCGCGCCCAAGGAACCGATCCTCGAAAAGCTCGACCACATCTACAAGCGCGACGCGGTGCTGAGCTGGGATGGTTGGCCGATCCCGCAATGGCGCGACGGCCACGAAGCCTTGCCGAACCCGCGCCGGCCGGAATGGCCGGAAGCGGAATTCATCGTCGGCAACCCGCCCTTCATCGGCGGCAAGGACCTGCGCGCGAGACTCGGCGAGCTCTATGCGGAATCGCTCTGGAAGGCGCATCCGCAGATGAACGAGAGCGCCGATTTCGTGATGTACTGGTGGGATCGTGCGGCCGAGATCCTGACCCGGTCGGGCACAAAACTCAGGCGCTTCGGCTTCGTCACCACCAATTCGATCACGCAGCTCTTCCAGCGCCGGACCGTGGAGCGGCATCTCGGCGGCAAGCGGCCGCTCTCGCTCGCCATGGCGATCCCCGACCACCCCTGGACCAAGGCGGGCAAGGATGCCGCCGCCGTCCGGATCGCGATGACGGTGGCGCAGGCTGGAAAGCATGAAGGGAAGCTGCTGGAGGTCGTCTCCGAAGCTGGCCTCGACAGCGACCAGCCGCAGATCGGACTTGCTGAGCGGACGGGGCGCATCCACACCGATCTGAGCGTCGGCGTAGACGTCACCAGCGCCAGAACTCTGCAGGCCAATGAAGGGTTGTGCTCGCGCGGCGTCCCGTTGCACGGGGCCGGCTTCATCCTCAAGCCGGCAGAGGCAGAAGCGCTTGGGATGCATGTGCGGCCGGGGCTCGACCGGCATATCCGGCAATACCGGAACGGACGGGACCTCACGGCCCGGCCGCGGGGCGCCTACGTCATCGATCTCGACGGCCTGACAGCAGAGGATGTCCGCTCGCGCTTCCCTGAAATCTACCAACACCTGCTGCTCACGGTAAAACCGGAGCGCGACCGCAACAATGAAGCCTACCGGCGCCTCAACTGGTGGCTGTTCGGCCGCCGAAACACCGATATGCGCGGTTTCACAGCCGGACTTCAGCGTTACATCGCGACCGTCGAGACAGCGAAGCATCGCGTCTTCCAGTTCCTCGACGCGTCGATCCTGCCCGACAACAAGATCATCGCCATCGGCCTTTCCGACGCCTACGCGCTCGGCGTGCTGTCGTCCCGCATCCATGAGATCTGGTATCTGGCCAGCGCAGGCAAGCTAGGCGTCTACGCTCGCGACGCGGTCTATGTGAAATCCCGCTGCTTCGACCCTTTCCCCTTCCCGGATGCCAGCGAAGCGCAAAAGGAGGCGATCCGGCGGCCGGCGGAAGCGCTGGACGCCCTGCGCAAGCAGGTTCTGACCGGACACTCTGACCTCACTCTGACCAAGCTCTACAATGTCCGGGAGGCGATCCGCTCCGGCCATCCGCTGAGCGCGGCCGAGACGAGTGTCCGTGACCGCGGGCTGGCGCTGATCCTCGACGAGCATCATCAGGCGATCGATGCCGCCGTAGCCGCGGCCTATGGCTGGCGGGCCGATCTGGCTGAGGAGGAGGTGCTGGCCCGCCTCGTCGCGCTCAACCGGCAGCGTGCCCGGGAAGAGGAGCGCGGCCAGGTCCGCTGGCTGCGACCCGATTATCAGCGCCCGCGCTTCGGCGGCGCGGCCAGGGGCGGCGAGCAGATCGAGGCGGAAGTGCTGGTCGCGATCCATCCGGCCCTGGCGAAACCGGCCTTCCCCACCGAGGCCGTCGAACGCGTCGCCGCCGTGCTCGGCGCGCTGGCCGGTGCGGCCGGCCCGCTCGATGCGGCTGGTATCGCCGGGCGGTTCCGGCAAGGGCGCCGGGTCGAGCGAGCCGCGCGCGACATCCTCGTCTCGCTCGCACGGGTCGGCGAGATTTCGACGGTCGATGGCGGTGTCCGCTTCGCGCGCCGGCTGACGGCCACAGGATGACCGGCAGCGCATCTCAGCGCTGCGCCAGCCATGCCTCCATGCCGGCTGCGGCGGCCACGCCGGTGGCAAAGCTCGCCTGCAGCAGATAGCCGCCGGTCGGCGCCTCCCAGTCGAGCATCTCTCCAGCAGCGAAGACGCCGGGCAGGCTCTTCAGCATGAAGCCGGCATCGACCGCCTCGCGAGCGATGCCGCCGGCCGTCGAGATGGCGCGGTCGATCGGCATCGATGCTCCGAGACGGAGCGGAACATCCTTGATGAGCGCCGCAAGCGCTTCCGGCGCGACCGGCAGATCGGGGCCTGCGGCCTCGCGCAGCAGCGCGGCCGCGACCGGCGAAAGCCCACCGGCCTTGCGCAGATGATTGCTCAGCGTTTCGCCCTTGCGTCGCTTCGTCAGGCGCGCGGCGAGCACATCTTCAGAAAGGTCCGGCCGCAGGTCGAGCCGGAGCGTGGCGGCACCATTGCGATCGATCGCCTCGCGCAACGGCGCGGAGAGGGCGTAGATCGCGCCACCCTCGATGCCCTTCGCATCGATCATCGCTTCGCCAGCCGCCGTCTGCCCGGCGAAACGCAGGACGACCCGTTTGAGCGGCTGGCCGGCGAAGCGTTCCTGCATCAATGGCGACCAGGCGACAGCGAAGCCGGCATTCGCCGGCTTCAGCGGTGAGATCGCAACGCCCCGCCCTGCCAGCAGCGGCGCCCAGCCGCCATCTGAACCGAGTCGCGGCCAGCTCGCACCGCCGAGTGCGAGCAAGGTCGCGTCGGAGCAAATGGTTTCGGTTTCGCCGGAGGCGAGCCTGAAGGTCAAGGCACCCGCCTCATTCCAGCCAGTCCAGAGGCGACCGGTCGCCAGCCTGACGCCCAGACCATCGAGCCGCCGCAGCCAGGCCCGCAGCAGTGGCGAGGCCTTCATCGCACGCGGAAAGACGCGACCGCTGGAGCCGACGAAGGTCTCGGCGCCGAGTTCATCGGCCCAGTTCCGCAGGGCCCGGGGAGGGAAAGCGCGCAAGGCAGGCTCCAGCCAGCCGGCGGCCTCGCGATAACGCGTCAGGAAGGCATCGAACGGCTCGGAATGGGTGAGGTTCAACCCGCCGCGGCCGGCCAGCAGAAACTTGCGGGCCGGCGACGCCATGCGCTCGTGGATCGTGACGCGGTGCCCGGCAACGGCCAGGTGCTCGGCCGCGATGAGACCCGCGGGGCCGGCGCCGATGATGGCGATGTCGGGCATGCTTCCTGACCTTTGGCGACGACGTTGTTTCCGTGAGGCTTGGCTTTAGACTGGCCTCCCACCTTGGAAAAGCCCAGCCGGATCCCCTCGATGCCCACCATCGCCGCCTATATCGGCGCCGCGCTCTGCGAGATCGCCGGCTGCTTCGCCTTCTGGGGCTGGATGCGACTCGGCAAGCCGGTCTGGTGGCTGCTGCCGGGGCTCGTCTCGCTCGGGCTCTTCGCCTGGCTCCTGACGCTGGTCGAGAGCGCCGCGGCGGGCCGCGCCTTCGCCGCCTATGGCGGGATCTATATCGCCGCCTCGCTCGGCTGGCTCTGGGCGGTCGAGGGGGTGAGGCCGGACCGCTGGGACCTGACCGGCGGCGCGATCTGCCTGGCTGGCGCCGCGATCATCCTCGCAGCGCCGCGCTGAAGCGAGGCCTTCAGCCGCCCGAATGGGGGGCCGGGATCAGCACGGAGGGGGTCTCCCGCTGCTCCGCCGCAGCCTTGGTCTCGCGCAGGCGGCTCTCGCGCAGCTCATTGGCGCTCTCGAGGATCGGGTAGGCGATCGAAACGACATGGCCATGGATGCGCTTCAAGTCGCGGATGATGTCGAGATGGATCGCGCTGGTCTCGATCGATTCCGGCCGGCCCGAGCGCAGGCGCTGGAAATGGCTGTCGGTGGCCCGCCGCTCGGCCTCGCGCATCGCCGCCTTGTCGGCGAAGAGCTGGCGGGCGAGCACGATGTCGCGCGTGGCGAAGACGTTGAGCGCCAGCGCCAGCGCCGAAGCGACGCGGTGGTGGAAGTCGCGGATCTCGGCCAGCCCCTCCGGCGAGAAGGAATAGCGCTTGCGGATCTTCTTCTCAGCGAGCTCGCGCAGGTTCTTGTCGATGATGTCGCCGATATGCTCCAGATTCGTGATCAGCGTGATGATCTCGAACAGCCGGCGGCTCTCCTCGTCGGTGAGTTCGTTGCGCGAGACCTTGACCAGATAGAGCTTGATCGACTCGTGGATGGTGTCGACGCCATCATCGGCCTGAGCGATGGCGCGGGAGAGCTTGAGCTCGTCCTTCTCCAGCAGGGTCATGGTGTCGCGCAGCATCACCTCGACGCGGTCACCGAGCCTGAGCGCCTCGCGCATCGCACCGGCGAGCGCCTCGGTCGGGCTGTCGAGGGCGTTGGGGTCGAGATAGCGCGGCGTCACCGCATCGGATTTCTCCGGCTTGCCCGGCATGAAGCGCTCGACCAGCGTCGCGACCGGCTTGACGAAAGGCAGGAAGACCAGTGCGCCGACGACGTTCAGCGCGACGTGGAACTCGATGGCGAGGCGCGGGCCGGCCGTCGGCAGGCTGGTCAGCCAGGCCGAGAGCGGGCCGACGAAGGGAATGACGACGAGCGCCAGCAACAGGCGCGTCAGCAGGTTGCCGACGGCAGCGCGGCGCTGGGCGGCGGGCGCGCCAAGCTGGTCCAGCACCGGGATCAGCGCATTGCCGAGATTGGCGCCGATGACCAGCGTCAGCGCGGTCGCCGGCGGGAACAGCCCCGAGGCCGCGAAGGTCGCGACCAGGAGGATGATCGCGATGCTGGAATGCACCATCCAGGTCGCGGCGATGGCAACGAGCACGGCAAGCAGCGGCTCGGAGCCGATGGCGCCGAGGACGACGCGGAAGGTCGGCGACTGGGCCAGCGGCGCGGCGGCCGTGTTGAGCTCGATCAGCGAGAGCAGAATCAGGCCGATGCCGACCAGCACGCGGCCGATGTTGCGCGGCCGCTCCATCGCCTCGCTCGACAGATACATTGCGACGCCGATGGCGACGCACAGCCCCCAGACCCAGCCCAGATCCATCGAGATGACGAAAGCGGCGAGCGCCGTGCCGAGATTGGCGCCGAGCAGGACGGCGAGCGCCATGGCCGAACCGATCAGAGCCTGACCGGCGAAGGAGGAGACGAGCAGCGTCGTCGCCGTCGAGCTCTGCAGGACCATGGTGACGACGATGCCGCTGGCGAAGGCGGCGAAGCGGTTGCGGGTGAAGCTCTGCAGGGCATGCCGGAGCTGCGAGCCGAAGGCGCGCATCGCGCCGGTCCGCACCAATCTGACCGCCCAGATCAGCAGCGCGACGCCGCCCGCCAGATGGATCAGGATATTGGTTGCGCTCTCGCTCGTGGCCATTTCCGTGCGGTCTTTCCCCGATTCAGGTGGTGATAGCCGGCCAAACCTATCAGATTTTGATTAGCCAACTCAACAGATATAAACAGTGAAAGTGCTGAGAATGCGGCAGAATTTCCGTATTTGCCGCGCTCCGATGCGCTCGTTGTCGCTAAAGCGGGCTCAGGCGGGCGGAATCAGCGTCACGCCGGACTTCGCGAAGGAAACCGCCACAGGAGCCCCCGGTTCCAGCAGGTCGCGGGCGCCATATTGCACCACGAACAGCTCGCCGACCTCGGTTTCGACCATGATGTCGAGATGATTGCCGAGATAGGCGCATTTGCGGATTGTGCCAGGCAAGGCGTCGGCCTGCCCAGGCTCCCCGAGCAGCAATGCCTCCGGCCGGATCGCGACCCGGGCCGGGCCGAGCCCGAGCCCGCGCGCCGGCAGCGAGACGGTGGCCGAGCCGATGCCGACATCGGCGCGGCCGTCCACGAGGGCCTTTACCGTGACGTCGACGAGGTTGGCGTCGCCGATGAAGTCGGCGACGAAGGCATTGGCGGGCTGCTCGTAGAGGTCACGCGGAGCGCCCTGCTGGGCGATCTTCGCGTTCGACATCACGATGATGCGGTCGGAGACGGCCAGCGCCTCCTCCTGATCATGGGTGACATAGGCCACGGTCAGGTTGAGACCCTGCTGCAATTCGCGGATCTCCTCGCGCACGCGGCGGCGGAGTTTCGCATCGAGGTTCGACAGCGGCTCATCGAAGAGCAGCACCTGTGGCTCCAGGACGAGCGCGCGGGCCACGGCGACGCGTTGCTGCTGTCCGCCTGACAGCTCCGACGGATAACGGCTCTCGAAACCCTTGAGGCCGACCAGCGCAAGCTTCTCCAGCGCCATCTGCTTCGCCTGCTCCTTGCCCATGCCCTTCACCGTCGGGCCATAGGCGGCGTTCTCCAGCACGCTCATATGCGGAAACAGCGCATAGGACTGGAACACCATCGAGACGTCGCGATCGGCGGCCGAGAGCTTGGTGACGTCCTTGCCGCCGATCATGATCTGGCCCTCGGAGGCGATCTCCAGCCCGGCGATCATGCGCAGCGTCGTGGTCTTGCCGCAGCCGGAGGGGCCGAGCAGCGTAACGAGCTGACCGGGCTCGATGGTGAAACTAACATTGTCGACCGCTGTCACCGCGCCGTAGCGCATCGAGACATTGCGGAATTCGACGGAAGCGGGACCGGCCTTCGTCAACTTGCTGCTCCCTGCGTGATGGGGTCGGCGACCGAGCTGGACAATGCGGCGTTCTTGGCCACGGTCTTGCGCCGGCCGAGCTTGCGCTCGCCGACGAGGAACTGGATGAGAGCGATGCCAAGCGCCATGAAGACGATCAGCACCGAGGAATAGGCGATGGCGAGGCCGAATTCGCCTGCCTCGACGCGCCCGACGATATAGGCGGTGGAGAGGTTGTATTCGGCCGAGACCAGGAAGATCACGGCGCTGACCGCCGTCATCGAGC
>JARYGW010000247.1:0-261 GCA_033792295.1 Allobosea sp.
CAGGTCTCGGCAGCACATGTCTACCTGACCGTGCCTTTCGTTCTCTCCTGGTCGCTGCTGGAGGCCATGGCCTGCGGTTGCCTCGTCGTAGGCTCCGATACGCCGCCCGTGAAGGAGGTGATCCGCGACGGCGTCAACGGTTTCCTCGCTCCTTTCGACGCGCCGGCCCTGCTGGCCCAGCGGATCGAAGAGGCACTCCGGCACGCGTCCTTGACCGCTCCGCTGCGCCGCGCGGCCCGTGAGACGATCCGGACCGGCTAT
>JARYGW010000247.1:283-9029 GCA_033792295.1 Allobosea sp.
CGAACGCTGCATCAATCGCCAGCTCGGCTGGATTCGCAGGCTCGGCGGGTAAATGCGTCAGAGATCGAGCTTGAAGGAGTAGCTCGCGCCGAGACCGACCGTGATCTGATCGCGCTGGCCGATGGTGCGGACAAGCGGCGAAGCTTCGGCCTGGTCGATCATGCGGTCATAACGAGCGAAGAGCGTCGTCGACCATTGCTCCGACCATGTATATTCGAGAGCCGTCGCCAGGCCGACGCTCTTGGCTCCACCGGATGGCCGATAGGACGCAAGCACCCCATTGACCAGGGATTCAGGCACGGTCACACCGAAATTGCGCCGCATGAAGGAGGCGTTGCCCAGTGACAGGCGCGGCCCGCCCGACAGCGTGAAGTGCCCGAAGCGCTCGACCCAGTCGGCGGAGAAATCGGCGACGATGCCGTGATGCCCGTGGAAGCCCTGCCGAACCTCGACACGCGTACGCAGTCGATCCTGAATCGGCCAATATTCTGCGAAGACGCCGGCCTCGATCGACCAGCGAATATCGCGCATGCCGAAAAGCCGGGCGTTGGATGAGGAATAGCGCCCGCTTTTCCAGCCACCAGCGACGCCGAAGCTGAATTGATCCGTCTCGTAGAGCGCGTAGTCGAGACTGTCGTCCGGAGCGCTGAAGCTCTCCGCCTCGCCGGCACGTCGCCAGCTGATCGAAGGCATGAAGGAAAACCCAGCCGCGCTCGCACCTTCATATTTGGGTCCGAGTTCGGTCGTGCCGCCGATCGTGATGATCCAGCCCTTGGCCGGCGTCGGGTCCGTCAGAGCCGGCGTCTTCTCCTCGGCACCGGCGAGTGTCGGCAGCAGCAGGAGGCATGCGAGGCTTCCGATTCCAATACGCAACGCAGTTCCTCCGCGCGCCTCGTCGGCAACGGCCGTGGTTCTGGCCGGGTTGCGCGACAATGCGGTTACAGCTCGACCAATCATTCCACGACGGTCCGGTTCAATCGGATACCGAGTTTCTTGATGCGATGCCAGAGGCTGCGTTCCGCGATTCCGAGCATCCGGGCCGCCTTGACCTGCACACCGTTGCTGCGGCGCAACGCCTCGAGAATGAAATCCCGCTCGATTCGCTCGAGCTCCGCATCGAGATCGCGCGGCAACGCATCACCCCCGGAACGCCGTTGCCCCTCGAACAGGTCTCTCGGCAAATCCTGGACGTCGATCACCGGATTCTTGGCGACGATCAGGGCGCGTTCGACGCAGTTATGCAGCTCGCGGATATTGCCCGGCCAGCTATGCGCCGACATCGCCGAGAGCGCCGCCGGGGAGAACCCTGAGACCGGCTTGCCGACCGTTTCGGACAATGTCGCGAGAAAATGTGCGGCGAGCAGCGGAATATCCTCGGACCGTTCGCGCAAGGCCGGCAACCGTATCGGGAAGACGTTCAACCGGTAGAACAGATCCTCGCGAAAGCGATTTTCGGCAACGGCCTGGCGCATATCCTTATGCGTCGCGGCGATCAGGCGGACATCGACCGTCTGACTGCGGCTGGCACCGACCGGCTCGAAACTGCGCTCCTGCACGACGCGCAGCAGTTTTGCCTGGATCGCCAGCGGCATGTCCCCGATCTCGTCGAGGAAGAGCGTGCCGCCATCGGCGGCGGCAAACCTGCCGACGCGGTTCGCGACGGCGCCGGTGAAAGCGCCTTTGACATGGCCGAAGAGCTCACTTTCCAGCAACGTCTCGGGGATCGCCGCACAGTTGACCGCGATGAACGGGCGGGCGCGGCGCGGACTGTTGAAGTGGATGGCGCGGGCGACGAGCTCCTTGCCCGTCCCGCTCTCGCCGTTCAGCATCACGGTGGCGCGTGTCTCGCAAACCTCGGTCACCTGTTCGATCACATGCCGGAAGGAAGCGCTGTTCCCGATAAGCGTGTCGAAGCTGTGGCGCCCCTCCAGTTCGCTGCGCAGGCGCTCATTGTCCCGCACCACATCGGCGAGACGCAGCGCCCGCCGGATCGTCGCGGCGACATCTTCCATTTCGAAGGGCTTGGCAATGTAGTCGAATGCGCCTTCCTTGACGAGCTCGACGGCGTCACGCACCGTCGCAAAAGCCGTGATGATGATGACCGGCACGTCGGGCCAGTGGCTGCGGACCTCTCGCAGCAATCCGCGTCCGTCCATCCCGGGCAGCCGCAGATCCGTCAGCACGAGATCGAAGCGCGACTGCTCGAATGCCATGAGCGCCGCCTGCGCGCTTGTCGCCACGGTCGCTGCATAGCCGAGATCCTCCAGGGCTGCGGCCAGAACATCGGCCAGCCGCTCCTCATCGTCGACCACCAGAATGGCGTGGCTCACGCAGTCGCTCCTTTCCTGGCTCGCGGCAAGACGAGCCTGAACGCGGCGCCCTGCCCCGGCTCGCTCTCGTAAATCACTGTTCCTCCGTGGGCCACGGCCACGCTCTGCACCTTGGCAAGTCCCAGGCCGGTCCCCTTCGCCTTGGTCGTGAAGAACGGATTGAAGATTTCGGCTCGGATCGCTGCGGGAACACCCGGCCCCTCGTCGCGGATCGTCAGCGATACGGTATCGGAACTCGCCGCCAGACTCGCGAAGATGGCGCCTCCCGACGGCATGGCGTCCATCGCATTCAGGATCAGGTTGAGGCAGGCCTGATGCAGCTGATCGGCATCGCCGACGACTTCGGCCCCCCCGCTCGTATCGTCGACATGAAGCTCGATGCCGCGCCGCGCGAGTTCGGCAGAGGCGATACCGGCGACCCGCTCGATCACGTTGCGCAGCGGCAGGGGACTGCGGACCAGGGGGCGCGGCTGGGCGAAGTCGAGAAATTCCCGCATCAACGTCTCGATGCGACGCACCTCGTCGATGACGTAGCCGAGCATCTTCTCCTCGGTGCCGCCGAGCTTCGCCCGGTTGCGCACCACTTCCGTGGAGGTCTTGATGATGCCGAGCGGGTTGCGCACCTCATGTGCGATGACCATGGCCGCCTGGCCGAGCGCCGAGAGCCTGTCGCGCCGGCGCAGCTCCGTTTCCAGCTCCTGCAGCTTGCCCAGCTGCTCCGCCATGCTGTTGAAGCCGGCTGCGAGCTCGGCGATCTCGCGACCGCCTCCGATCGGCACGCGCTGCCCGAAATCCCCAGCCGCGATCGCCCGTACGCCTCGCGTCAGGGCCCGCACCGGGCGGACCAGAACCCCTGACATCAGGCTGCCGACGAGTACGGCGATGAAGCTGCCGAACAGGAAAATGCCGAGGAACAATCGCTCGCGGCCGAGCTGTTCCAGAAGCCCGGCCTCACTACGCAGTCCGATGAAGCTGACGGCCGCCAGCTTGCCGTCTATGCCCCGAAATCCCGAGTAGACTGCGCGATAGGCACCGTCTCCGGCGCCAGGATCGAATATCTCGTCTTCTCCGGCATCGAGTCGCGCCTTGATATCCTCCGGCACGACCGTCGGCTTGTCACCATGTGTCTGCATGATGGTTTCGAGCTTGCCGTCGAAATCGGAGAACAAGGTCACCTCGAGCGAGGTCACAACCTTGATGCCGCCCAGATAGTTGTCGTCGAGCCAGCTCCCCACGAGGACATTCGCTGGCTGCCCATTGATCGTGATCAACTGCACCGCGCCGGCCATCAGCCAGCGTTGGTCGTCCGCAGTGATCCTGAAAAGCCCCTGCCCGGTCGCCGTCGGCAAGGTCCCGATCGCCGTGAAATGCCGGGAGGAGAAGATCACCTCGCCATCGGGGCGATAGATCGCAATGAGATCGTATCCGACGGAGCTCAACACGGCGAATTCGCGTTCGACGGTTCGCTGCATCTTGCTGTCGTCGGGACTGTGCTCGATGCGATGGCCGATCACCCCGGCGACGCGCTGGGCCTCCTGCACCGCCTCGACGATCTCGAGCCGAAAGAAGCGCGAGGTCTCCCGGAGCCAGTGCCCGACATTGTCCTCGAAGGCGCTGGAGATCAGCTTCGCCGCGATGAAGGCCGAGGCCAGCATGGCCGGCACGCTGACCAGCATGAAGCCGATGACCAAACGAAGCCTGAGCGACGTCACCTGTCCGGGCATGGCGGGATGCCGAGGCTGGCCCGGCAGTGCCCGCTCCTTCTTTTCGGGGGAATCGAGGTCACGGTCGCCTCGTCCAGGTGTCGTCGTCGCAGATCAATCCACCGAGGACGCAGCCACGGACGACCAGCGAATCCGACGCGGTCAGCTCCAGAGTAGTGCGGTAGGTCTTGCCGTCGGCGGGGTTGTAGCCTTCGCCGGACAGAACGCTCTTCGCATCGGGCTTGAAGCCACTGAGCACCTGCATGCCGAGCAGCGAGCGTGTACGCAGCGTCTCGTCCGGGTTGAAGCGATCGAAACGCGGCTCCTTCAGCCAGACGATGCGCCCGCACAGGGCTTCGCCGCAGCGGCTGATGGCGATTTCCGATTCACCATCGGAATCACGCCAGCGGCCGACGATATCGCTCATCGGATCAGCCTGAACCGGCAAAGGCAACGAACCCGCCAGCGCCACGGCCAGGGCCGCGATCTGCAAGCTACGACCGTTCATCCTCGTTCTCTCCACCAAGCAGGACGACACCGACGATGATCAGGGCGATGCCGCCGGCACGCAGCAGGTCGATCTGCTCTCCGAAAGCTCCCCAGGCGAGCAGCGGCACCGTGATGTAGACCAATCCGGTCATCGGGAAGGCGCGGCTGAGCGGCATGTCCCGCAGGATCGCCATCCAGACGACGAAGGTTCCGAGATAGCCAGCGATCGCGAACCAGACCCCCGGCAGCGTCACCGAACGTGCCAGCATGGCTGGCCCGAAATCCATGTCGCCAAGGCCGTCGGCGCCCCATTTAAAGGCGATCTGCGTCCCGGTATCGAGCCCGATGAAGGCCAGCCAGACCAGCAGCTGGCGCCAACGCGAGAGCGGCTCTGCGGAGGTCATGGCGCTCATGCGGCTTTCCTTTTGGCCCATTCGGCGAGGTCCGGATCGAAGCGATCGAAGCCGACCCAGGGGCTCAAACGACGCAGCGCCCATTGCAGAGGAGTATTGCGGTGCCGGACATGGACCGCGGAAGCGACGAGCCTGCTGCCGAACCGCAGCTTCGACGCATAGGCCGTCTGACCGCTCTGGAACAGGCCGATGCCCCGCTCGATGCAGAAGCGCACATTTGCCATCCAGCTCACCGCATAGAGGTTGTGCTCTCGGGCGAGCGGGTAGCGCATGCCCAGAAACTTGTCGATGACGCGGTCGGCTTCGACCAGCAGCAGGTTGAAAGCCCCGAGCTCGTTTCCGATCCAATAGAGCGCGAAGACGGCCCGGTCGCCGAGGGCGCGCGAGACTGCAGCGAAATAGCCCGGCGGCAGCACTTCAAGGTCGCCATAATCGAGGCCGCTCTGCCCCCGTGTCGATTCGTAGAGGGCGTCGATCTCCGCCTCCAATCCGGCGATATCGTGGCGGAACTCGATACGGACATTCCCCGCCTTGGCGAGCTTGCGGCGGATGTCCTTGCGGGTGGCTGGCGACAGCGCTGCGAGATAGGCTGCCTCATCCGGGAAGGGAACGTCGAGAACGGCGACAGGCAGGCTGGCGAGCCGGGCGAAGCCTGCCTCGCCCAGCAGCGCGGCGGCATACTGCTCCTCGCCAGGCGCGAGATCCTTCCAGACGATAAGTTGAGCCTTCTCGGCCGCGGCCTGCCGCTGCAGGCCCTGGATCAACGCCTGGATTGCGGCGGCGCGCGCTGCCGCATCGAGGCGCGGTGAGAAACCGAGATGACAGCGCTCGCCATAGGGGGAGCCGACGCAAAGCGCCTTCAATGTGAGAAGGCCTGGAAGACGGCGGAACAATGCGTCGCCAAGCCCTCTCAGCCTGCCTTGCAGCGGCGTATCGAGGCGGTAGCTCAGCCTGAACAGCGGTGCGACGGCAACCACTTCCTCATCCCGTTCGACAACGATCGCAGCCATGCGCAGCCCGATGCCGGAGGAGGCTGCAGCCTCCTCGCAGGCACAGTAATAGGCGTGGCACTCCGCCTCGCCGGGCAGGCAGGCATCCCAAGCCACGGCATCGACCTCGGCAACGCTGCCGACGATCCGGGCTGTGAACACACTCATTCGGCCGCCACGATACGCAACTCCGCGGCCTCCTGGAGATGCGGCTTTGCCAGTCGGGCTGCCAGGGCCAGAGAACGCTCGACGACGATCTCGCGCTGCTGGTCGATCGTTACGAGATGGTAGCTGTCGTCGAGAATGACCGCATCGACGAGACCGCCCAGCCGCCGCTGGATATAAAAGGCATTCGACAGGCTGGCGACATCGTCTTCACGAGCGTGCACGAGCAGCGCCGGGCATTTGATCGTCGGCATCTCACGCCGCGTGTGACCGATCAGATCCCACATCTGCTTGAGTGCGCCGGACGGCGTGCCGAGAAGTCCCGCTTCGGAGCTGTCCCCACGCGTGATCGCAGCCGTGATGAGAGAGCGGGTCCGCAGATCCTTGACCCCATAGGGCTCGCGCTCGACGAAGCTGTAGCGCCGGCCAGCAGGCGTGTTGATCAGCCATTTCAGGAGGAAGGCGTAACGCGGGATCGACCAGCCGTCGTACCACAGAGTCGGCGCATAGAGGGCGAGCCCGTCCACGGCTTCGGGCCGCACGGCCGCAACATGCATTGCCAGGACGGCGCCCATGGACAAGCCGCCCACGATGACGGTGTCGCAGATCCCGCGCATGTGCTCGAGTTCGTCGACGACGCTTTGGGTCCAGTCGCGCCAGCCTGTCGCCAGCAGCTCGGCTTCGCCGGCACAATGGCCCGCCAGCTGCGGGCAATGCACGGTATGGCCGCTACGGTGCAGCGCACGCGCCACCAGGCGCATTTCCGTGGGGGTGCCGCCCAGGCCGTGGATCAGCAGGAACCCGGTTCGGTCACCGGCATAGCGAAGGCTGAAATCGCGCATCTTGACGTCAGGTTCCATCAGGCTGTCCGGGCGACGATGACCACGCCGCAGGTGATGAGGCAAGCGCCGAGCCATTGGCGTGTTCCGACCCGTTCACCGAGTAGAACCGAGCTCGCAAAGGTGATGGCGAGGAAATTCAGGCTGGCGATGGGGAAGGCGATCGAGAGCGGCACCTCGGCGAGAATCCGCAGCCAGATGAAGAACTCCGCGACATAGGTCAGGACGCCCGCCAATGCCCAGCCCGAACGCCCGAGCGCAATGCTCATCTCGCGAAAGCTACCGCCCGCCGGCAGCTTGTCGGCGCCGAGCTTGAGGCAGAGCTGTCCGACGACGTCACAGACGATCGACAGGACAAACCACAGGATGATGGTGAGGCTCATGGCAGCACCTGTGTGAAACAATTGATGAGCGCCGCGTTCGTCCGTGCATTGACGGCGAGATCCTCCGCCGAGGGCCGCCGCCGTGGCGGATGGTCGAAGAAGGCGAGCGCCGCGCGGAACGGATCGGAGAAGCGGGGTTCCGACCAGTCGCCGCAGACATCCACGCCGACGATGCGCCGCTCGGCCGCCAGGCGTTCGACGGCGGCGATGAGATGGGCGAGCGTCAGCTCCCCCTGATCCCAGTTCGTTACGGCCTCGCCGCGACCGAGCACGTCCTTGTCGATGGTGAGCCAGACGGCCTGCGTCGGGATCGCGGGCAGGAGGTCGTCCAGGAACTCCGTCCAGTCCTCCTCGGCGAGGTTGCGCCAGTGGAGATGGCTCCCTTCCTGCCGAAAGCTGGCCGCCGCGTCGTAGCGTCTCCAGACGCGGGAGGGGGCATGCCGCCACGGGAAGAGCGCGATCCGCTCCGCCTCGACCGCCCTGAGATTGGCGAACTGCCATTCCGGACGCACGAGGTCGCCGCTGCACGGACCGATGGTGACGACCTTCCGGATCTGCGGCAGCTCCAGCGCCCGGTTGACCCAGGCGCCGCAATTCACGGTCGCCGGAAACTGCACCCAGTCGGGATGGTTGTCGAAATGGATGACCGTCACGGGCTCGGACACGGTCCGCAGCAACAGTGCCGTCAAATGATGGAAATCGCCGGAGCCGTAGAAATACACCGGCGGACCACTGCCATCACGACCGCTCGCAGCCAGCCGGTCTAGCAATCCCGCGCCGGCCTCGCGGCTTGCCACGATGCGCAGGCGCGCGGCGAGATCCCCCGCGTCGATGCAGGTCCCCTCTCCCGCATCGATGCGGCGGCGCAGCGGCTCCTGGCACGCGACGCTACCGTCCAGATCGATCACCTGCAGGCGCAAAAACCCGTCTCCAACCGTCTCAGGCGCTGGCGACGCGGGCGAAAAGCTGGTCGAGCAGCGCGATCGCCAGATCGATCTCGGCATAGCTCATGGTCAGCGCCGGCGCCAAGGTGATGACGTTCTTGTAGTAGCCGCCGATGTCGAGCACGAGCCCATAGCGCTTGCCGGCCACTTCGAGATCGGCCTTCATGCCTTCGTCGCACATCAGGTCGACCAGCCGCTTCGACGGGGTGTAGCTGTCATGCGGCTCGCAGATCTCGATGCGCAGCGCCATGCCGAGGCCATCGACCTCGCCGACGATCTTGTGGCGGCGCTTCAGCTCCTGCAGCCCGGCAAGGAAGTGCTTGCCCTTGGCCATGACCATGGACTCGTAATCCTCCTCCTCCATCATCTTCATCGCCTCGAGCGCGACGGCGGTGCCGAGCGGATTGGCGTTGAAGGTCGAATGGGTGGAGCCCGGCGGGAAGATGGTCGGGTTGATCAGCTCTTCCTTGGCCCAGATGCCGGAGAGCGGG
>JARYGW010000248.1:0-7178 GCA_033792295.1 Allobosea sp.
CCGGCCAGTTCGTGACCCAGCGCGAGCTCGTGGCGATGACCGGTTTTCCGCTCGGCGCGATCCGAGAGCTGATCCCGCGGCTGGAGGCGGAGGGGCTGATCAAGACCGTGCCGCAGCGGGGCATGCAGGTCGCCCATGTCGACCTCAACCTGATCCGCAACGCCTTCCAGTTCCGGCTCTTCCTCGAGAAGGAGGCGACGGCACTCTATGCCCGGAACGCGACCGATGCGGAGATCGCCGAGCAACGGGCGCGGCACGAGGCGATCGTCAAGCGGGCCGAGGCCGGTGGCGACGAGCGGCTGATCGAGGATGCCGAGGATATCGACCGCCTCATGCACGAGGCGATCATCGATCATCTCGACAACGAGATCGTCAGCCAGGCGTTTCGCGTGACCTGGCTCAAGATCAGGCTGATCCGGCAATACGAGACCCGCATCCACAACAGCATCATCATCCCGGTGATGCAGGACCATCTCGCCATCATCGCGGCGATCGAGACGCGTGACCCCGAGCGCGCGGCCGAGGCGATGGCGGCCCATATCGGCAACGCCCGGACACGGGCGATGCAGTACTGAGATCATCACAAACGAGCCGGAAAACCGGCTGTCTTCGGAGGAACGGTCATGAAAAGGCAGACGAGGCGTGAGTTTCTGGCCGCTACGGCCGCGGGGGCAGCGGCGATCGCCGCCCCGAACATCCTGCGTGCCGAGCAGCTGGTGCTGCGCTGGGCCGACGGTCAGCCGGCGACCCATCCTTCGCCGCAGAGCGCGGTCAAGGCCGGTGCCGAGATCAAGGAGAAGACCAGTGGGCGGATCGAGATACAGTCCTTCCCGAACGGGCAGCTCGGCTCCTCACGCGACATGGTCGAGTCGGTCGCCAGCGGCGCGCTGACCATGGTGACGGAGGGCGCGGCGCAGCTCGGCCAGTTCGTGCCGCAGCTCTCGATCATCGAGGCGCCCTATATCTGGAAAGATGCCGCGCATATGACGCGTGCGCTGAAATCCCCGCTGATGGACGAGCTCAACAAGGCGCTGGTCGAGAAGCGCGGCATGCGCATGATCGGCGTCAATTATTACGGCGTGCGGCATGTCACCAGCGGCAAGAAGCCGATCAACTCCGTCGAGGACATGAAGGGCTTCAAGCTGCGGGTGCCCGAGGTCGACACGTTCCGGGCGATGGCGGAAGCCTGGGGCGCGCGGCCCACGCCGTTGAACTTCTCGGAACTCTACCTCGCCCTCTCGCAGGGCGCCGTCGATGGGCAGGAGAATCCGCTACCGACCATCGCCTCGGCCAAGCTGGCTGAGGTGCAGAAATATCTCGTGCTGACGGCGCATATCATCACGCCGCGGCTCGTCATCGTGAACGAGACGGCCTGGAAGAAGATCCCGCAGGCCGACCGCGACGTCATCGTAGCTGCCGTCGACAAGGCCGCGACCTGGCAGGACAACGAGATCCTGGAACAGGAGAAGGGGCTCGCCGACAGCCTCGGCAAGGCGGGCATGACCGTGACGACGCCCGACAACGAGGCCTTCCGCAAGCCGGTTCTGGCGAGCGTGCCGGGCAAGTTCGAAAGCAAATGGGGCAAAGGGCTCTGGGATCGCATCCAGGCGCTGTGAGGCGCTTCCCCGGAACCGTGCCGATCATCTCGGATCGGCGCGGCTAAAGCCGCTTGCCCGGGATGATGGCGGCGAGATTCGACCCGCAACCACGAAGGCATCCGCATGACGTTCTGGCCCAGGCTCTTCGACAGGACGATGGAGGTGGTCGCGGCGATCCTTCTCGTCGCGCTGCTCGTCACGGTGACGCTCGGCATCGTCACGCGGGCAGTCGGCGAGCCGCTGATCTGGACCGACGAGGTTTCGCGCTTCCTGATGCTGTGGGTCGCGGTGGTGGGCTGGATCCTCGCCAGCCGGCGCCGCGCCCATATCCGCATCCGCTTCTTCCACGACATGCTGCCGGCGCGGGGGTGGCGCTCGGCAGAAGCGATCATGCAGCTTGCGATGGTCGTCTTCGGCGGGCTGACGACCTGGTATTCCATCCATCTCGTGCAGTCGAACTACGATCTCGAGGCGACGACCGTGCCGCTCTCGATGGGGCTGCTCTACGCACCGATGGTGCTTGCCGGGATCGTCACGCTGTTGCAGGGCTTTGCGGAATTCATCGGCAACCTGCGCAATTGGCACAGCTCGCCCTATGAGCCGGTTGCCGCAACGCTGCAGGAACCAGCCGAATGAGCGCGCTGATCTTCAAGATCTCGGCCGTCTGGCTGCTCTCGATCCTCGCCGGCTTCCCGCTCTTCGCCTCGATGGGGCTCGCCGCCTTCGCCTTCGTGCTGATCGGCGACCTCTCGGCGTCGATCGTGCCGCAGAAGATGGCACAGGCGATGAATTCCTTTCCGATCGTCGCGGCCCCGCTCTTCATCCTGATGGGCAATATCCTTGCGGCGGCGCGCATCACCGACCGTATCGTCGCTTTCGCCACGGCCGTGATCGGCTGGCTGCGCGGCGGCTATGCCCATGCCTCGATCCTGACCAGCATGATCTTCGCCGGCATGGTCGGCTCGGCGGTGGCGGATGCCGCAGGCTCGGGCGCGATCGAGATCCGGGCGATGCAGAAGGCCGGCTACCGGCCCGAGACCGCGGCGGCGATCACGGCTTCGGCCGCGACGATCGGTCCGATCATCCCGCCCTCGCTGCCGATGGTGATCTACGGCGTCACCGCCGACGTCTCGATCGGCAGGCTGTTCATCGGCGGCGTCATCCCCGGCATATTGATGGGGCTGTCGCTGATGGTGATGGTCGTGTTCGTCGCGCGCCGGCAGGGCTTCCGGAAGGAAAAATTCAAGGGTTTCCGGGAGATCGGCCGCAGCTTCCTCAACGGTTTCTTCGCGCTGATGACGCCGCCGATCATCCTCGGCGGCATGTTCTCGGGCCTCGTCACGCCGACGGAGGCGGCGGCTGTCGCCTGCCTTTACGCGCTCTTCCTCGGCTTCTTCGTCTACCGCACGCTGGAGGTGAAGCAGCTTTGGCCGATCCTGATCGACACGGTGGAGACGATGGGGCTCGTCGCCGTGCTGGTGATGGCGGCGGGCGCGCTCGGCTGGTGCATGTCGATCTCGCGGGTGCCGCAGACGCTGACGCCGCTGATCGTCGAAACCATCGCGCACCCGCTGGTCTTCCTGCTGGTCTGCAACCTGATCCTGCTGCTTCATGGAAGCGCTGGCGGCGATGCTGATCCTGATCCCGATCCTGGTGCCGGCGGCGAACAGCTTCGGCATCGACCCGGTGCAGTTCGGCATCGTCATGATCCTGAACCTGATCCTCGGGACGATCCATCCGCCGATCGGGGTGGTGCTCTTCGTGGTCACGCACATCGCCAACGTCTCGTTCGAAGCGATGTCGAAGGCGATCCTGCCCTGGCTCGTGCCGCTGCTCGTCGTGCTCGCGGCGATCACGCTGTGGCCGCCGCTGACGACCTGGCTGCCGAACCATATCATGGGGCCGTGAGGGCGGGCGCCTTCCTCAGCCCTCCGGCTCGCCGCCGCCGTCGAGATAGCGCGCGACCGAGACGACGACCTTGTCGTCGAGCGGACCGATCGCGAGCTCGTCCTTGTCCTTATAGGGGATCGCGCGCAGGACGTGGCGGATGGCGTTGAGCCGGGCGCGCAGCTTGTCGTTGCTGCGTACGACGAACCAGGGGGCCACCTCGGTCGACGTCCGGCCGAGCATCTCGTCGAAGGCGCGCGAGTAATCGTCGAAGCGGGGGATCGCCTCGAAATCGAGCGGCGAGAGCTTCCAGCGCTTCAGAGGGTCGTGCCAGCGCGCGTGCAGGCGCGTCATCTGCATCTCGCGGCCGATGGTCAGGAAGAGCTTGACGAGGCGTATGCCGTCACGCGCCAGCATGCCCTCGAAGACCGGCGCCTCGCGCAGGAAGTGCTCGGTCTCTTCCGGCTTGCAGAAGTCCATGACACGCTCGACGCCGGCGCGATTGTACCAGGAGCGGTCGAAGAACACCATTTCGCCGGCCGTCGGCATCTCGGCGGCGTATCGCTGGAAATACCATTGCCCCTTCTCGGTATCGGAGGGCTTGGGCAAAGCGACGACGCGGGCATGGCGCGGATTGAGATGCTGGGTGAAGCGGGCGATGGTGCCGCCCTTGCCAGCACCATCGCGGCCTTCGAAGACGATGACGATGCGCTCGCCCTCCTTCTGGGCCCAGCGCGTCAGCTTCTGCAGTTCGATCTGCAGCGGCTTGAGCTCGCTGTTGTAGCGCTTGCGCTTTATCCGCTTGCCATAGGGATAGCCGCCGCTGTGATAAGCGGCGTCGATGATCGATTCCGGCAGGTTGGCGGCCTCGATGTCGAAACCCTTCGTCTTGGCGGGCTTGCGGCCGGGTTTGTCCTTCTGGGGTGCTTCGCGGGCTTTCGCAGCCGGCAAGTCCATGACGTTCTTGAGCTCCGAACCCGAAAACTTCTTGGCCATCGCCAGCTCCTCGTTGCACCATGAATCCTAGCCGGCTGTCGCACGGAAGGGAATTGACGCCTTCCGCGGTTATGCGCAGGAAGGCGCTGCCGGTAACCGCCGGTGGCTCCAGGCGTTCCATGATCGACACCGCCGTCTTCCCCATCACCGCCGCGCGCAGCTTCGTCGAGGCGCTGGGTTCCGCCGTCGTGCTGCTCGACGAATTGGGCGTGGCGCAGGCGCTCAGCCCGGCCATGCGCGCGCTGATTCCCGGGCTGGAGGTCGGCAAGCTGCTCGCGCTGGTGCTGCGCGACCCGGACCTGATCGAGGCGATTGAGGCGGTCGCACGGGATGGCGAGCGCAAGACCTTGGAGCTCGTCGAGCGGGTCCCGGTCGAACGGACCTTCCGCATCCATATCGCCGCGCTTGCCGGGTCGGGCGAACGGCACCCGACCCTGCTCACCTTCGAGGACCTCAGCGAGCAGCGCGTCATCGAGCGCATGCGCGTCGACTTCGTCGCCAATGCCAGCCACGAGCTGCGCACGCCGCTGGCCTCGCTGCTCGGCTTCGTCGAGACGCTGCAGGGGCCGGCGCGCAACGACGAACGTGCGCGCGAGCGCTTCCTCGGCATCATGCGCGAGCAGGGCCTGCGCATGGCACGCCTCGTCGACGACCTGCTGTCGCTCTCGCGCATCGAGCAGCGCGCGCATGTCGCGCCCGACACGCCGGTCGATCTCGCCGGGATCTCGCGGGAAATCGTGGACTCGCTGACCTTGCTGGCGCGCGAGCGCGAGGTGACGCTGAAGCTGAAGACGCCTTCCGAGCCGCTGAAGGTGCCGGGGGATCGCGACGAATTGCTGCGGCTGATGGAGAACCTCGTCGAGAACGCGATCAAATACGGCAAGCGCGGCGGCGAGGTTGCGATCACGGTGGAGGCCCAGGATGAGGAGGCCAGCGTCTGTGTCCGCGACGACGGGCCGGGGATCGCGCCCGAGCACCTGCCGCGCCTGACAGAGCGCTTTTACCGGATCGACACCGCGGCCAGCCGCGAGGCCGGCGGCACGGGTCTCGGCCTCGCCATCGTCAAGCATATCGTGCTGCGCCATCGCGGGCGGCTGACCATCGAGAGCAAGCCGGGACAGGGTGCGACCTTCAAGGCGATCCTGCCGCGCTTCGGTGCCACGCGCACAGGGGCCTGAATCTTGACGGGCCGTGAGCGGCTCGAGGCTTTGTGACGGTTTTTGTGACGGGCTGTCATGTGGCTGTCATACAGAAGGTGTTCTGACGAGGCCGCTGCAAACAGCGACCCAGAGAGGACATCTCAATGCGCAAGATTCTCGTTCTCGCGGCCGTCGCCGCCGGGATCGCCGGTTCCGCCCAGGCCGCCGACATCACCGGCGCCGGCGCGACCTTCCCCTTTCCGATCTATGCGAAGTGGGCCGAGGCCTACCAGAAGGAAACCGGCATCGGCCTGAACTACCAGTCGATCGGCTCGGGCGGCGGCATCCGCCAGATCAAGGCGAAGACCGTCGCCTTCGGCGCCACCGACGCCCCGCTCAAGGGCGAGGACCTGGCCAAGGACGGTCTCGTGCAGTTCCCGACCGTGATGGGCGGCGTCGTGCCCGCCGTGAACATCGCCGGCGTCGAGCCGGGCCAGCTCAAGCTCTCGGGCGAGATCATCGCGCAGATCTATCTGGGCGACATCAAGAAGTGGAACGACCCCAAGATCGTGGCGCTGAACGGCGACCTGAAGCTGCCTGACGCCAACATCAACCCGGTCTACCGCTCGGACGGCTCGGGCACGACCTTCGTGTTCACCGACTATCTCTCGAAGGTTTCGGCCGAGTGGAAGTCGAAGATCGGTGCCAACCAGTCGGTCCAATGGCCGGTCGGCATCGGCGGCAAGGGCAATGAGGGCGTCTCGGCTTCCGTCAAGCAGGTTGCCAACTCGATCGGCTATGTCGAATACGCCTATGCCAAGCAGAACAAGCTCTCCCACGCTCTGGTGAAGAACGCCGACGGCCAGTTCCCGGCCCCGGCCGACGAGGCCTTCAAGGCCGCTGCGGCCAACGCCAATTGGAGCGAGCAGCCCGGCTTCGGCATCTCGCTTAACAACCAGAAGGGCGCCGGCGCCTGGCCGATCACCTCGGCGACCTTCATCCTCGTTCACGCCAAGCCGGAGAACCCGGCCGACGTGCAGGCCGCGCTGAAGTTCTTCGACTGGGCCTACAAGAGCGGCGACAAGCTGGCGAGCGACCTCGACTACGTCGCGCTGCCGAGCAATGTGAAGGATCAGGTCCGCGCCGCCTGGAAGGGCGTGACCGACAACGCCGGCAAGCCGATCTTCTGATCGCTGCCTGAACAACCGGGCGCGGCGGGGCCATCCCGCCTCGCCGAACCCACGCGGCCTTCATCCTGAGGAGCCGGAGCGCCGTGCGAAGCGCTTCTCAGGATGAGGGCTGAAGCCGACCGGGCCGGCAAGCGGCCAGGAAAGCCTCGGCAGCGCTATCGGAGCCTCGCGGAATGACCGCCGTAACCGACATGAAAAGTATTCCCTCGGCACCGGTCGTCCGGAAGACGCCGAAGGCGACCTTCGATGTCATCTTCCGCAATGCGAGTTTCCTCGCCGCGCTGCTGGTGCTCGTCCTGCTGGCCGGCATCATGCTCTCGATGGTCGTCGGCGGCTGGCCGGCTTTCCGCGAGTTCGGACTCGGCTTC
>JARYGW010000248.1:7188-8989 GCA_033792295.1 Allobosea sp.
CAGAACGAGCAATACGGCGCCTGGCCGGCGATCGTCGGCACGCTCTCGACGGCGCTGATCGCGCTGGTGATCGGTGTGCCGCTCTCGCTCGGCATCGCCGTCTACCTGACGCAGCTCGCGCCGGCCTGGTTCAAGAGGCCGGTCGCCACCGCGATCGAGCTCCTCGCCGCCGTGCCCTCGATCATCTACGGCATGTGGGGATTGTTCGTCTTCGCGCCGCTCTTCGCACACTATGTCCAGATGCCGCTCTCGAACCTCGTCGAGGGGATCCCCGTCGTCGGGACGATCCTCTATTCGCGCTCGCCTTCGGGCCTCGGCATCTTCACCGCGGGCATCATCCTCGCCTTCATGATCGTGCCCTTCATTGCCTCGATCACCCGCGACATGCTGGAGCAGATCCCTTCGGTGCTGCGCGAAAGCGCCTACGGCATCGGGGCGACCACCTGGGAGGTCGTCCGCCACGTGCTGGTGCCGCAGGCCGGCGTCTCGATCATCGGCGCGATCATGCTGGGGCTTGGCCGCGCGCTGGGCGAGACCATGGCGGTGACGTTCGTCGTCGGCAACGCCAACCGGCTTTCCTCCTCGATCCTCGACCCGGGATCGACGATCGCCTCGCGCATCGCCAACGAGTTCAACGAGGCGCTCGGCCTGCAGCTCAACTCGCTGATCGCGCTCGGCTGCATCCTGTTCTTCGTCACCTTCGTGGTCCTCGTCATCGCGCGGCTTCTGGTCGCCCGGGTGAAGAAATTCTGAGGCTGGGATAAGATGAGCATGACCACCGCTTCCGCTCCGGCCGCCGCGCCCGTAACCTGGGGCCGCGTGCGCCAGTCGCGCCGGACGGCCGACCGTGCGATGAAGATCATCGCGACCGGCTTCACCTTCTGCGCCATCTTCGTGCTGTTCTGGATCCTCGGCATGCTGCTGGTGAAGGGCATCGGCGGGCTCTCGCTCGCCACCTTCACCCAGGTCACGCCAGGCCCCGGCACGCAGGGGGGCGGCCTCGCCAACGCCATCGTCGGCTCGATCGTGCTGACCTTCCTCGGCATCGCGGTGGCGACGCCGATCGGCGTGCTGGCCGGCACCTGGCTCGCGGAATACGGCAGGGGCTCGCAGCTCGCCAACCTCATCCGCTTCATCAACGACATCCTGCTCTCGGCGCCCTCGATCCTGATCGGTCTGTTCGTCTACGTCATCCTGGTCGAGCCCTTCCGCGGCTATTCCGGCTGGGCCGGCGGCGTGGCGCTCGGCATCATCGCGATCCCGGTCATCGTGCGCACCACCGAGGACATGCTGAGCCTGGTGCCCGGCCCGTTGCGCGAGGCCGGTGCGGCGCTCGGCGCGCCGCCTTCCGTCGTGATTACCAGCGTGACCTGGCGCGCGGCGAAGTCCGGAATGGTGACCGGCATCCTGCTGGCGCTGGCCCGCATCGCCGGCGAGACCGCGCCGCTGATCTTCACCGCGCTCAACAACAATTTCTGGTTCTCGCCGACGCTTGCCGGCGGTGTCTCCAACTTGCCGGTGACGATCTATCAGTTCGCTTCGGCACCCTACGAGAACTGGCAGCAGCTCGCCTGGGCCGGTTCGCTGATCATAACGGTCTCGATCCTGCTGCTTTCGATCATTGCCCGGCGCTTTGTCGCCGGTAGCAAATAAGACTTGAATCCAACCCGGTCGCGCCCGACCTTGAGGACCATGTCGATGCTTTCGACCCTTGAACTCTCCCCGCAGTCGCTCGATGCCGAGGCTCCCGTCCGGATCGCGGTGAAGAACCTCGATTTCTACTACGGCGAGCACAAGGCGC
>JARYGW010000249.1:0-8868 GCA_033792295.1 Allobosea sp.
AGGCTCGCGCCACGCAGCCAGAGCGCCGAATGCTTCTGGCCTTCCTCGTTCCGCGCGAAGGTCGTCGGCTTGCCGAAGACCTCGTCCGCGGGCTTGCCGTTGATCGTCACCTTGACGTCGGCGGAGGCCGGAGCGTCGGGGAACTCGACCTTGAAGTCGAAATGCGAGCCTTCGAGGATCTCGGCGCGGTTGATCGGGTAGATGGTCTGGGCCACCGCGGGAGCGGCTGCAGCGAGCGTTCCTGCCACCGTCATCATCAGCAATCGTTGCGCCTGCATAGATATCTCCGCCGTAGCGTCAGGTGAAAGAGGGCGATCCGTGCTTAGGTGGCTCGAATGACAGTACGATTACCGGCCGAAATACTGTGATTTGTTATGTTGTTACGTATCTCAGCTTGGCGTGCAATACGTGCCTTCGGGGCGCCCGCCAGTGCAAGTCGCGTGCAGTGTGCATGGCGGCTTCCCTCCCGGCGTGGGGCGCTCAAATTGTCGCAGGGAGTGGGATCGTCTACTAGGCTTCATAAGCCAGCTTCCTAACGCCAGAATCAGCCAGACATCCCAATGACAGCCGCAGCCCAGGTTTCGACAGCACAGCGCGCGATGATGCCCGTGCTGATCGCGCTCAGCTTCACGCATCTGCTGAACGACATGATCCAGTCGCTGATTCCGGCGATCTACCCGATCATCAAGGACGCCTACCGGCTGGATTTCGGGCAAATCGGCCTGATCACGCTGACTTTCCAGGTCTCGGCCTCGCTGCTGCAGCCGGCAGTGGGGCTCTACACCGACAAGCACCCGATGCCTTATTCGATGGTCGTCGGTATGGGCTTCACCCTGACGGGACTGATCGGCCTCGCCTATGCCGGCAGCTATGGTCTCCTGCTGCTCTCGGCGGCCTGCGTCGGCATCGGCTCCTCGATCTTCCATCCGGAGGCGACGCGCATGGCGCGTAACGCCTCGGGCGGGCAGCACGGACTGGCACAGGGTATCTTCCAGGTCGGCGGGCAGACGGGCGGCGCGCTCGGGCCGCTGCTGGCGGCCTTCGTCATCGTGCCGCGCGGGCAGGGCAGCCTGGCCTGGTTCTCGGTCGCGGCGCTCGTCGCGATGATGCTGATGGTCTGGACGGCGGCGAGCTATGCCAGGCTCGACCGGGCGCGGCCGCCGAAGCCCGCCGGCGTGGCCAAGGCTTCGTCGGCCCGGCCCAGCCGCGGCTCCGTCGCCTTCGCGATCACCATCCTGATCGTGCTGCTGTTCTCGAAGAACGCCTACACGGCGAGCTTCAGCTCGTTCTATACCTTCTACCTGATGGGCAAGTTCGGCATCTCGATCCAGAGTTCGCAGGTGATGCTGTTCCTGTTCCTGGCGTCGTCGGCCGCCGGGGCGCTCGGCGGCGGCATGCTCGGCGACCGCATCGGGCGCAACAAGATCATCTGGTTCTCGATCCTGGGCGCGCTGCCTTTCACGCTGATCTTGCCCTATGCGGACCTGTTCTGGACCGGCGTGCTGACGATCTTCATCAATGTCATCATGTCGAGCGCCTTCGCGGCGATCCTGATCTACGCGCTGGAATTGCTGCCGGGCCGCGTCGGGCTGGTCGGCGGCT
This sequence comes from Allobosea sp., assembly GCA_033792295.1. Taxonomy (GTDB): domain Bacteria; phylum Pseudomonadota; class Alphaproteobacteria; order Rhizobiales; family Beijerinckiaceae; genus Allobosea. The sequence goes on from JARYGW010000249.1 coordinate 1,603, forward strand.
TCTTCTATGGGCTGTCCTTCGGCCTCGGCGGCCTTGCCGCGGCGCTGCTCGGCGAGTTCGCCGACATCCTCGGCATCGAGATGGTCTACAAAATCTGCTCCTTCATTCCGCTGGTCGGGCTGCTCGCCTGGTTCCTGCCGCGGCTCAGCGAGAGCGGTGGGACGAAGGTCGGGCATTAGGCGAACTCGGCAACCTCACGGTCATCCCGAGCTTGACCCGAGATGACCCGTGCCTTCCGGTGCACACTTAGATCGCGAGCTTGCCGGCCTTCGCCGCAGCATAGCGTTCCTCGACCTTCGCCCAGTTCACCACGTTCCACCAGGCCTTGAGATAGTCGGCGCGGCGGTTCTGGTATTTCAGGTAATAGGCGTGCTCCCAGACGTCGTTGCCGAACAGCACCTTGTGTCCGCCCATGAGGGGGCTGTCCTGGTTGGGCTGCGGCAGCAGGGCGAGCTTGCCGGCCTTGTCGACCGTGACGAAGACCCAGCCGGAGCCGAAGACCTTGAGGCCGGCCGCCTCGAAATCGGCCTTGAACTTGTCGAAGCCACCGAGGTCGCGGGTGATTGCGGCTGCGACCTCGCCGCCGGGCGCGCCGCCGGCTCCGGGGCCCATCACCTCCCAGAACATCGTATGGTTGGCATGGCCGCCGCCATTGTTGCGGACCAGCGTGCGCAGGCTCTCGGGCAACTGGTTGAGCTCGCCCAGTAATTCGCCGACCGAAGCCTTGGCGATAACGCCATTGTCCTTTGCCGCGCCGTTGAGCGCCGCGACATAGGCGGCATGGTGCCGATTGTAATGGATGTCCATCGTCGCGGCATCGATATGCGGTTCGAGCGCGTTCGCCTCATAGGCGCGTTTCGGCAGCGAGAACGGTCCGGCGGGCGCTGCCGGTGCCGGGGCCTGGGCCCAGACCCTGGGGGCGGAGGCGGCGAGGGTGGCGCTTGCGCCCAGCATGAAAAGGCTGCGGCGCGAGATGATGGAAACTGCTGTCATGACGGCTCTCTCCTGCAGGCTCGGGTTCGTGGTGGGCTTTTGGCGTTCGGGCTCCACCATATTGGATCGTCTTGATGACGACTTGCCGGAGCGACGGATGTTCCCGTGGCATCCGCCGTTCCCGGTGCGGGTCCGCCTTGTCGCTCTCTCGGGACAGCCATTCGGCAGCTCGAGCCGCATACAGACGCCTTTAACCGCCAGTTTACCGCGTTTGGCTACCTTCTGGAAGGAATCCAGCCAGGGATCGCGCCATGCAGGCACAGGCTCTCAAGGTCGAAGGGCTACCATCGGAGTCCGATCCGACCGCTGCGATGCCGGCTGCGATCAAGCCCGCCAATGAGGATGCGCCGGTCGAAACCGGTGCGGCTCGTGCCGTACGCGAGATCGCGGAACGTTTCGGCAAGCTTGGAGCCGAGATCACCGACGTCGCGGGCCGTATCGTCGATGTCAGCCATCAGCTCGAAGGGCAGACGGTGGGGCTCCGCCGCGTCGTCGGTGCGGTCGATCAGGTCTCGCATGCCAACAACGCGATCCAGCAGGCGGCAGAAGGCGCGCAGGCCGCGGCATCCGCCGTGCGCAGCGGGCTGGAGCGGGTCACCGGCTCGGTCAAGCTCGGGCTGAACGCGGCGCAGAACGATATCGAGACATTGTCGGAAGAGGCGCAGTCGATGTCGCAGGCGTTGGCGCAGGCCGTCAGCGACGCACACAAGGCCCGCGCGTCCAGCGATGCGATCCAGGCGATCACCCGCGAGATCCAGCTCCTGGCGATCAATGCCGGCGTCGAGGCGGCGCGCAGCGGCGAGGCCGGCCGGGGGTTCGCCGTGATCGCAGCCGCGGTGAAGGCGCTGGCCGAGCAGACGCGCGAGGCGACGGCGGCGAGCGCGACCCAGCTCGACCTGCTGGTGAAAGCCGTCAATACGCTCGCCAAGCGTAGCGAGGAGAACGCGCAGACCGCGCGGCGCGCCATCGAAGGCAGTCGGACGATCTCGTCGCAGATCGGCGAGCTCGACAGTTTCGGCCGCTCGGTCGTCCAGCTTATCGGGGAGATCGAGGCGGTCTCGCAGCCGACGCGGGCGAATGCGGTCGCCTGCGCCAAGGCCGGGCAGGACCTGGCCGGGCTCGTGGCGGGAGTCGACCGATCGACGGAAAGCCTGGAGCGGGCGGCGCAGCGCACCGACGCGCTGGTGGCGATCAGCGAGGGCATTCTCGGGTCGATCGCGGCTTCGGGCGTGCGCACGACACAATCCGAGCTGATCGCGACGGTCGTCGAGACGGCTGGAACCATCGCGGCCCTGTTCGAGCAGGCGCTGGCGCGCGGCGAGATCGGCATGGCCGAGCTGTTCGACGAAACCTATGTGCCTGTGCCGGGTTCCGACCCGCAGCAATATCTGACCCGCTTCATCGGACTGACGGACCGGCTCTTGCCGCCGCTTCAGGAGAAGCTCCTGGCCTCGAACGGCCGCATCGTCTTCTGCGCGGCGGTGGACCGCCATGGTTTCCTGCCGACGCATAACCGCAAATATTCGCAGGCCCAGGGCAGCGACCCTGTGTGGAACAACGCCAATTGCCGCAACCGCCGCATCTTCGACGACCGCACCGGCCTCGCGGCGGCGCGGAACCGCAAACCCTTCCTGTTGCAGAGCTACCGGCGCGACATGGGCGGCGGCGAGTTCCTGGTGATGGAGGATCTCTCGGCGCCGATCCTGGTCAAGGGCCGGCACTGGGGCGGTTTCCGGATCGGGCTGAAGGTGTAGCGGGTCGAGGCCGGGTCTTTGATTTTGTAGCGGTTCGCCCCGAATACCGCGTTCCACGGTTCGGGCCGATGCCCAAGTCGAGTTGAGTGAGAGAGTTTCGAGTCAGCGCCATGCATATCGCGCCGTCCTTTCCCAATCTGTCCGTGCTGGTGATCGATGCCAGCCCGCATTACCGGCGCATCATCCGTACGATGCTGTACCAGGCACAGCTTCATCGCATTTTCGAGGCGGCCGACCTGCCTTCCGCCGCGGCGATCTTCATCCAGAAGCAGCCGAACATCGTCATTCTCGACTGGGACCTGCCCGATGGCGGCGGGGCGAAATGCCTCGCGGCGATCCGCTCGCAGAAGACCTCGCCCTTCGCCAAGGCGCCGGTGCTGGTGATGATGGAGCGAGCGGACAAGCGCTCGGTCGTTCAGGCGGCGAAGCTCGGCGCGCATGAGATCATCGTCAAGCCGATCTCGCCCAACAATCTGTGGGTGCATCTGTCCGGCATCATCAACATGCCGCGCAAATACCGCGAGACGAATGGGGTGGTGACGTTGGTGCCGCGCGCCATCAGCAACGCGATCTTCTGACAAAGTCGGAACTGCCGCCGAAATGCCCGAATGATTGACGCGGGCGGCGCCGTTTAGCGAAATTTTTACCAGTTTGGCGCGATGCTGGCCGGCATCATCCAGGGTCGCGCCTTCATGGTCATCACCGTCTCGCTCCCGCCCTTCCTCGGACGTTCCGAGGCGGCCGCTTTTCGCAATCAGCTTCTGGTCGCCCTGGAGCAGAACGAAAGCATTGCCGTCGAATGCGCCGGGGCCGGACCGCTGCCGAGCCTCTGGATCCAGCTGCTCCATTCCGCAGCGGTCAGCGCCGTCGCGCGCGGGCTCTCGGTCACGCTCAAGGCGGCCTCCTCGGAGTGCCGCGAATCCTTGCGGGCGATCGGCTTCGATGCCGCTCGGAGCCCCCTCGTTCTGGAGTGACAGGCATGAAGATCCTGGCCATCGACGATACCAAGACGCTGCTCAGCCTGCTCAGCCTGACCTTGCGGAATGCCGGCCATGAGGTTGCCGAAGCCGAGAACGGCGAGGACGGGCTCAGCAAGTTCGAGCAGTTCAAGCCCGATCTCGTCATCACCGACCTCAACATGCCGATCATGGACGGCATCGAGTTCACGCGCGCCTGCCGCTCGCGCCCGGCCGGACAGAACACGCCGATCATCGTGCTGACCACCGAGAACGGGGCCGAGATCAAGGCGGAAGGCCGCCGCGCCGGCGCCAGCGCCTGGATGGTCAAGCCTTTCGAGCCCAACACCCTGCTCGGCCTCGTCGCCCGCTACCAGAACTGAAGGCTCCGCCGTGGATCCGTTGGCAGAACTCAAGCAGACCTTCTTCCAGGAATGCGACGAGCTCCTTGGAGCGCTGGAGCAGAAGCTTCAAGCTCTCGACGAGGGCTCGAGCGACCCGGAGGATGTCAACGCGGCCTTCCGCGCCATCCACTCGATCAAGGGCGGGGCGGGGGCTTTCGGCTGCACCGAACTCGTTGCTTTCGCGCATGTCTTCGAGGCCTCGCTCGACCATCTGCGGTCCGGCCGCGTCGCGATCGCGGATGCGCCGTTTTCGCTGTTCCTACGCTGCTCGGACGCGGTCGCCGACCTTGTCGCGGCGGCGCGCAACGACGAGCCGGCCGTCGAGCGGCCCGATCTTCTCGCAGCGCTGGAGCGGGTCGGCCAGGAACCGCAGGTTCAGCAGCAGGTGCAGGCTCCCATTGCCGTGGTTGAGCCTGAGCCGACAGCTCCTGTTCCGTCTGCCGAGTCGGATGCGCCTCCCGGCATCGCTGCGCTCGGCAACCTGCTCGCCATGGTCGAGGCCAAGACCGGCGTGGCACCGGCCCAGGCCGACGATGGTTGGGACGATGACGAGCCCGTCGCGCCAACTCCGAAACCGGCGGCGAAGCCCGGTCGCGACATGCGGTTGCGCATCGCGCCGGAGAGCGATCTTTTCCGTCGCGTGATCGAGCCGCGCGTCGTGCTCGGCTCGCTGCCGGCCGAGGACATCGTCGCGATCCGCTGCGATTTGAGCCAGGTGCCGGCGCTGGAAAGCCTTGACGTTACCGACTGCTGGATGCGCTTCGACATCGAGCTGCGCACCGAGCTGTCGGTCGAGGAGCTGCATGGCCGCTTCGATTTCAGCCTCGCCAACGAGGAGTTCGAGATCGTGCTGGCCGAGGACGCGCCGGCCATCGAGGAAGTGCCCGCCGCCGCTCCGACCTCCGAGCCCGAAGTTCCGACCTCCGTCGCCGCGGATCTCTCCGCCATCCTGGCGAAGCTCGGCCCGGCGGCTGACGCGCCGGCTGAGCCCCACATCCGGCCCGAACCGGCCGCGGTTCCCGCGCCCGTCGCCGAGGCTGCCGTCGCGCTTCGCACGCCGCCGCGCGCACCGGCCAACGACCAGTCCGCCCGGCAGCGGCAGGCCGTCAGCGTGCGCGTCGACCTGGATCGCATCGACAAGCTGATGAACCTCGTCGGCGAGATCGTCATCACCCAGTCGATGCTGGTCGAATGCGTGCGTTCTCTGCCCTATGACGTCCACGCCAAGACCGCCGAGGGCATGCTGACCCTGTCGCGCCAGACGCGCGAATTGCAGGACCATGTCATGGCCGTGCGTGCGCAGCCGGTGAAGGCCGTGTTCCAGCGCATGCCGCGGCTGGTGCGCGAGCTCGCCCAGGCGCTCGGCAAGGAAGTGCGCCTCGTGTTGGAGGGCGAGAACACCGAGGTCGACAAGACCATCATCGAGGAACTCGCCGATCCGCTGACCCACATGATCCGCAACTCGATGGATCACGGGCTGGAGACGCCGGACGAGCGCGCCGAGGCGGGCAAGCCGCGCGAAGGCACGATCAAGCTGATCGCCGAGCATCGCGCCGGCCGTATCGTCATCTCCGTGACCGATGACGGGCGCGGCATCAACCGCGACCGGCTGCTCGCCAAGGCCCGGTCGCGCGGTCTCGTGGGCGCCGATGAGCGCCTGCAGCCGGAGGAGATCGACCAGCTCATCTTCGCCGCCGGTCTGTCGACGGCGGAAGCGGTCAGCGACATCTCCGGCCGTGGCGTCGGCATGGATGTGGTGCGCCGCAACGTCGAGTCGCTCGGAGGGCGCATCAGCGTCGATTCCGAGCCCGGTCGGGGCTGCAAGTTCACGCTCGCCCTGCCGCTGACGCTCGCCGTGCTGGAGGGCATGGTGATCCGCTGCGGCGACGACCGCTACGTCATCCCGATCGCCTCGGTGATCGAGACGCAGCACCTCGCCTCGACCCCGATCGAGCGCCTGCCTTTCGGCCAAGAGGTCCTGCGCTGGCGCGGCGAGGTGACGCCGCTCTACCGGCTGGGCGACGTGATGGGCTCGATGGGCACCACCAACGAGAACATTGTCATCATCGCCGAGACCGAGCGCGGTAACAATGTCGGCATCGCCGTGGACGAGATCGTCGGCCAGCAGCAGGTCGTCGTGAAGAGCCTCGAGGCGAATTACGGCGCGGTCAACGGCGCGTCGGCTGCGACCATCCTCGGCGACGGCCTCGTTGCCCTGATCCTCGATATCGACTCGATGCTGCGGCTCGCTGCCTCCGGCGACCGGACCCTTCAATCTGACCTCAAGATGGCTGGATGACCATGAGCCTCCAACTCGGCGACAAGCACTTCTCGTCTGCGCAGCCGGAGGCGGCGGCGCGTCGGATCGTCACCTTCAAGGTCGGCGACCGCACCTTCGGCATCGATGTCGGCATGGTCCGCGAGATCAAGGGCTGGCAGGCGACGACGCCGCTGCCGCATGCGGCTCCGCATGTGCGCGGCGTGCTCAACCTGCGCGGCGTCATCCTGGCGGTCTACGACCTGCGCACCGCGATCGGCATGGGCGTCACCGATGCGACCGCGACCCATGTCATCGTCGTCGTCGACGTCGAGGACAAGACGGCCGGTCTGCTGGTCGACTCGGTCTCGGACATCGTGGATGTTCCGGTTTCCGCGGTTCGTCCTGCTCCAGACCTGGAGCGTGACGAGCACGGGCTGATCGAGGGGCTCGTCCTGCTCGACACCGACATCGTGGCGCTGCTCGACCTCGCCGCGGTGATCCGTGACGGCGGGGCCGAGGCCCAGACCAAGGCCAGCCGCGCCGCCTGACGATCCAGCGACCAGCCCGGTGTAGCGTGAGAGAGCGGGCCAGACCAAGAAACGACCTGACTGCATGGGCAACGCCCTCGGCCCTCTCTCGCATCTGACGGTCAGCCAGCCGCTGACGGCTGCCGGCTCGGCGCTGCTCGCCGGCGGTTGCGCCTATGCGGCGGCCTCGTCCGGCCTGCCGATCGCCGCTATCGGCGCCGTCTCTGCCGTCGCGCTGCTCGCCGGCCTGGCCTCGTGGGGGGCGACCCGTTCGCTCGGGCCGGTCCGCGAAGGGCTGTCGCGGCTGCTCGCAGGGCGCGGGGAAACCGCACCGGCGCGCGCCGCCAAGGAAACCAGCCTCGCCGACGCTCT
>JARYGW010000024.1:0-27654 GCA_033792295.1 Allobosea sp.
CTGGCGGTGCTGGGGATGATCCTGGCGGTCATTGGGACCTGGCCGCCGACGGAAGGGATCTCCGGTCTTCGGTGGCCCGGCCTTGTATTGGTTTATGCTGCCGGCGGCATCCCGGCGGCCTGGAGTGCCCTGTCTGCGCTGTGGCGCGAGCACGTCCTCGACATCGACCTGCTGATGGTGGTCGCAGCCATAGCTGCTGCTGCCGTTGGAGCGCCGTTCGAGGGCGCCGTGCTCCTGACGCTTTTCAGCATTTCGACCACGCTTGAACATCAGGCTTTGGGGCGTGCACGCCGTGCCGTCGAGGCCCTGATGGCGCTACGCCCGGAGACGGCTTTCCGCAAAGGCGAGGACGGCACGGTCGCCGAGGTTCCCGCTTCCAACCTTGTCGTCGGAGACGTGGTGGTGCTGCGCCCGGGTGCCCGCGTGCCGGCCGACGGCGTGATCCTGCATGGCCGCGGCGGCATCGACGAGGCCAATATCACCGGCGAGTCCATGCCAGTCTCCAAGGAGCCTGGACAGCAGGTCTTCGAGGCCACAGTCAATCTCGACGGCGTCCTGGACGTGACCGTCATCCGCACGGTCGGCGACAGCACGATCGCGCGCATGATCCGGCTCGTGACCGAGGCTCAGGAAGCGAAGGCGCCGTCCGAGCGCTTCAGCGCATGGTTCGGCCAGCGTTATACCATCGCTGTCCTGCTGGGAGCCGGTCTCGCCTTCGCTGCCTTCTATTGGCTTGGCCGGGATTGGGAACAGGCCCTCTACAGGGCCGCGACACTCCTGGTCGCGGCCAGCCCCTGCGCGATCGTCATATCGGTTCCCGCTGCGATCCTGTCGGCCCTCTCCGCCGCGGCACGCGGCGGCGTACTGTTCAAAGGGGGCGGCGCGCTCGAAACACTCGCCGCGGTCGATACCTTTGCCTTCGACAAGACCGGAACCCTGACCAATGGTCGAGCGGCGGTGACGTTCATCGTTGCCCTGGACGGAGAGGAGCGCCGCTTTCTCTCACTTCTGGCCGGGCTGGAAGCCCATTCGGAGCATCATGTCGCGGCGGCCATCCGCCGGGAGGCTGTTGCGAACGGCATCGAGCCGGCGAAGGTCGTGGACGTCAGCTCCCGCCCGAGCGCCGGTATCATTGGCCACGACGTGTTTGGCCCGATATGGGCCGGGAACGCCCACCTCGTCGCGGAGATGGGCGCTTCCGTCCATGATCCCGCATTCCGTGAACTCGCCGACAGTTCCCAGACCGTGGTTTACCTCGGGCGCGGCGCGACTGTTCTGGGTGCCGTCAGCGTCGCGGACGAAGCGAGAGCCAGTTCTGCTCCGGCGCTGGCTGCGCTTCGCGCCGGAGGCGTCAACCGCATCGTCATGATGACAGGTGACCGCAGGCCGGTGGCCTTACGCATTGGTGCGGAACTTGGCCTTGCTCCCGATGAGGTTCATGCCGAGATGCTGCCCCAGGACAAGGTGCTCCAGGTCGGCGACCTCGCGCGTGATGGCAAGGTCGCTTTCGTCGGCGATGGCGTCAACGATGCCGCCGCATTGGCTCGTGCCGATGTCGGCATCGCGATGGGGGCAGCGGGGTCGGACGTCGCACTGCAGGCCGCCGACGTCGCCCTGCTGTCAGAAGACATGAAGAAGCTGGCCGATGCGCACCGTCTGGCACGCAGGACGGCTGCGATCATCCGGCAGAACCTCGTCGTCGCGATCGGCGCCATGCTGGTGCTGGTGACCGGCGGCCTGTTCTTCGATCTGCCACTTCCGCTCGCGGTGATCGGGCATGAGGGCGGTACCGTTCTGGTCGTGCTGAATGGTCTGCGCCTCCTGTCGGACGGGATACGCGGTGGTGATGGGAGTGCTCCCGTTCAACGCGAGCGCGATCCGTCGGCGTCTGAGAGCACGGCGCTTCGAACGCGGGCGACATCGTCCACCGCACCATGACCAGATCTGATGCCGAATGCGTGGGCGCCAGATCTTCTCCAGCCACGGAAACCCGCGAGAGGCCGCATATGCTCACATTGACATCGCTCGGTGCGGCCGGAACCGTCACAGGATCAAAGCACCTCCTCACCTATGACGGCCATCATATCCTTATCGATTGCGGTCTGTTCCAGGGGCTCAAAAACCTGCGCGAACTGAACTGGGAGAAGCTCCCGGTCCAACCGGACACGATCGAGGCCGTCATCCTGACGCATGCCCATCTTGACCACTCCGGATACCTGCCTCGGCTCGTCCGGGACGGCTTCCGCGGCAGGATCTACGCGACGGAATCGACGCGGGACGTCACCGAATTGATCCTGATGGATAGTGCCTTCCTGCAGGAGAAGGATGCCGAGTTCCTGAACAGACATGACCTGTCGAAGCATACCCCCGCCTTGCCCCTCTATGGCGTGCACGATGCGCGGCGGGCTCTTGAACATGTTGCGCCCGTGCCGTTCGACAAGACGATTGCGCTGCCCAGCGGCTTGACGCTGCGTTTCCGCCACGCCGGCCATATTCTGGGCGCTGCGCATGCCGAGATCCACTGGGGAGGCCGCAGCCTGGTGTTTTCAGGCGATATCGGGCGCTACGACGATGCGTTGTTCCCAGATCCCGTATCGGGTGGAGAATCCGACTACGTCGTGGTCGAGTCCACCTATGGCGACCGGGTTCATCCGGCGGAGGATCCGGCCGAGGCTCTCGGGGCAATCGCCGAACGCACCGTGAAACGCGGCGGCACGCTCGTCATACCGGCCTTCGCCGTCGGCCGGGCGCAGCAGCTCCTCTACTATTTCTGGAGACTGAAGCTGGCCGGGCGCCTCGCATCCATACCGATCTTCCTCGACAGTCCGATGGCTATCGACGCAACAGAGATGATGTGCCGGCACCCGCGCGATCATAAACTCGACCACGCGACATGCCGCGGAGCCTTCGGCGTCGCTCAATACGTCGACGATGTCGAAGCGTCGAAGGCGATCACGGCGAGCCGGTATCCGAAGATCGTCATCGCTGCGTCCGGCATGGCGACCGGAGGGCGCGTGCTCCATCATCTCAAGACGTTCGGTCCCGATGCGAGATGCACGATCCTGCTCTCGGGTTTCCAGGCTCCCGGAACACGCGGGCGAACGCTGCAACAGGGCGCGAAGGATCTCAAGATCCATGGGGATTGGGTGCCGATCAATGCCGAAGTCGCACAACTGGACATGCTGTCGGCCCATGCCGACAGCAACGAATTGATGCGCTGGCTTTCGGGATTCAAGCGAGCGCCGCGGCGAGTGTTCATCGTCCACGGCGAGCCGGAAGCCTCTGAGGCGCTGCGCGTCCGGATCGAGCGTGAGTTGGGCTGGCCAAGTGTCGTGCCGCGGCAGGGGCAGGAATTTCGCCTGTAACTACCGGCGATGGATGACGGGTGCCTCGATCTCACTTGCGCCAGATCAACAAAGTTCCCTTGCCAATGGCGTATCAGGGGGAAGAAGGAAGGATCGGATTGTGGTCAAGGCAGAAGAACTACCCTCAAGTTTCCGCCACGTGCGGTTGGTTCTCGCTCGCGGCAAAGATCATCCGGAGGGAGATCGGGAAGAAGGCTATGATCTTCTGGTTCCGCTCAACCACGAAGGGTTCCTTGATCCGCTCGAATGGAAGAAATCTCGGGACGCCTGTCGCGTCCGATATTTCCGGAACGGTGAGACCGCCCGCATAGGGCTGTTGCGGCGCAAGCCCGGCGGGCAGTGGTATTTCGATTACGAGCCGGGTGATCGAGACGACGAGATCGGGTTCCGCCTGGGCGAGGAGTGCCTCCGTCTTGGCGAATACATCTCGGTCGGGCGGGAGGGCGCGTTTGTCACCTATCAGGTCGCGCGCGTCGAGAAGCTCTGACGCTGGGCGAAATTGCAGAAAAAGGAGAAGAACCTTGTCGAATACCCCTCACACTCTTGGCGACGAATTCCCGGACCAGATGGACGCCATTCATGCCCTGAAGGCGAAAAGCCCGGAGTTTTTGCATGTTTTGACGGAGTATGACGCGGTGAACGACAAGATTCATCGGTCCGAGACACGTCTCGACGCCATTTCCGAAGCGGCCGAGGCCGATCTGCGCCGCCAGCGGCTGATGCTAAAAGACAAGATCGTGGCATCGCTCCGCAACGCGTGACAGAACAGCGCGGCCGCGCTTGCATTACCCGATTTCGGGGAGATCAGCGACGCCACTCCCCCGAAACCGTCGCTTACAGCCGACCAGACCGGCCCGCTAAGGCCCAAGTGTGGCCGCATGCCCGGCCGCAATCTCCCCCCTCAATTCACGGACGGCCGAGATACAGGGACGCTGCCACGCCGGACGCCACGCCGAGCACGCTAAGGGCGCCGACTCGCCCGCCGATCCTTGAGCCTCCGACCCATGCCGCCATCACGGCTTTGACAAGTGTATTCATGGCCACGGTGATCAGGATCGCATCTGCCGCAAGACCGGGCTCGATCGAATGCGACGCCAGGCGGGCCATGGAGATCGAAATCGCATCCACATCGGCGATCCCCGAAGCAGCGGCTGTCACCAGGACGCCCGCATTCCCGAATGACTGCTGAAGCAGATGCGACACCACCATGACCACGGTGATGAGCGTCCCCATTTTCAGGGCAGGCGCCAATTCCAGCGGGTTGGTGATCGTAAGTTCCGGCTGTTCGGAGGAGCCGCGACTTTGTAGCAGCAGGAGCCCGGCGCCGATGGCGAGCACACCACCGCCGATGAGCAATGGCCATTTGAGATGCGGAAGCAAGCTTGGGTTCAAGGCCGTCGCGACGACTGCAACGCGGATGATCATGGTCAAGCCGGAAAGAAGCACACCACAGGAAAGCAGCGTGCTGGACTCGGGGTGCCGGCGGGCAAGCCTTGCTAGCGTCAAGGTCGTCGCTGTCGAAGAGGCGAGCCCGCCCGCAATCGCCGTCATCAGGACGCCAAGCCGGTCCCCGAACACGCGGACGGCGACGTAGCCGGCGAAGGAGACCGCGGCGATCAGGATGGTCAGCAACCAGATCTCATATGGATTGACGGTGCCCCAGGGATCGACCGGCCTGTTCGGCAGGATCGGCAGCATGAGAAAGGTCATCGCCAGAAGCGTCAGGCCCGACCGGATCTCATTCCAGCTCAGCGATGCGACCCAACGATGCAACGGCTCGCGCAGGGCAAGCAGCACAGCCGTGGCAACAGCCCCGGCGATAGCGGCTGAAAGGTCGCCGACGACGGCAAGCGTTCCCAGCAGGAATGTGGCTATGCCGGCGACGACGGATGTCGCGCTGTAATTTCGTTCGGCCCGCGCTTCGAGCCAGTGGTAGGAAGCGAATGCCGCGGTGAACCCGAGGAAAACAAGACCGATCACAAGGCCAGATTCGAACTGCCGGGCCAGGGCGCCGGTAATGCCGCCGGTGAGACCGGTCAGCGCGAACGTTCGTAGACCTGCCGCTCGCTGATGGTCTTCCTCGTTGCGGGTACGCCATCCACGCTCCAGGCCGATCAGCAGACCGATCGAAAGCGATACCGCAAGGCGGCTGAGCAGGGCGTCAGTGTCCATGGTCTCCCGAGTTGCCTTTCAGCATCTGGCGTCGATGTCGATGATCATTTGTCTATGAAGAACCTTGCCTCAAACCCGTCAATTCTGCCGCTCGCGGGAGATTGGAGTTCTATCCGCCCATTTGTTCCGGCAGCGATGGTCCGGGCGATGGCGAGCCCGAGGCCGGCCCCCCGCACCAGAGCCTGACCGCGCTCGAAGGGCTGGCTCAGCCGCGCAAGCACTGCGGAAGGCACGACCGGGCCGGCGTTCGTGACGCGCAGACAGCCGTCTGCCGACAAGGTGACGGCGACCGGCTCGTCCCGCACGCCATGCTTGAGGGCGTTTTCGATCAGGTTCCGGGCCAGGATGGCGAAGGCGTCGGCGTCGATGCTTGCGAATACCGGCGCGTCTGGCAGTGTCAGGTCGATGCGCCCTGCAGTCTCGGCCTGCCCGTCGAATTCGCTCACGACCATCCGCAGGATGGCGCCGATCTCGACCGGCGCCTCGGCGAGAAGGCGTCCCCCCTCGGCTCTCGCCAGTTGCATGAGTTTCTCGGTGAGGCGGGAAAGGCGCCGCAAGGCGATCTGCATATCCTCGGCGCGCTCGCGCGTGGCGTCGTCCGGCGCTTGCGCGATCATGCGCTGCGCTTGCGCCAGTGCCGCAGCCACCGGTGTCCGCAGCTCATGGGCCGATTTGGCCGCCAGGCTGCGCTCGGCCTGCAAGGTACGCGTCAATCGGTCCAGAAGGTGGTTGACCGCTTTGGCGACGGGGCCGATCTCCGAAGGCAGGTCCTCCGCGTCGATGGGTGTCAGATCACCGCCGCCGCGCGCCTCGATCTGCGAGCGGAAGGTCCGAACCGGGGTCATGGACAGCCGGACAATGACCCAGATGCCGATCAAGCCGAGCGGGACAATGACGGCCAACGGCAGGCTCAGCCCGAGCAACAGTCGCCCGGCGGTCATTCGGCGATGCGACAGGGGCTCCGCGATGGTGATGGTCAGATTCTGCTGGAGGGTCGCGTCGGAGTAGAGACGGTGTGTCGGCGTCGTGGCAAAGCCCATTCCGGAAAACGGCGGGAATGCAGCGAGGTCGGCGCTGTGCGATCGCAGCAGAACTTTGCCCGCCGCATCGCGCACGACATAGGTGAAATACTCGTCGTGCTGGCGGAGCGTGGCAACGCGCTGTTCGGTGTCGTCGGCATCGCGGCCGATGATCTCGATCGCCGCAAGCGGCAGGATGCGTTGCGCCGTCTCTTCGAGGGCGCTGTCGAACACCTCGTCCATTTCATGGCGCAGCATCTGCGCGGTCACGACCGCGGCAAGCGCCCATAACACCGTCAGCCCCAGCCCCAGCCATAGCGAGAGCCGCCATTGGAGGCTCCTGGGCCGCATCATCTTGCCGTTCCGAGACGATACCCGATGCCCCGCACCGTATCGATCGCGCCGTGGCCGAGCTTCTTTCGCAGTCTGCTGACGTGAACCTCGATCGTATTGCTCTCGACCTCGGCGCCGAACGCATAGAGCCGGTCTTCGAGCTGCGCCTTGGTCATCGCGATGCCGGGCCGCTGCAGAAATGCTTCGAACAGCGCCCATTCGCGCCCGGTAAGCTCGACAGGGCGCGCGCCGTGCATCACGGTCCGGGCGGCGAGATCGATGCGCAGGTCGCCGATCTCGATGAGAGGATTCGGGTTGCCGCTGTATCGCCGCGCCACGGCGTTCAGCCGCGAGGAGAGCTCCGACAGATCGAACGGCTTGATCATGTAGTCGTCGGCGCCGGCATCGAGGCCCACGATGCGGTCGGAGATCTGGTCGAGCGCCGTCAGGATGATGACCGGCGTCACGCTGCCCTCGGCTCGAAGCTTTTTGAGAAAGGCGATGCCCAATCCGTCCGGGAGCATCAGGTCGAGCAGGATGAGATCGTATGCCGCGCTTTGGAGATGTTCGCGAGCCGCATCGAGCCGTGTCACCCAGTCCACCGAGTGGAGGGCCGCGACCTGCTCGCGCACGGCCTTTCCGAGGATTGCATCGTCTTCGATCAGTAAAACTCTCATCCCAGGGTCACCCGTCTCGCCACCCTCCTGCCTAGCGTCCGATGCTGTCGGTTTGCTGAAGACCGGCCCATCGCCGCTTCAGGCGTTCGTCAGGAGAGCGTGCCATGGTTCCCCCCGAAAGCGCGTTGATCAGGAACAATGAAACGATGAAACATTTGCTGGCCGCGATCCTCGTTCTGGCGTTTTCCGGTCCCGGTATCGCCAAGGCTGACGACGACGATTGTCATGTCTCGATGGATCGATGGAAGCCGCGGGAAGCGGTCGAAACGATGGCTGCCGGTCAAGGCTGGACCGTTGCCAGGATCAAGATCGACGACGGCTGTTACGAAATCCGGGGAACCGACCGGAACGGCCTGGCTTTCAAGGCCAAGGTCGATCCGGAAACCCTCGAAATCGTCAAGTTCCGGCACAGGGATCGCGATAACGACCGTCACGGATCGAGGCGTCAGCGGCCGCCAGCCTCGGAGAACGACGCCGTAGGCGGAACATCCTCCAACACCCTGCTCGGGACGACCGTGCGGCCCAAGACCACCATCAAGTAGCAATCCCATCTCGCTGTCGCTCAAGCACTGCGACCGTCGCAAGGAGATTCCGCCATGCCTCATGATCCGGCCCGTTATTCCAGAAGCATGATCGTCATCCACTGGCTGACGGCCTTGCTGATCCTCGGGGCTTGGCTGACCTCGACGGGAGGCCGTCATATGGCCGAAAACCCGCCCTTGCTGCATTTCTCGTTCGGGTTGGCCGTGCTCGTCCTGGTGCTTCCGCGCTTGATCCTGCGCCTTGTGGGCGCAACCCCGGACGCGCCGCAGTCCAATGGCCGTCTCGCCCTTGCCGCCAAAGCCGGACATGCGCTGCTGTATCTGTTCCTCATTGCCCTGCCGTTGAGCGGCTGGTACGCCGCCTCGCGCCTCGGTGTTCCAGTTTCCTTCTTCGGCCTCCAGCTTCCGGCGATCACCGAGCGGGTGCAGGGCGCACCGGGCCTGATCGCGGACATTCATGAGAATGCCGGCACGATCATCCTCTACCTCGCCGGACTGCATGCCGCGATGGCGGTCTGGCACCAGTACGTCCTGCGCGACGGGACGCTGCAGCGGATGTCCCCACGCTGACGCGGCGACATTCGCTGCGGCCTTGTTCAGTCCCCGGAGTTTTCGCGGCTGGCCTGCCGACAGGCCGGCCGCTCCTGCATCTGCTGCGGACCTGACCGTGTCCGATGTTTCCTGACGAAGTGCTGACGGAAAATCCCGATGACCGTCAGGCAGCTCTCAGGCGGCTTCGCCACAGTGACGAGGACGGGTCGGCGCTCTGCGACGACCCGGACACCGTTTCCTCGCAGAAGGCAAGCCGACATGAAATCGCTTCTCGCAGTTCTCGCCATGACAACCGCCCTCACGTTGCCCGGCCTTGCCATGGCCCGGCCGGTGACATTGACCACAACACTGACCAACTATGGCGGCGACGGCGCGTATCTCGCGCTCTATGTCGCCGATCCTCAGGGCAAATATGCCGGCACGCTCTGGGTCGCTGGCGGCAAGTCCAAATACTACGAGCATCTATCGAGCTGGTATCGCGCCACTGGCGGCCGCGCCGGTATCGACGGCATTACCGGGGCCAGCGTCGGTGCGGGGCGCACGCTGGAGATCTCGCTCGACCTTGCCGATGCGCTTTTCGACGCGGGCTACACGCTGCATGTCGACGCTGCCGTGGAGGATATGCGTGACAGCCCCAACGAGGTGGCCGTTCCCCTGACCACTGCGGGCGCAAAGGCGTCTGTTCGCGGTCGACGCTACGTCTCGACCGTTGCCTACTCCTTCTAGGCGGTGGACGACATGATCCGTGTCATTCATCGTTGGCCGGGCCTTCTTGCTGCTCTTTTGCTGCTTGTCCTCAGTCTAAGTGGCGCGGCGCTCTCGCTGTTTCCCACCGCCGAACGGTTGTCCGCCCCACCGGCCGAGGCCGGGCTTTCCGTCGCGACGCTGGCCGGCCGCATCCTCGCCATCCACCCTCAGATAGAACAGATCCGCCGCGCGCCCTCCGGCAAGATCACCGCCTACTGGTTCGAGGATGGGGCGCCTCAGGCCGCCATCATCGATCCCGCAACAGGGCTGGGTGTCGCCTCCAGCGATCCGAATGCCGTCGAGCAGTGGCTTACCGGTCTGCACCGGTCGCTCTTTCTCGGTGACGGCGGGCGTATCGCAGCGGCAGTGGGCGCTGCCGCCATGCTGGTCCTGGCTGTGTCCGGCACCATGCTCGTCGCCCGCAGGGCCGGCGGCTGGCGGCGATGGTTCGCGCCGATACGCGGGCCGCTCGCCGGACGATTGCATGTCGAGATTGCGCGCGTGGCCGTCGCAGGCCTCGTCTTGTCCTCGGTCAGCGCATTGTGGATGACGGCGTCGACATTCGATCTCCTTCCTGACGCGGCCACATCTCCCGTCACCCACATCGAGGCGAGCGGCCGGACCGGCATGGCCGCATCGCATATGGATCTGCTGAAACGGACACCGGTCACCGAACTGCGCAGCCTGGCGTTTCCCGACCCGGCCGATGCGACGGATGTCTTCACGCTGAAGACGGATCGCGGCACGGGCTATCTGGATCAGGGCACCGGCGTGCTGCTGGCCTGGAGCGAGCTGACCGGATGGCAGCGCCTCTCGGAGACCATCTATATGCTGCATACCGGTCAAGGCGCGGCCGCCTTGGGCCTCGTGCTCGGCATGATGGCGCTCGGCGTGCCGGCGATGGCGGGCACCGGCCTCATCCTGTGGCTGGCGGGTCGGCGCGGTCGCCCCCGAATTCACGGCAATGTAACGGCTGGACGTGCGGAAACGATCCTACTTGTCGGCAGCGAGAGCGGCAGTACATGGAGCTTCGCTGCGACACTGCACGCCGCGCTGACGAAGCTCGGGCAGGCGGTTCACACCGCGCCGATGTCGTCATTCGATCCTGAGCGTTGCCGGCATGCCCGGCGCATTGTCATCCTTGCTGCAACCTATGGCGATGGCGATGCGCCCGCTTCGGCGCGGGGGTTCCTCGATCGCCTGCAAGCCCTGCCGGTAGAGCCAACCATTCCGATCGCCGTGCTCGGCTTCGGTGACCGCAGCTTCCCGGCCTACTGCGCCTTTGCCCAGGTCGTTGCGAGGGCCGCCGAGGCACGAGGGTGGAACATGCTGATCCCATATGACACCGTCGACCGGCAGTCGCCGCAGGATTTTGCCCGTTGGGGACGATCGCTGGGTGAGGCGATGGGGGTCGGGCTGGAGCTTGTCCATCGGCCAGCCTTGCCGGCGGCCTCCCCGCTGACCCTCGTTTCGCGGCGCGAATACGGCGCGGAGGTGCAAGCTCCAACAGTGATCCTGCGGTTCGCGCTGCCCAAAATCCCGTTCTGGCATCGGTTGGCCGGGCGTGGCTTCGGCCGGTTTTCGGCAGGCGATCTTCTCGGCGTGCTGCCCGAGGGCTCGTCCGTTCCCCGGTCCTATTCGCTGGCATCGGGACGGCGCGACGGCTTCATCGAGATCGTCGTGAAGAAGCATCCGGCGGGGCTCTGCTCCGGGCAGCTCTTCAATCTGGAGCCAGGATGTGCCGTTCGCGCACTCATCCGAACCAATCCCGGCTTCCATGCCGGCAGGAGCAAGGCGCCGCTGATCCTGATCGGAGCTGGAACAGGGATAGGGCCGCTGGCGGGCTTCGTGCGCGCCAATGCGCGGCGCCGTCCGATCCACCTGTTCTTCGGATTGCGTCATCCTGCCAGCGATTTCCTCTACAAGGACGAACTGACGCGCTGGTACCGCGAAGGGCGCCTTCGTCGGCTCGTCGGGGCCTGCTCGCGCGGGCGGATGCCGCGCTATGTCCAGCACGCCCTTCTTGAGGACGCCGCCCAGATCACGGCCCTGATCCGCGGCGGTGCGCGCATCATGGTCTGCGGTGGGCGGGATATGGCCGTCGGCGTTTCGGCGGCGCTTGCCGATATTCTCGCGCCGGTAGGGTTGACGCCGGCCCTGCTCAAGGCGGAGGGACGCTATGTCGAAGACGTCTACTGATCCGATGAGGCACGCGCTCAACGGACCGACCATGGGAGCGCGCTGGTCCGCGCTGTTCTACACGGAGGCAGGGTTCGATCCGGAGCCGGTTCGGCACGCTCTTCAGGCGGAAATGGACGAGGTGGACGCGCAGATGACCACCTGGAAGCCCGACAGCGCTCTGATGAGGTTGAACGCCGGTCCCGTCGGCGACTGGATCGATGTGCCGGCGCGTCTGGCAGACGTTCTGCATCTTGCGCTCGAAATCGGCCGTGCGTCCGGCGGGGCTTTCGATATCGGCGTGGGCGATGTAGTCGGTGCCTGGGGTTTTGGCCCGCATGCGGCCGACCGGACCCTGATCCGGAAGGCACTCGCGGCACCGCGCCAAGCCGCCCATGTGGCGCTCGAACTCGATCCTGTTCGTGCGACGGTACGAAAGCGCACACCGATCACGATCGACCTCAACGGCATTGCCAAGGGATATGGCGTCGACCGGCTGGCCGCAATCCTCGCGCGCTTCGGAATAATTTCCGGCCTCGCGGGAATTGACGGCGAGATGAGGGCGCTCGGTCTGCGCCCCCATGGTGAACCTTGGAATATCGCCATTGAAAGTCCCGACACGGCCCGTCGAGCCCCGCACTCCATCCTCGCCTTGCAGGATGCTGCGGTCGCCACCTCTGGCGATTACCGGCATTGGACTGTCGTGAACGGCCGCCGTCTCTCGCACACCATGGATCCGCGCCGCGGTGCGCCGCTGCTGTCGTCGCCCGCTTCGGTCACAGTCGTCGCGCGAACCTGCGCTGAAGCCGACGCCTGGGCGACCGCGTTGATGGTTCTCGGTCCGACGTCCGGGGCTGAGTTTGCCCGCCGCCTTGACCTCGACGTGCTGTTTCTTCTGCCCGACGCCTCGGGCGGAGTCCGGCCGATAGCGACAGGCTCGCTATTTTCGATAGACCCTGTTCCTAGTCGACCGTGAAGAACGGCTTTCAGGCCTGCTGTTGCGGCCTCGGTTATGAGTTTGAGCTGGTGGCCAGATCAGGCTGAGCGCGCACAGAAGTGCGAGCCATTTGGACAGGAGACGGAAACGATAGCCGACGGCGGCGAGGACGGCGTTGGCGACGTCGCCCTGCGAGCCGGCGAAATGGTTGAACGGATCGGCCACGACGCGGTGGTGCGGGTTTCGACCATCCACGATTTCCTGTGGGAGGTGATCGCCCCGCATCAGAAGGCGCTCAAGGATGCGCTACTGAAGTTCAACGCGGGCCTGGGTGATCGCAGCAGCCGGAAGAAGGACCCCGACGAACTCGCAGCAGCGCTGCCGGACGTCGCTGTGAACTACTCGGACACGGGCTCGAACTTCCTCAAAGGTCGGCTGTTCCACGACGACCTCTTGGGCGTAGCGCGCATCATGTTCGCCGACAGCCCGCTGCTCTGCCGTCTGACGACGGCTCGCCACCCCTATCTGTTTGTGGACGAATATCAGGACACTAGCCCGGCCGTGATAGACATTGCGCTCGGCAACCTGCTGCCAAGTGCCACGAAGGCTTCGTCGTTGGCCTGTTCGGCGACAAGTTGCAGAACATCTATCACGGCGGTGAGCACCCTGGCGTCGGCGAAATCCCCGCCGCACTGGCCGCACAGCTTCGTCCGATCCAAAAGGCTGAGAACCGCCGTTGCTCCGAGGCGGTAATCCGGGTCCTAAACCGTATTCGCACGGATATCGAGCAATTCCCCGCCGCGAACAATGCGCCGGGCACCGCCGTCTACGTCCACCCGGGACGGGATGGCGACGCTGGCCTCGCCGTGGCGCACGCGTTCGTGGACGAGAAACTCGGTTGGTCGCGCAAGGCGCCAGTATGCCGCGAACTCTTTCTCACGCACCGTCTCATCGCCGCCAAGGCCGGTTACGGAGATCTGCTAGCGCTCTACGCCGAGCGGGGCAGCTTCGCTCGTGACCGGCTCATGGACGGTGAGGACGAGTCCATCGCCTACTTCCTCAAGCGCGTCGAACCGCTCGCGGCGGCGTGGGCGGACGGCGATCACGGCCGCACCCTATCCCTGTTGCGCACTAACGGCCACAAACTGTCGAGCAACGCCGACAAGCGCACGGCGCGCCAGGCATTGGACGAGTTAGTACACTTGGGTGGCGAAGGATCGATCGGCGAGTTAACAGGCCACATGGAGTTGCCTGAAACCGGTCGTTGCCGCACACGTTTTCAGGCACGCTGAAGAGACGCCAACATGCCTGCGCCGTACCCGGCTCAGGAAGACCGTGTCGCCAGCCTCCCAAGCTGTCTCTAACTACTTATAGAATAGGCCAAAGTGTCAGGTTCAGCCAACCGACGCTATGGTGCCCCCAGCAGGCGCCACGTTTCCGACTCTGCACAACTCTTCCTTGGCGAGCGACATCCCGCGCTGGAGAAGGTGAGAGGAAGCGCGCCTCGTCTTGAATGCGGCATGCGCGCTCAGCGTGACATTTGCGAGTTGCAGATAGGGACTGGTCGCAGGAAGTGGTTCCGTCGTGAAGACATCCAATGCGGCGTGAGCAACCTGTCCGCTCGCAAGCGCACCGAGGAGGGCCTCGTCATCGACGAGCGCTCCCCTTGCGGTGTTGACGAATAGAGCGCCTCTCTTCATCCCGGCGAAGAAATCCTGGCTGGCAAATCCGCGGGTCCCCGGCACGTCCGCCAAGTGAAGCGAGACGACGTCCGACCGGGCCAGCAAACTGTCGAGTTCCGCGGCATATGGCGCGAGGTCTTCCGGCAGAGGCGAGCGGTTCCAGATCAGGACCTCCATACCGAAATCCCGAGCGATCCGCGCCACTTCGCGGCCAACGCCTCCGGCGCCGACGACACCGAAGCAAGCGCCCTTCAGCTCCAGCCCTCCCAATGGCTCCCAATGACCCGCCCGGAGATTGCGATCCATCGTGGCGAGCTGACGGGCGGCTGCCAGTGCGAGGCCGAAGCTGTGCTCGGCGATCGACCTGTCGCCATAACCCTTGATCGTATGCACGGTGACGCCGGCCGCGGCGGCGGCGTCCAGATCGATGTAGTTCTTCGCGCCGGATCCGAGGAAAACGATGCTGCGCAGTTTCGGGCAGCGCGCGAAGATCTCGGCCTTGAAGCGGGTATTGCTGTCGAGCGCCACGGTCGCGTCGGCGAGAAGCTCGGCAAGCTGCTCGGTGTTCGGCTTTCCGGCATGGGCGCGGAACCCTTCCGGCACGTCGCATTCGGCAAGCAGTTCCTGCATGAACGGCGAGCAGTCGACATAGACGATCATGCAAAAATCTCCCGATGGCGACCGCCAGCGCAATGCGGCATCTTGCGGACGGCCCGACTGATTTTTTCGGCCGGCCGAGCGTATCCGCCGTCCTCAGTCGCGCCGCCGATTGGCCTCGAGGATGGCTGGCATGCGTTCGGCCGCCGATGTGTTGAGCTGCTCGTAGACGCTGTTGCCATGGGCATCGATCGCGATCGTGACCGGGCCAAAGCCCGACAGCCTGACGCGCGTGAGCCGGAACTGCATGATCATGTCGTCCCAGGCCGTCTCGACGATCTCTTCGAGGCCCATCGACATCAGCGCCGACGCTCCGCCGATCACTGAGAAGTAGACGCAGCCGACCTCGCGCATCGCCTCGACGCATTCCATCGAAAGGCCGCCCTTGCCGCCCACCAGCGTCAAACCGAGGCGCCTGATCAGCCCAGGCATCAGCGCGTTGAAACGCGTCGAGGTCGTCGGGTTGATGTAGAGCGGTTCGAGCTTGTTACCGTCCTCACGACAGCACAGGCTCAGATGCACGAAGGATTCGCCCCTGAGGTCGAAGGGCAGCTCCTTGCCGGCGTCGAGATACTCGACCATGCGCTTATGCGTCGGCAGGCCGACAGTGATGACGAGCTCGCCATCGAGCAGGACGAGATCGCCGACCTTCAGGCTGCGCGCGACCTCGGGCGTGAGCGGCAGTTGCAGGCGCCGGAATTCGCTGTCGGATGCGTCCGTCATTCCACGTACTCGACCACACCGGAGTTGTAGATGCGGGCGCGCGTGCGCCGGTTGATCCAGCAGTTGAACGAGACCGCGACCGGCGTGAAGCCGTGGCCGGACGAGTATTCGATATGGACGCCGAAGGCGGTCGTCGAGCCGCCGACGCCCATCGGCCCGAAACCCGTCTCGTTGACGGCCTTGAGCAGGCGTTCCTCCATGTCGGCGACGATCGGATCGGGATTGCGCTCGCCGAAGGGGCGCAGGCTCGCATCCTTGGCGAGCTTGGCGGCGTGGTCGAAGCTGCCGCCGATGCCGACACCGATCACGACGGGCGGGCAATGCTGGCCGCCGGCCTTCAGCACGCAGTCCATGATGTATTTCTCGATCTGCTCCAGCGTCGGATAGCTCAGGACTTCGAGCGCCGCCCAGCGCCCGGAGCCGAGGGCCTTGGGCGAGCAGGTGATATCGATATAGTCGGCGCCGTCGAGCAGGTCGTAGGACACGATCGGCATATCCTTGCCCTTGTAGCTGCGCTCGTTGGTCAGCGGGTTCGTGACGAATTTCAGGATCGGCGGGTCGATCGTCGCAACGAGATGCTCGAAGCCATCGACGATGGCGCGCTTTATGTCGCCCTCCATCCGCGCCGCGGTGCCGATCTTGATCGAATAGGTTGGAACGCCGGCATCCGAGCAGACGAAGCGGCCGGTCCGCTCCGCGACGTCGGCGCTTTCGAGCATGATGCCCAGCGTCCGGCGGGCGCTGGGGTTGGTCTCGGTCGTCTGGGCTCGCTTGAGCGCCGCCTTCGAGTTCGCGGGAATCTGCTTCAGCGACCGCGAATAAAGATCGGCGGTTACTTCCTTGACGAGATCATAGGTGATTGCCATCGGGTTCTTCCAATCGTCTGCGTCGTTCACGGCCCCGCCAGCACGCGGCCGTCGCGAGGCCGGACCCTCAGGGGATATCGGCAGCTGCAGGATCGACCAGCAGCATGACCTTGCCGATCTGCTGGTTGGCGTCCATGACCCGATGCGCGTCCTGAGCCTCGGTCAGGGCGAAGCTGCGATAGATCGGGATTCGCATCGCCTTGCTCTCCAGCAGCGGCCAGATCTTGGCCCGCAACGCTTCCGCAATGCGGCCCTTATAGGCCGGCGGCCGCGGCCGGATGGTGGCGCCCGCGAGTGTGAGCCGGCGCCGCACGATGTTGCGGCAGTTGATCGTCGATTCCAGCGCCTGATGCGTCGCGAGCAGCACCAGCCGGCCGTCGAAGGCCAGGATCTTGAGCTGGCGGTCGGTATAGCTTCCCGCCTGGCTGTCGAGGATGAGGTCGACGCCGCGGCCTTCCGTCAGGTCGAGGATCTCCTTGTCCCATTCGCCCTTGTAGCTGACCGCATGGTCGGCACCGTAGCTGCGGCAGACCTCAAGCTTCTCGGCATTGCCCGAGGTGGTGAAGACGGTCGCGCCGTAGAGCTGCTTGGCGATCTGGATCGCCGCCAGGCCGACGCCGCTCGTGCCGCCCTGGATCACCACGGACTCGCCTTCGGCGAGGCGACCGAGCCAGACCATGCTGTTCCAGGTGGTGAACAGCACCTCCGGCAGGGCGGCGGCCTCGGCGAAGCTGTAACCCTTCGGCAGAGGCAGGCATTGCAACGCCGGCGCCTTGCAGTATTCGGCATAGCCGCCGCCGGTAACGAGCGCGCAGACCGGATCGCCCGGGCGCGGCCAGGTCACGTCGTCCGCCACAGCTTCCACGATGCCGGCGATGTCCAGGCCCGGCAGGTCAGATGCTCCGGGCGGCGGTGGATACTGGCCGATGCGCTGCGTCACATCCGGCCGGTTGACGCCGGCCGCCAGCACCCTGACCAGGACCTCGCCTGCGCCGAGTTCCGGCTTGGGCCGCTCGGCCAGCCGCAGCACCTCCGGCCCGCCCGGCCGCTCGATTTCGATGACCTTCATCGATCTTTCCTTTGCGTCGGCATCCGCTGAGAAGGCGGGTGCATGTCGTTTCCTGATCGCCGTTTCCAGCGGCGCGGGTTTATCCTTGCGTCAGCGCCCGGCGGCTCATTGCGCAGCCTGCAACCGGCGTTCCACCCGGGCGGCGATGAATGACAGCACCAGCAGCAAACTGATCAGGATCACGGCCACGGCCGTATAGGCCTCGAGGGGGCGCAGTTCCTGGTCGCTGACCAGCTTGGCGGAATAAAGCAGCTCGAAATAGGCGATCGTCGAAGCCACTGTCGTGAGCTTGACCAGTTCGATCGCCTGCGTCGTCAGAGGCGGAATCATGCGGCGGATCGCCTGTGGCAGGACGACATCGCGCATGATGCCCATATAGCCCAGCCCGATCGCCCGTGCCGCTTCCCATTGCCCCTTCTCGACGGACTGGATGCCGGCGCGATAGATCTCACCGAAATAGGCGCTGCCATAGAGGCTGAGCGAGATCCAGGCGGCGAAGAACGGCTTGGCCTGGACACCGGTGATCACCGGAATGGCGTAGAAGAACCAGAAGAGCTGCACCAAGAACGGAATGTTCCGGAAGAAGCCGACATAGATGCCGCCGATGAGGCGCCCAGCCAGTGGCTGCGAGGTCCGCAGCAACCCGATCACGATGCCGATCAGAAGGGCGCTTGCCAACGAGGCCGAGCCGAGTTGCAGCGTCCCGAGCAGCCCCTGATAAAGCAGCTGGCGATACTGGACGATCGACGAGAAATTCCAGTGATAGGTCATCGGGCGGCTGCCTTCTCCGGCAGGTAGCGGCGTTCCAGCCAGTTCGCGACCTGACCGATTCCGAAGATGATGACGAAGAAGATTCCGGCGACGGTCGTGAACACCTCCAGCGGACGGTAGGTCTGGGCGGACAGTTCCGAGGCGCGGTAGACGGTCTCGCCATAGGCGATCGTGGCGGCGAGCGTCGTCGCCTTGATCAGCTCCGCGAAACGGATCATGAAGACCGGCACCATTCGCCTCACCGCCTGAGGCAAGATGACGAACCGCACCGTGTCGGTGGTGCCGAGGCCGATCGCGCGCGCCGCTTCCCATTGCCCTTTGCCGATCGACTGCATGCCGCCGCGAAAGACCTCCGCCATATAAGCCCCCGATTGCAGGCCGATCGCCAGCAGGGCCGCGGCATAGGCGTCCATGTTGACGCCGATGAGGATGGGGAACGCGAAATAGAACCAGACGACCAGCACCAGCGCCGGCGAGGTGCGGAACAGATCGATATAGAGCACGGCGGGCACGGACAATATCCGCAGCGGCGCCATTCGCATCGCAGCCAGCACGAAGCCGAGCGGCAAAGCGAGGGCGAGCGCCGAGGCCGTGAGCGCGAGCGTTCCGACGACGCCGTCGAGCAGAACGTCCGCATGGCGCCAGACCGTCTGGAAATCCCAGCTATACTGCATATGACCGCTCCACCCCGTGAAAGGGGCGCTCTCGGGCGCCCCGTCGCGGCGTCATTTCCAGTCTTCGCGCCGGGTCGAGATCGCGGTCTTGGGATCGAGGCCGCGATAGGCGAGGAACTGCTCGTAGAATTCCTGCGTCTTGCCCGTCTCATAGAAGTAGGCGACGACTGTCTGAAGATAGTCGCGCCAGCGGCGGTCCTGCTCCTTGCGGACCGCGCCGCCGGTCGAGAGCGCCACGGCCGGCGTCGGAACGATGGTCTTGCCCATATTGAGGCGCAGCCGCGCTACGTCAGCATTGGGACCGGTACCGGTCACGCCGTCGATGCGACCGGCCTGGAACGCCGCGATGACGTCGTTGGTGGCCTGGAACGTCCTGATCTGCGCCTTGGGAACGTATTTTTGCAGCGCAGCGACGAACGTGGTGCCGATCGGAGCGCCGAATTGGTACTTCGGATCGTTCATCTCGGCCCAGGTGGTGGGCTTGAAATCCTCTTTGACCAGCAGGGCAACGGGGTACCAGAGCATCGGCCCGACGAAGTCGACGGCAAGCGCGCGCTGCGGCGTGGCATCGAGCACGAACATGAAGTCGAACTGATTGGCCTGCAGCGCCGCGACGGCGTTGCCCCAGGTCGTTTCGACGACTTCCAGTTCCACGCCCATGGCATCGGCGATCGCCTTGCCGAGGTTGACCGAGACGCCGCGCCAGACGGTGTCGCCCGACTTGACCGCACCGGGCTTGTCGCTGCCGGTCACGTCCTTGAAGCACCACGGTTCGGCGGAGGCACAGCCGATGCGCAGCTTCTTGCCGCTCATGATCTGATCCCAGGTCGACGCCGTCTGGGCGGAGACGGCGGAGACGGCCATGCTGCAGAAGGCGGCCAGCAGGCCCATGGACAACCACTTCAATTTCATCGCGATCCCCTCTTTTGTTGGTTGGCGAAATAAGTTCACAAAGACCGGCCTTCGGGCCTTGGCCCGATCGGCCATGCGCTCATGCCGACGCCGCGCCCGCCTGCCCGGTGGTCGGCTCGGGAATGCGGAAAAGCGAGTGGCTCTTCAGGAACTCGCGCATGCGTTCGGTCCGCGGCGACACGAGAATCTCGTGCGGCGGACCCTCCTCATGGATGCGCCCTTCATGAAGAAACACCACCCGGCTGGCGACGTTGTAGGCGAAGCCCAGCTCATGGGTGACGACGACCATCGTCGTGCCGTCCTCGGCCAGTTGCCGCATCGCCAGCAGCACCTCGCCGACGAGCTCCGGGTCGAGAGCCGAGGTCGGCTCGTCGAACAGGACGACGGAGGGCTCCATCGCGAGGGCGCGGGCGATCGCCACGCGCTGCTGCTGGCCGCCCGAGAGCTGCGAGGGGTAGCTCTGCGCCTTCTGTGCGAGGCCGACGCGGTCGAGACAACGCACCGCAAAGGCCTTGGCTTCGGCCGGCGTCATCTTGCGCACCCGCATCGGCCCCAGCGTGACGTTCTGCTCGACAGTCAGGTGCGGAAACAGGTTGAATTGCTGGAAGACCATGCCCGCCTTGGCGCGGACCTCAGTCAGCTCCGCCGCCGGATAGGACACCTTGTCGCCGACGTGGCGGCCGATCAGCTTGCCCTCGACATAGATCTTTCCTTGCGACGGCGTCTCCAGGAAGTTCAGGCAACGCAGCATGGTCGACTTGCCCGAGCCCGAGGCGCCGAGCACCACGACGGTTTCCCCCCGGCGGACGGAAAGGTCGATCCCCTTCAGCACCTCGACGTCGCCGAAGCGCTTCTTCAGGTTCTCTGTCCGGAGAGCTTCCACTGGCACCCTCATCTGCCCGGCCGTTCGGCCAGCTCGATTTCTTCACAGTCGCAATTGCCTGTCAAGTATTTCGCACGATTGTGCGAAAATATTGCAAGCGGTCTTTTTCGCATGCCGCGGCTCGATCAGCGAAGGATCGCGGATAGCATTCCGGCGGCGGTCTCAAGCGTTTCCTTCAGCCATGGTTTCCGAGGCAAGCCGCGCTGCGAAACGCTGAAAGAACTCGCCGGCGAGCTTGCGCGCCGTGGCGTCGATCAGGCGCGCACCCAATTGAGCGAGCTTGCCGCCGACCTGGGCATCGACCGCATAGACGAGCATGGTGCCCTCGTGAGCGTGATGCAGCCTGACGGTGGCGCCGCCCTGTGCAAAGCCGGCGATGCCGCCGCTTCCCTTGCCACTCAGCCGATAACCGTGGGGCGGATCGAGATCGCTCAATTCGACCTCACCGGCGAACCTTGCCTTTACGGGGCCGATCTTGATCGCCACGACAGCGCTGAATCCGGTCAGCGAGGTCCGCGTCAGCGTCTCGCAACCGGGGATCGCCGCCTTCAGCACCTCCTCGTCGTTGAGACCACGCCAGACCGTCTCGATACCGGCGGGAATGAGCTGCTCGCCTTCCATATTCATGGTGTCATTGACCTTCGCTTCCGGTTGCAGGTCGACGGCCCGTCACAGGCTGATCGAGGCCGCCTCGATGACGCTCTTCCACTTCGTGCGCTCCGACGACACGAAGCTGGCGAGGTCGTCGGGCGAGCCGGTGGATGCGAAGGCGCCGACCGTCGCCAGTCTCGTCGCCATCTCGGACCGGGCGAGAGCCCGGACAACTTCACGATTCATGCGCTCGATGATCGCAGCCGGAGTCACCCTCGGCGCGGCCAGGGCGAACCAAGTCACGGCCTCGAAGCCGGCCAATCCCATCTCTTGCATCGTGGGGACATCGGGCAGCGAAGGCACGCGCTGGGCCGAGGTCACGGCGAGCGCCCGCAGGTTCTGGTTCTGCAACAGCGAGAAATCCGCGGGAAAGGCGAGCTGGATCTGATTGGAGATCAGGTCCTGCGCCATCGGCGCGCCGCCGCGATAGGGCACATGCTTGATCTCGACGCCCGCTGCCTTCTTGAACATCTCGGCGAAGAGATGCGAGGTCGTGCCGATGCCGGAGCTGCCATAATTGAGCTTGTCGGGATTGGCCTTGAGATAGGCGATCAGCTCCGGAAGCGTCTTAGCCGGCACGCGGTCGTTGACGATCAGGGCGCTGGGGATGGTGGCGAGCAGGGCCACCGGCGCGAAGGCCTTCGCCGGATCGAACGGCATCGACTTGTAGAGGAACTGATTGATCGCCAGCGGGCCCGGCGTCGTCACCAGGAAGGTCAGGCCGTCGGGCTCCGCACGGGCGACTGCTTGGGCACCGATATTGCCGCCGGCCCCACCCAGATTCTCGACGACGAGATTGACGCCGAGCGGATCGTGCAAGGCTTCGCCGAGGAGTCGCGCAACGACGTCGTTCGAGCCGCCGGCCGGGAAGGGCACCACTAGCCTGATCGGCTTGCTGGGCCAATCCGAAGCCGCGCGCGCTCGCGGTGCCAGCGCAGCGCCGCAAATGGCGACAAGTGCCGCCCGGCGCGAGATCAGTGAGGCGGAGCGGCTCGGCATGGCTTTCCCCGGGTTCAGCGAAGGGCGGCGCAGAAGCGTTGGATGCGGGCACAGCCCTCTTCCAGCGCCGCCTGCGAGGCGGCGTAGGAGATGCGGATGGCCGGTCCCGCGCCGAAGGCACCGCCATGGACGACAGCGACGCCCTCGGCATCGAGCAGTTCGAGCGCGAAATCCTGGTCGGTCTCGATGCTGCGCCCGGATGGCGCCGTCTTGCCGATGGCCTCCGCGCAGGACGGGTAGACATAGAAGGCACCTTCCGGCCGCGGGCAGGATAGCAGCGGCGCCTGGTTCAGCATGGAGACGACGAGGTCGCGGCGCTGCTGGAAGACCTCGCGACGTTCCGCGACGATGTCTTGGGAGCCGTCGAGCGCTTCCACCGCCGCCCATTGCGCGATGGTCGAGGCGCCGGAGGTGGTCTGCATCTGCAGCAGCTCCATCGCCTTGATCAGCGGCTCCGGCCCGGCTCCGTAGCCGATGCGCCAGCCCGTCATCGCATAGGCCTTGGAGACGCCGTTCATCGTCAGCGTGCGATCGAGAAGCTGTGGCTCGACCTGCGCGGGCGTGAAGAAGGCGCGCCCGTCATAGAGCAGGTGCTCGTACATATCGTCCGTCAGGATCCAGACCTGCGGATGGCGCAGCAGCACGTCCGTGAGAGCTTTGAGCTCCGTTTCCGAATAGCTTGCGCCGGAGGGATTGCAGGGCGTGTTGAAGACGAACCAGCGGGTGCGCGGGCCGATCGCGGCCTCCAGCACGTCGGGCCGCAGCTTGTAGCCATCGGCCTCGTGGCACGGCAGGGACACCGTCTTCGCCCCACAATAAGCGGCGAGCTGCTCGTAAGAGACCCAGCCCGGCACCGGCACGACGATCTCGTCGCCGGCATCGAGCGTCGCCATCAGGGCGTTGGCGATGACCTGCTTGCCCCCGGTCGAGACGATGGTCTGGCTCGGCTTGTAGCTCAGCCCGTTCTCGCGCTTGAACTTGCGGACCACGGCCTCGCGCAATTCGGGGATGCCGGCGACCGGCGGATATTTCGTCTCGCCGCGCTCGATGGCGCGGCGGGCCGCCTCCTTGATGGCGGCAGGCGTGTCGAAATCCGGCTGCCCGGCGCTCAGCGCGATAATGTCCCGGCCAGCCGCCTTGAGATCACGCGCCTTCTGCGTGATCGCGATCGTCTCGGAGGGCGAAACCCGCGACAGCGCCTGCGAACGGCGAAAGGCAGCGGCCATGGCGCTCACTCCGCCGCGAGCCGAGTCGGCGCGGCCACATAGCCCTGGCGCGCATCGGCCGCGATCGCTTCGCCGGAGCGCTCGGCCTTCGCGCCGAAGCCGGCGCCGCCGGGCGTCTTCATATGGATGCGGTCGCCCTGGCGGATGACGTGCTGGACCTTCTGCTCATGGGGTTCGAGCGCGCGGCCATTGACCTCCAGCACGCCGGGCACGCCATCCTCGCCGCCGCAGAGGCCGGGCGGAGCGTGGAGCGTACGTTCGGCATGGAAGCCGACGACGACCGGCCGCTCGCCCTGGTACTCCAGCAGGCATTCCTGACCGAGGCCGCCGCGATAGCGGCCCGCGCCCGAAGAGCCGATCCGCAGCCGCTTGTGCAACACGCGGAAATTGGACTGCTGCTCCATCATCTCGATCGGCACGCAGGAGATGTTGGAAGGCCAGCTCAGCACATTGTAGCCGTCGCGGCGCGACGTCCCGCCGGTACCGCCATTGAAGAAGAACTTGTTGACGTAGGTACGGCCCTGATCGTCGACGCCGGCCGCCTGCATGCTCCATAGCGGCGAACCCGGCCCGGCTGCGACCCGCTCCGGCGTCGCCGCGCTCATCGCGCCGAAGACAGCGAAGGGCAGGAAGTGCCCGACCAGCGTGCGCGTCTGGCCCGAAGCCGGATAGGTGTGGTTGAGGATCGAGCCTTCCGGGGCCGTGACCTCGATCGGGGCGAGAGCGCCGTCATTGTTCGGTAGGTCGGGCGCGAGGATGCATTTCAGCCCGTAGACGGTCTGCGCATAGGTGTAGCAGAGCGCGACGTTGAGGGCGCGGTCGACCTGCGGCGAGGTGCCAGCATAGTCGACGAGGACGGAATCGCCATCGACGATCACCCGGATCTGAATGGTCACGGGCTCGATCAGACCGTCCGTCTGCAACGTGTAATCGTAGCTGCCGTCGGGAAACGCCCGAATAGTCGACCGCATCGCCGCCTCGGAGCGCGAGAGGATTTCGTCGGCGAGGCTGTCGAGTTCGTCGAGTTCGTAATCGCGCATCAGATCGAAGAGACGGCGCTCGACCAGCTCCAGCGCCGAGACCTGCGCGAAGAGGTCGCCGACGACGAGATCAGGCACGCGCACATTCTTGCGTAGCATCGCGAGAAAGGTCTGGTCGACCTTGCCAGCGTCGATCAGCTTCAGCATCGGCACCTGCAGGCCTTCCTCGAAGACGTCGCGGATGTCGGTCGTGCCAGTGCGCCCGCCCATGTCCGGCGAATGGGTCGTGGAGGCGGCGAAGCCGATCAGCTTGCCGTCCCGGAACAGCGGCTTGGCGACCGTGAGGTCCGGCAGGTGGCCAGTGCCCATCCAGGGGTCGTTGGTGATCAGCACGTCGCCGGGCTTCAGCGTCTCGACCGGGAAATGGTCGAGGAAATGCCGGACCGTCTTCGGCAACGTGCCGATGAAGGACGGGATGGAATCCGTCGCCTGGCCGAGGCAGCGCCCCTTCCGGTCGGTGACGATGCAGGAGAAGTCGTAGGATTCGCGCACCAGCGTCGAGAAGGAGGTGCGGACCAGGGCCGCGGCCGCCTCGTCGACGACGGAAACAAGCCGTGTCCAGATGACTTCGAGCGTGACGGCGTCGAAGCTCGTGCGGGCGGAGGTCGAGGGGGTCATGATGGTCTCTCCTCTGGAACGGATCACGCCGCGATATGGACGGTGATGTTGCCGTTGGCCTCGGCCGCGAAACGGCCGGCTGGGCCGACGATCAGGGTCGATTCCGGCTCTTCGATCACCGCCGGGCCCTGGAAGACCTGGCCGACGGGCAGCGCATGGCGGCCGTAGACGGGTGTCTCGACGAAGCCGTCGCTCTCCGAGAAATAGACCTGGCGATGCGCCGTCGGCGCGGAGCCGGACGCCGTGATCGGCTTGGCTGCGGAGAGATCGACATCGCCGACGGAGGCTTTCGCGACGACGCGGATATTGACGATCTCGGCCGCGCCGGTCGGCGGATTGATCGCGAAGATGTCGCGGTAGGCGGCGCTGAAGGCCGCGAACGCGGTCTCGAAAGGCGTTTCCCCAAAGGTATCGGAGGGGATGTCGATGACGAGTTCGAAGCCCTGGCCGACATAGCGCATATCCGCGAAGCGCGAGAGGACGAGACCGTCCAGGCCGATGCCGGTCTGGGCGATGACCTCCGCCGCTTCCTTCTCCAGCTCCTTGAAGCGCGCTTCCAGCGCCGTCCAGTCGACGGCGTCGAGACGGCGGGCAATCGTGGCGACGCGATCGACGCGAGCGGGCGCGATCAGCAGTCCGAGCGCCGAGGCGACGCCGGCGCTGGGCGGGCAGACCATGCGGGTCAGCCCGAGCTTGCGCGCGACATGGTAGCCGTGAAGCGGTCCGCCGCCGCCGGTCGTGACCAGCGCATACTTGCGCAGATCCTTGCCGCGCTCGGCGATGTGCACGCGGGCTGCGCTAGCCATGTTCTCGTTGACGATGTTGTGGATACCCCAGGCGAGATCGACGGTCTGGAGCTTCGTGTCCTCGACGAGACCGCCCATCGCGCCTTCGGCCAGCCCGACGTCGATATCCATCGTGCCTCCGGCGAAGAAGGCCGGGTTGAGGTAACCGAGCAGCAGATTGGCATCGGTTACCGTCGGCTTGTCGCCGCCGAGACCGTAGCAGGCCGGACCAGGCTTGGAGCTCGCGCTTTCGGGACCGACCTTCATCAGGCCCATTCCGTCGAGATGCGCGATCGAGCCGCCGCCGGCACCAATCTCGATCAGCTCGATGGTCGAGATCTTGATGGGCAGGCCCGAGCCTTCCTTGAAGCGCTTGGTGCGAGCAGCCTCGAACGAATAGGCGACCAGCGGCTCGCCGTCGTCGACGACGCTGAGCTTGGCGGTGGTGCCGCCCATGTCGAAGGCAAGGACGTTGTCGGCCTCGCTGCGCTCGCCGAAGAAGGCGGCGGCAAGCGCGCCGGCTGCCGGACCGGATTCCAGAAGCTGAATCGGGTTGCGTTTGGCTTCGTCGATATGGGTCAGGCCACCGCTCGACACCATCAGGAAAAGCGGGGCCTCGATGCCGAGACCCTTCAGCCGGACGGCTAGGCGCTCAAGATAGGCATCGGCCAGCGGCTTGACATAGGCATTGGCGACGGCCGTCGAGGCCCGCTCGAATTCGCGGATTTCGGGAGCGACCTCGCAGGATGCGGTGACGAAGACCCCCGGATGACGCTTGCGGACGAAATCCGCCGCCTGCTTCTCGTGAACGGGATTGGCGTAGGCATGCAGGAAGACGATGGCGATCGACTGCACGTCTTCGGCGACGAGTGCGTCCGCCGCCTTCGCGAGCCCATCGAGGTCGAGCGGCGTGACCACTTCCCCCTTCGGCGAAAGGCGCTCCGTGACCTCGAAGCGCAGACGCCGGGGCACCAGCGGCTCGGGCATCTCGATGAAGACGTCGTAGAGCTCGAACTTCCGCTCGCGACCGATCTCAAGCACGTCGCGGAAGCCTTCCGTCGTGATGAGGCCGGTCGAAGCGCCCTTGCGCTCGATCATGGCATTGGTGAACAGCGTCGTCGCATGGACGACGCGGTTGATCTCGCTAGGCTTCACGCCCGAGCGCTCGATGAGAGTCGCGGTGCCGCGAATCACGCCTTCGGACGGCTCGTCGGGCGTAGTGAGCTGCTTCCAGTTGAACTGCCGGCCATTCGCAGGGTCGAACAGCACGATGTCCGTGAAGGTTCCGCCGATATCGATTCCGAGTGCGTAGGGCACGATCCAAGCTCCGCGTGACGGCGACACCCGAAGCACGCACCGGCTGGGTCCAGGCAGACCGAACCGGGGCAAGGGTAGGCATCGCTCTTCTGAAAGTCATTTCGCACATGTGTGCGAAATCGTCAATCGCACATCTGTGCGTTTCTCGAATCTCGCTGCCGGTCATTCTGTGATCACTCGCTTCGGAGCGGCTCAGCGGTGAAGGATGGCGAACAGCCTGTCGGCGGTGACCGGCATCTGCAGGTCAGCGCAGTCATAG
>JARYGW010000024.1:27664-27918 GCA_033792295.1 Allobosea sp.
CGCGTCCAGCACGGCGTTCATCACCGCCGGCGGGGCAGCGATGGCCCCCGCCTCGCCGCAGCCCTTCACGCCGAGCGGATTGCTGCGGCAGGGAATCTCGACATAGTCGAGCTCGAAAAGCTCGAAATCATCGGCCTTGGGATAGCAGTAGTCGTTGAGCGAGCCCGTGAGCATCTGGCCGCTGTCGGCGTCGTAGACGACATGTTCCAGCAAGGCCTGGCCGATCCCTTGCGCGAGGCCGCCATGCATCTGCC
>JARYGW010000250.1:0-8836 GCA_033792295.1 Allobosea sp.
AAGGAGATCGAGGTGGCCTTTCCCGCCGCCTCGCAGACCGATTTCGACTTCGTGCGCTCGATCATCGACGAAGGCGCCATCCCCGACGACGTGGCGATCCAGGTCCTGACCCAGTGCCGGCCCGAGCTGATCGAACGCACCTTCGAGGCGGTGAAGGGAGCGAAGAACGTCATCCTCCACTTCTACAACTCGACCTCGACCCTGCAGCGCGACGTTGTCTTCCGTTCCGACCGCAAGGGCATCATCAAGATCGCGGTGGACGCAGCCGTCCAGATCAAGGCGCTGGCCGAGCAGGCGCCCGAAACCAACTTCACCTTCGAATATTCGCCTGAGAGCTTCACCGGCACCGAGCTCGACTACGCCCTGGAGATCTGCGAGTCGGTCAAGGCGGTGATCCAGCCAACCCCGCAAAAGAAGCTGATCCTCAACCTGCCGGCCACCGTCGAGATGGCGACGCCGAACGTCCATGCCGACCAGTTCGAATGGTTCGGCCGCCATATCTCCGACCGCGACAGCGTGCTGCTCTCGATCCATCCGCATAACGACCGCGGCACGGCCGTCGCCGCCGCCGAGCTCGCGCTGATGGCTGGCGCCGACCGCGTCGAGGGCACGCTGTTCGGCAATGGCGAGCGCACCGGCAATGTCGACATCGTCACCATGGCGCTGAACCTGTTCACGCAGGGCGTCGATCCCGAGCTCGACCTGCGCGACGTGAACGAGATCCGCAGCGTCGCCGAATACTGCACGCAGCTCCCGGTGCATGAGCGCCACCCCTATGTCGGCGAACTCGTCTACACCGCCTTCTCCGGTTCGCATCAGGACGCGATCAAGAAGGGCTTCGACGCCCAGCAGAAGCGCAACGACCCGCTCTTCCAGGTGCCCTATCTGCCGATCGACCCCAAGGATGTCGGCCGCGATTACGAAGCCGTCATCCGCATCAACTCGCAATCGGGCAAGGGCGGCATCGCCTATGTCCTGCAAGCCGATCACGGCCTCGACCTGCCCCGCCCGCTCCAGGTCGAGTTCTCAAAGATCGCGCAGGAGCAGATGGATGCCGACGGCAAGGAATTGACCGGATCGGCCCTCTGGGCACTGTTCAGCAAGACCTATCTGTTGAGCGGAGCGCCGCTGGAACTCATCTCCCACAAGACCCTGCCGACCGGCCCGGACACGCGGACGCTGACCGCAGAGCTGAAGCAGAAAGACGGCTCGCTGCGCACCATCGAAGGCGACGGCAACGGGCCGGTCGACGCTTTCGTCGATGCGCTGCAGAAAACCTATGGCGTCACCTTCTCGCTCCTCGATTACCACGAGCACGCCGTCGGCCGCGGCGCCAACGCCATGGCCGCCTGCTATGTGAAGCTCGAGGATGCCGAAGGCAGGATCGTCCACGGTGTCGGCATCGACCCGAACATCGTCATGGCCTCGCTCAAGGCCGTGCTCAGCGGCATGCAACGGATGATCTGACAGCCAGGCTCCGGCTCCGCGAGATCGCCTGGCTCACCCTATTGCGCAGCCGGGCGTGACAAGCCCCGGCCTCGGGTAGGTTGCGGCGTTTCCGCAACCTCTTTCCGCCGAGCTTAACCATAAAGCACGAGGCCTTCGTCACCCTGTCGAATATTTAAAGCCTTAGGGTGTAACGCTGGATCATCGGGCCGATGAGCGGCTCCGCCCTTCGGGAACCCGGTGCTTTGATCGAAGACATAATCGCGCCCTGCTTCTCCGGGACACATCGCGATCTGTCGTTCTGTTCTCGGATGGCTTGAGAGAATGATCGAGTTCATTGGCAAGATCCTCGACAAGATTTCGGCGGCGAGCCTCTTGACGACGGGGTTGCTGCTGCTGACGGCGCTGGTCAGCGCCCTGGTCGCCTATTGGCGCACGGCAGAGCAGAAGAACTTCCGCGAATTCTTCGACTTCGTCTTTCCCAATGAGATCGTCACCCACCCCTCGGCCAAGGCCGACCTGCTGTTCTGGGTGACGCGCAAGGCGATCATGCCATTCCTGATGCTGCCGGCCGGCATCACCTTCGTCGTCGCCGTCGGCTACGCCACCAACAGACTGCTCGCGACGATCCTCCAGATCGATCCGCCCCTGATCCCGGGCCCCGCCGGCCCGGTCACGACCGTGATCTTCACCATCACGATGCTGCTGGCCTACGACATCTCCTATTACTTCTATCACGTCGCGCAGCATCGCTTCCCGATCCTCTGGGAGCTGCACAAGGTCCATCATTCGGCCGAGGTCATGGTCGGCATCACCAAGGACCGGGTGCATCCGCTGGACGAGTTGATGAATCGTGCCTGGGACGGTGTCATTCCCGGCATCTGCTTCGGCATCTGGTCGCTGGTCTCGCTCAATCTCGTCGAAATCACGGTCTTCGGCGTCAACGTCTATGTCATGCGCAATATTCTGATGATGGATTTCGTCAGGCACACCCATTTCAAGATTTCGTTCGGGCCGCTCAACAATTTGATCCTGTGTCCGCACTGGCACCAGCTTCATCACAGCGTCGACCCCCGCCACTACGATAAGAATTT
Organism: Allobosea sp.; assembly: GCA_033792295.1. Taxonomy (GTDB): domain Bacteria; phylum Pseudomonadota; class Alphaproteobacteria; order Rhizobiales; family Beijerinckiaceae; genus Allobosea. The sequence goes on from JARYGW010000250.1 coordinate 2,541, forward strand.
CGGCCTGCTGTTCTCGTTCTGGGATCGCCTTTTCGGAACGCTCTGCGTGCCGAAACCCGACGAGGACTTCAAATTCGGGCTGATGGAGCGTGGCGTTCGCGACTACCAATCGCTCTCCGGGCTCTACCTCCTGCCACTGAAGCGAATGTGGCGCCAAATCCGCCGCCGGCTGGGGATGCGCCCGCCCGCCTCCGCCAATGTCGACGCCGAAGCGGAAGGAGCGCAGCAGTGAGCGGCCCTGCTCGCCATGCCACGCCCGATGAGCGAAAGCTTGAGATCGTCACGACCGAAGATCGGCTGGCCGCCATCGCGCCGGCCTGGGAGGCCCTGTGGCGCAAGGCCGACGGCCTGATCTTCCAGAGCCATGGTTGGATTTCCGCCTGGTGGCGGACCACCTCCGGACGCGAGCGGCGAAGCCTTCTGATCGGGCTGGTCTGGAACGGCGAGACACTCGAAACCGTGCTGCCCTTCGCAACGGTCCGGCGCCGGGGCATTCGCGTCCTTGAATGGGCCGCCAAGGAGCATAGCGACTACGGCGACATGCTCGCCGCCCCCGGCTGGAATCGGAAGGCCGCAGCCACGCTGTGGCGCGAGATCGCGCGCGGTGGCGGCTTCGACATGGCCTATCTCAACCGCCTCCTGCCCGATGCCACGGCGCGGGAACTCTTCACCGAAGCGGATGCGGCCATCAGGTTGCGCCCCAACCACCGCAGCGAAATCAATTACCGTGTCGCCGGACCATGGTCCAAGGGTGCCCAATGGTTCGACCAGCAGTCGAAAAAGACCCGCCAGAACTATCGGCGTGGCCGGAAATTCATGGAAGAGGCAGGCGAAGTCCGTTTCCGGCTGATGACGCCGGAAGAACCGCTGGAACCGGTGCTCGATCGGGTCGCGGCGCTCAAGCGCAAATGGCTCCAGCGCCACGGTCATGCCTCCGACCTCTTCGACGAGGGCTCTCCCGCGCTTCCCGCGCTCGTCGGCGAAATGGCGCGTCTCGGCATTCTGCGCGTCTTCGTGCTTGAATGCGCCGGCGCGGTCGTTGCCGTCTCGATCAACCTGGTGCAGCGCGACCGTATGATGGCCTTCGTCACCACCTATGATCCGGATTTCGAGCGTAGCTCGCCGGGCATGGTGCTCATGATGGACTATATCCAGTGGTCCATCGACCAGGGATTAGCGATGGTCGACTTCCTCTGCGGCGGCGAGGATTTCAAGCGACGTTTCGCGACCCGGTCCGAGACGCTGGACTCTCTGCTGGGCGCGCGCACCCTGCTGGGACGGCTGGCCATGCTGGCCGACGGCGCCGGCCACGCGGTCAGGTCCCGGCGTAGGCCTGCCCAACCGGTTTCCGCGGAGCCAGCAGAGGCCGCAGCGCCAACGCCGAGCCATCGATGAATTCAAACCCGCCGGCGCTGTTGAGGCTGTGGAGCCGGCGCCCTGGCCAGAGAGGCCCCGAGCGGAGAACACATTCGAGCTCCTGAGCGAACCCCTGGCTGTCGAGCTGGGTGACCCGGGCGATGCCGAGCGCCTTGCCGTAGCCGAGACGGCAATCCTGCACAGGGCGCAGCAACGCTCCCTCGCGCAGCACCACCCGTCCCGCCGGGCGGGCAGAGGCGATATCGATCAGGACCGGGTTGCCAGGATGCGGTGTCCAGGGACCGCGGAAATCCGGTGCCGACCAGAGGTGGAGCGCGTCCGAATAGGAGCCCCCGCCGTCCCGCACCGTCGCGAACAGCCACCACAGGCCGCCATGTTCGACCAGTGTCGCGTCGCTCGCGGTCACATCCTCGACCAGCGTCGCCTCCCGGACCCATCCGCCGGGAAAATCCGTGGCCCGAAACAGGTCGATGCGCCCGGCGCTGCAGCTTTCGGGGATCATCCAGACCTGCCCGTCGCGCGCGAACACGAAGGGGTAGGACAGGTGTCCCGGCTGCTCCAGTACAGGGTTTGGTATTCCGACGGGGCCGTCCGGCCCGAACTCCACCGCCGAAATCACTCCTTTGCCGGCGGCATGGACGAAATCCTCGACGAACAGGAAGACACGGCCGCGATGCTCGATCGGAAACGGATCCGCATAGAAGCGGGTGCCATCGTCGGGAAGAACACGCCAACCCGAAGCGGGATGGCTGCGCAGCTCGAACAGATCCGGACCGTCGAGCCTGCGCCATCCGACCCGCCAATGGGGCGCGTGGAACCAGCGTCGATAGATCCCGTCCGCGACCGCGGATATGACGGCCTTCAGCCTCCCCGGCACGAAACCGGCCGCCGCCCCCGAAGCGCATGGCTCTCCTGAGGCGGCCGGCAACGCCGGCACACGCAACCGGTTTCCCTTCACGGCCGCGACGATCAGCGTCACCAGCCGGCTCAGGATATCGTCGAGCATCGCCTGCGGGACGCGATTATTCTCGCTGCCTGGTCGTCCAGCAGCGACGAGATCGTCACCTGCCATGATCTCGACCAGGGGCGCATGACCAGCGAGTACCGCCGTCAGCAACGCGTCCTCGCCGGCTTGCCTGTCGAAGAGAAGCCGCCAGCGCGGTACCTGCCCCGCCGCCGCTGGCGCCCCATCGAGATCGAGGATCAAATCCGCGGGACTCGGCACCGGGCCTGATCGAAGCAGCCCTTCCTCGGCCGGAACGGTGGCGAAGAGACCCGTCGACGGAAAATCGTGAAACGTGTCCGCAAGACGAGGCAGATCGGCAAATCGTTGTGCCTCGATACGATGCATGCTTGCCTGATCGACAGACAGATCGAGCCCAGGCACGCCTCGAAGTCGATCGATCAGATTCAGATGCCACCGTCGCAGCGGGGCGGCACCAATGTTCAACATCAATCTCATGCTCAGGGCCTGAAGGCTGTTAGCGAGCATGGACAAGGATTCGTCGCGGGCTCTTTATGCCCGACCGCAACGTCGCATCCGGACAATTTGACCTCATCCAATCCCTTGTCCATGCTCGCCGACAGCCTCTAGCCACACATCCCGCCTGCGCGCAGGAGCTGTCGGCACTGTCGCATGCTCGAATTGCGATTTGGTTAGCTTTCCCATGCGTCTTTCGCAGCGAGAATGGCTCGGCCGCCAGAGCACTTGTTAAGGAGTTCCGTGCCACTGTAGCGCCGGAATGCGAGGCCATGGAGCCTGCGCGCTTTAGTTGCGTCGTGTCGAGTAAGGGAATGGCGAGCCTGGCTGCAATCGCTCAAGGACCGGAGGAAACGGTGCAGCCGCCTCCGCCGGAGGTCTATCGCCGCCGCCCCGACGGCGCGGTCGAGATTTCCGAGCTGTGGCGCATCCTCTGGCACCGGCGCGTCATGATCCTGGCCGTCGCCGGCCTGCTGACCGGGCTTGCGCTCGCCTATGGGCTGGCGACCTCCCCGCTCTACACGGCATCCGCCCAGATCCTGATCGATCCGCGCGACCGCAACGTCGTCAATAACGACGTCAACCCCAATACCGTCTCGCCGGATGGCGGCCTGGCCCAGATCGAAAGCCAGACGAGCGTCATCCAGTCCGGCAGCGTCCTGAGTCGCGCGATCCGCGCGACCAAGCTGACGGAGGACTCCGAGTTCAACGGCGCAGGCTTGCTCTCCCGGCTTCTCGGGAGGGTCGTGGTCGATTCCCCCACGGCCGATGGCTCCCTGACACCAGCCGAGGCACGCACCCTCGCCAATCTCCGGCGCAAGGTATCGGTCAAGCGTGCCGACAAGGTCTTCGTGGTCGATGTCGCCGTGACGACGAAGGAGCCCGGCAAGTCGGCTAGGCTCGCCAACGCGATCGCCGAAGCCTATCTGGCTGACCAGGCCGACTCCCGCAGCCGCGCCGCGACCGAGGCCTCCGAAGCCCTGACCGCACGGCTCGACGAACAGCGCAAGCGCGTCGAGGCGGCGGAAAACGCCGTCGAGCGCTATCGGGCGGAACACAATCTCGTCGCCGCATCCGGCCGCCTGATCAGCGACCAGCAGCTCAGCGAGATCAGCAACCAGCTTTCCGCAGCGCAGGCGCGTACCGCAGCGCTCAAATCCCAGGTCGAGCAGATCGCACAACAGCGCGCCCGCGGCGGCCTCTCCGGCACCTCCTCGGAAGCGATGCAGTCCCAGGTCATCGGCAGGCTACGCGAGCAGGAAGCAACGCTCATCCAGCGCGAAGCCGACCTGCAGAGCCAGTACGGCCCACGACATCCCGCGATCGGGGCTGTCCAGAACCAGCTCGCCCATCTCCGTCGCCTGATCGCCACCGAAATCGAACGCGTCACGCAATCCGTCCGGACCGACTACGAACGCGCGCTCGGCAACGAGAAGCTTCTCGCCGGCAAGCTCGACGCCCTGACGCGCCAGACGCAGGGAGCGGACAAGGCGTCCGTTCGGCTACGCGAGCTGCAGCGCGACCTCGATGCCGTCAAGGCCGTCTATGGCAACTTCCTGCTGCGGGCGCAGGAAACGCGCGAGCAGGCCAATCTCGACACGACGAACGCCCGCATCATCAGCCCGGCCCAGCCGCCGCAGCAGGCGAGCTGGCCTCCCACCGTGCCGCTCGCCGCGGCTGCGGCTGTCCTCGGGCTGGGGCTCGGCATGGGACTGGCGCTGTTGCGGGAATATGCGGCCCCCCATCTGCTTTCGGCCGCACAGGCCGAGGCGCTCATCGGCGCACCCGTCATCGGCGTGTTGCGATCCCGCAGGGCGACCCCGACAGGGTGGCTTCGGCGCCTCGGCAAATCCGCAGCGGATGCGGGCAGTGCGGAGGCAGATGCCGGCCTCGCACTGCTCAGGCTGTTCAATACGACCCAGGCCCCGGCAACGGCGGCGCGCAGCCTCCTTCTGACTTCGACCCGGACAGGCAACGCCGAGCGCGAACGCGTCACCGACCTGCTCGCCGCCGCAGCCATGAAGCAGGGCGAGCGCGTCCTGCTGATCGACGCCAATGTCGAGAAGCAGGAACAGGAGCCCGGCAAGGGCCTGATGGATATCCTGCGGGGCGAATGCAGCCTGGAGGAAGCCATCCATTTCACGGGCAATCGGGATGTCGCCCTGATGTCGGGTGGGCGCAGGAAAGCGCCGCCCCAGAAGGCACTCGGACGTTCCTTCGCGATGCGGATGCTGGCCGATGCGAGCCGCCACTTCGATATCGTGATCGTCGATGCCGGCGCGCTGACGACGAATGTGACGATCGCGCCGCTGGTCAGCATGGCCGAGGAAATCGTGCTCGTCGCACAGCTCCATGAAACGCACCTCCAGGACATCACCAAGGCGGTCGAAGCAGCGCGGATCATGGGGCGGGCCGTGACGGCGACGATCCTCGTCGATTCCGACGGGCGCGGCTGATGCAGGCTGCCGGCCTCGGCGATGACGCCGTCCGGCGGCGCGCGGCACCGGGCTGGGCCCGCCTCGACGGCGTTACCCGCTTCGGCCTCTTCGCTTCAGTGATCGTCTTGTTCTGCGTGTCGGGCGGCATGCTCTGGCTCGTCGGCTATAATTACGACGGGCTGGCGGGCTCGGCCGCCACGAAGATCCATCCTTCCACCTACATGATCGTCCTGCTCTTCGGCTGGAGCCTGGTCGCCGGTGGCGATCCCGTCAGCCGCAGCATCCACCTCGCCAGTGCGAGACCCGCCACGCTGCTGATGCTCGTCGTCACCATCGGCATCATCGTCGTCACGGTGCTGCGCGACGGCCCCGGCATCGGCGGCATGGTCGACACCTATATCGCGGCCGGACTGCTCATGCTGCTGCTCGCCGATGCCGACGACGAGACCATGGCGACGCTGACGACGATGCTGCATGTGGTCATGACGCTGAACGCAGTGCTGGCACTCGCCGAGTTCGTCACCCAGATCAGGGTCTTTCCCTACCGCTTCGACGGCGTCGCCTTCGAAACCGATACGCGCTCCACCGCGCTGCACGGCCACCCGCTAGCCAACGCCATGATCACCGCCTGCTACCTGATGGCGCTGATCAGCGGTGCCCGCCCGTTGTCGCCGGCCATGCGCGGCATCCTTATCGGGCTGCAAAGCGCGGCCCTCGTCGTCTTCGGCGGCCGGACCGCCTTGCTGTCCTCGCTGTTCTTCGGCCTGGCCTATGGCGTCGTCGCCTTGTTCGGGCTGCTGCGTGCCAACCGGATCTCTCTGGTCGGAGCGGCGATCGGCTGCGTTCTGGTCGCGCTTCTGCCCGTGGCGGTCGGCGGGCTGGCGGAGCTGGGTTTCTTCAATGACGTAATGACCCGCTTCGTTTCGGATGGCGGCAGCGCCAATGCGCGCAAGGAAATGTTCGACTTGCTGGGGATGTTCTCCATCGGCGACCTCGTCTTC
>JARYGW010000251.1:0-8802 GCA_033792295.1 Allobosea sp.
ATGGGCGTGACGTCGTCGGGGATGCCGCCTTCGTCGATCAGTTGGCGGATGATCGCGAAGTCGGTGCGCGAGGCGGCCGGGAAGCCCACCTCGATCTCCTTGAAGCCCATCTTCACGAGCAGGTTGAACATCCGGTTCTTACGCTCGACGCCCATCGGCTCGATCAGCGCCTGGTTGCCGTCACGTAGGTCGACCGAGCACCAGATCGGTGCCTTGGTGAGCACCTGCGACGGCCATTTGCGATCCGGCAGGTTGACGGGCGCATAGGCGCGGTATTTGGAAATCGGCATTTCGGACATGGTAGAACCCTTGCGGTGGAGGGCGCTCGCCGGCCGTTCAGGGCCGCTGGCGCCGCGATATGATCGACAGCCTGAAAATCCCGACGCTCAACGCGCCGGGCGGCTAAGTCGAAGGGTCAGATCCCGCATGGCAGACCGATATCGCATGGGCGCACTCTAGAGCACGCGCCGACCTGATTGCAACGCAATCTGATCGGGTCACGCGTTCCCTATCAAGCATTTAGAGACGGATTCTCCGATCGGCTCGGCTCAACCTAATCGGACCCAGCGTGATGAACTCGCCTGCGAGCGTTCAATCTTCCTGACGGGAGCTGCCAGCCATCTATCCAAAACGCCGCCAGCGCCGTTCCGCCGAGGACGCGACGGCGCATTCGATGAAGCGCACGCCCCGTGCACCGTCCATAACGGTAGGGTAATCGGCGTCGAGCGGGTCGGCCGTGGCACCGGCGCGGCGGGCGCGGATATCGGCGAAGACTCCGCGATAGATATTGGCGAAGGCCTCGATGAAGCCTTCCGGATGGCCGGAGGGCAGGCGCACTGCGCGCCGCGCCGCTTCGCCGAGCCAGGGCGAGGCGCGTGTCAGGATCTCGGTCGGGCCGTCAAGGCGGTAGTGGACGAGGCGGTTCGGTTCTTCCTGCCGCCATTCCAGCGTGCCACGCTCACCGGTGACCCGCAGCCGGAGATCGTTCTCCAGCCCGGCATTGATCTGCGAGGCGACGAGGACGCCGCGCGCGCCGCCCGCAAAGCGCAGCAGCATGCTGGCATCGTCATCGAGCGCGCGGCCCGGCACGAGCGCGCCGAGATCGGCGACGAGTTCCTCGATGGCGAGGCCGGTCACGGTCGAGACAAGGTTTTCGGCATGGGAGCCGATGTCGCCCAATGCGCCGGCGACGCCACTGCGGGTGGGGTCGGTGCGCCAGCCAGCCTGTTTGTTGCCGGTGCTTTCGAGCGCCGTGGCGAGCCAGCCCTGATTATATTCGACCACGACCTTGCGGATGGCGCCGAGTGCGCCGGAGCGCACCATCTCGCGTGCTTGCCGGATCATCGGGTAGCCGGTGTAGTTGTAGGTGACGCCGAAGATGCCGCCCTTCTCAGCGACCGTGGTCACGAGCGTATCGGCCTGTGCGCTCGTATGCACCAGCGGCTTGTCGCAGACCACGTTGAAGCCGGCGGCTGCGAAGGCCTGGGCGATCGGGAAATGGCTGTCGGTCGGCGTGACGATGACGACCGCATCGACGCGCTCGGCCGGTGGGCGTTTCAGTTCCGCATCCAGAAGAGCCTGCCAGCTCGGATGGTTGTTATCCTCGGTCAGGCCGAGTGCGCGGCCCGAGGCGAGGGCCTTTTCCGGCGTCGCGGACAGCGCTCCCGCGGCAAGTTCCGCCAGCCCGTCGAGCGCAATGGCGTGGCGGTGCACCGCGCCGATGAAGGCACCGTGACCGCCGCCGACCATGGCGTAGCGCAACCGGGGCGGGATTTCATCGTTCATCGGCCTGTCCGTCATGATGCGGGCGGCCGCTCCACGCAGGAGCGGCCGGGATCTGTCGTTCGCTCAGAACGGCGAGTCGGGGTGGTAGAACTCCTTGGCGTTGCTCTTGTCGATCAGCACCGAGGGGATGATGGTGGTTGCCGGCAGCTTCTCGCCCTTGAGGCGGGCCTCGGCCGTCAGCTTGATCGCGTCGTAGATGAATTTCGGTGAGTAGCTGACATTGGCCTGGATGCGGGGATCCTTGCCGTCGAGGATGATCTTGACCATGTCCTTGGCGCCGGCGCCGCCGAAGATGATCTTGATGTCCTTGCGGCCGGCCTGGTCGATGGCGCGGATGGCGCCGAAGGCCATGTCGTCATCGGCCGCCCAGAAGGCGTCGATATCCTTGAAGCGGGTCAGGAAGTCCTGTGTGACCTTATAGGCGTCGTCGCGATTCCAGTTGGCGAATTTGGCGTCCAGCAGCTTGATGTCGGGGTGCGCCTTGAGCACGCCGCTGAAGGCATCCATGCGCTCGGTATCGAGCGTGGTCGGGATGCCGCGCAGCGCCACCACCGTGCCCTTTCCGCCGAGCGTCTTGACGATGTACTCGGCCGGGACCTTGCCGAAGGCGGTGTTGTCGCCGGCGACATAGGCATCCTGCGCCGAGGTGTCGGTCAGGCCGCGGTCGACCACCGTCACATAGGCGCCCTTGGCCTTCACATTGGCGACCGGCCGGGTCAGGGCCGCGGATTCGAAGGGGAAGACCACGAGCGCGTTGATCTTGTTGACCGTGCTCAGGTCCTGGAGCTGGTTGGCCTGCTCGGTCGCGTTGGCAGCGGTGCGGATCGTGATCTTGAGGTCCTTGTGCTTGGCCTCGAGATCCTTCTTGGCCTGATTGGCCCAGTAGTTGATGCCGCCCATGAAGCTGTGCGTCGCGGCGGGAATCGAGACGCCGAGATTGACAGGCTCGGCGGCGGCGCCACTCGCCGCAAAGGCGAGGCCCGCGGCCGTGGCGGCGAGCAAGAGGCTGCGTCTGGTCTGCTTGGACATCGCTTCTCTCCCTATGTCGACCGCCCTCAGCGGCGGCCTTTCTGCAAAAACGCGACTGTGATGATGACAAAGCCCTGCACGGCGGCGTTGAGATAGACGCTGATCAGGCTCGTCAGATTGAGGATGTTGCTGATCACCGAGAGCAGGATCGCGCCGACGACCGTGCCGGTAATGCTGCCATGACCGCCCTTGAGCGCGGCGCCGCCGACGATGACCGCCGCGATCGCCTCCAGCTCCCAGAGCAGGCCGGTGGTCGGCGAGGCCGAGCCCAGTCGCGGCACGTAGAACAACGTGGCGATGCCGACGCAGACGCCGAGCAGCATGTAGGTCAGGATCTTGACGCGCTCGACATTCACCGCCGCATAGCGCGCCACGGTCTCGTTGGAACCGATCGCCTGGACATGCCGGCCATAGGCGGTCTTGTTCAGGATTGCCGCGCCGATCAGCGCGACGATGAGGAAGGCGATGACCGGCACCGGCACGCCGAGCACGCTGCCGTAATAGGCCGGCGCATAGAGGTCGGCGAGGCTGTTCTCCAGCGTCAACGCTCCGCCATCGGCGAAATAGGTCAGGTAGGCACGGTAGATGCCGAGCGTGCCGAGCGTGACGATGAAGGGCTCGATCCGCCCCTTCGCGATCAGCACGCCCTGGATCAAGCCCAAGATGCCGCCGAGCCCGATGGCGAGCCCGGCGCCGAGCACGACCGCTCCGAGCGGTGAACCCAGCGCACCCGCCGCCCAGTTGATGAACATGATGACGCAGCCGGCGATCAGCGCCGCCATCGAGCCGACCGAGAGGTCGATGCCGCCGAGGATGATGACGAAGCACATGCCGACCGCGATGATGCCGATGAAGGCGGTGCGGGTCAGCACGTTGAGCGCGTTTTCGAGCGTGGCGAAATCACTGTTCAGCCCGGCGCCCACGGCGCAGAGCAGGATGAGGCCGATGACGGGGCCGAAGCTGGCGAGCCTGTCGGAGAAGGACGGGCCGGCCTCGGCGCGGCGCGGCTCGCTCGCCGGAGTGGCTGCGGTCTCAGGCTGCGACATGGCGGGCCCCCGTGGCGTGAGCGATCATGGTCTCCTCGGTCATCTCGGCGCCTTCGACGGTTGCGACCAGCCGGCCGGCGCGCATCACCGCGACACGGTGGGCGAGCCCGATCAGTTCGATCAGCTCGGACGAGATCACGACGACGGCGAGCCCCTGACGGGCGAGCTGGTGGATGAGGACATAGATTTCACGCTTAGCGCCGACATCGACGCCGCGGGTCGGCTCGTCGAGGATCAGCACGCGCGGTTTTGGGTGCAGCACCTTGGCGAGCGCCAGTTTCTGCTGGTTGCCGCCCGACAGGGATGCCGCCCTGGCCGAGAGCGAGCCGGTGCGGATGCCGAAGGTCTCGACTGCCTGCGTCAGCGCCTTGCGCTCGGCGTCATGGTCGAGCCAGGGCCGGGCATATTGCTCGAGCGCCATCAGGGTCAGGTTTGGCGCGAGCGGGAAGTCGACATGCAGGCCCTTGCCCTTGCGATCCTCGCTCAGATAGCTCAGACCCTGCCGCGTCGCCTCGCCGAGCGAGCGCAAGTTCACTGGATGGCCGGCGAGCGCGACCTGCCCGCTGCCCGGCCTGAGACCGAGGATGCCCTCGAAGAGTTCGGTGCGGCCGGCGCCGACAAGCCCGGCAAAGCCGAGGATCTCGCCCGGTCGCACGGAGAAGGATACATCCCGCGCCCAGCCGGGCACGGTGAAGTTCTCGACCGTGAGCGCCGGCACCGCCGCCGCGTCGAAGCTTTCCTTGGCCGGGAAGAGATCGGCGATCTCACGGCCGACCATCATCGTCGCCATGGCGGGACGGGTCAGCGAAGCCGTCGGTGCACGGCCGACGAGCTTTCCGTCGCGCATCACGATCACCTCGTCGGTGATGCGCTCGACCTCATCGAGCTTGTGCGAGATGTAGATGATGGTCACTCCCGCGGCGCGCATGCGCTCGATCAGGGCGAAGAGGCGGGCGACTTCGGACGGTGTGAGTGTCGCCGTCGGCTCGTCCATGATCAGCAGCCGCGCCTTCCGCGAGAGCGCCTTGGCGATTTCGACGAGCTGCTTCTCCGCGACGATGAGCCGACGGACCGGCGTGTCCGGCGTTCGGTCGAGGCCGACCTGCTGCAGGGCCGATGCTGCCTCTCGGCGCATCCAGGCCTCGTCGAGGAGCCAGCCTTTCCGGCGCTCGTGGCCGAGGAAGATGTTGCCGGCGATGGTCAGATCTTCCGCCAGGTTGAATTCCTGGTGGATCAGCACGATGCCGCGCGCCTCGGCATCACGCGAGCCGGAGAAGGCGACGGGCTGGCCGCCGACAAGGACGCGGCCCTCGCTCGGCTGCTCGTAGCCGGCCAGGATCTTCATCAGGGTGGATTTCCCGGCGCCGTTCTCGCCGAGAAGCCCATAGACGCGGCCGGGTTCGAGCGCGAAGGAGACGCCGTGCAGCACCTCGACCGGGCCGAAGCGCTTGACGATGCCGTCGAAGGCAACGGAGAGGCCTGGGCCAGTTGCGTTCTCGCCGGTTGCGCTCATGCGGTGCTCCCGGTTCGCAGGGCCTCGCGCATTGCCAGTACGCCGGCGCCGATCAACCCGGTTTCGGGCCCCAGCGGTGCGGAGGTGATCTCCAGGTGGCGGGTCGAAAGGGCCAGCGAGCGCTGGTTCACGCTCTGGCGGATGGCGGCGAGGAACATCGGGCCGATCGCGGCGACACCACCGCCGATGAAGATGTGCGAGGGATTGTAGAAATTCACCAGCGCCGCCAGCACCTGGCCGATGAGCCGCCCGGAGCGGCGCACGATCGCATCCGCCGCCTCGTCCCCGTTACGGCAGGCAGCGCCGATATCGCTGGCGAGAAGCCGGCCCTGCTGCGCGAGGCGCTGAGCCAGTCCCGGGCTTCGCCCGGTCTCGGCGGCTTCGAGCCCCATCGCGACGATGGCGGGGGCCGCTGCCATGGCCTCGACGCAACCGCGATTGCCACAGCGACAGAGGGGCCCTTCAGGGTCGGCGCAGATATGGCCGATGTCGCCGGCAGAGCCGCTGGCGCCACGATAGAGCTCGCCATGGCAGACGATGCCGCAGCCGATACCGGTACCGACCTTGATGACGAGGAAGTTCTCGAGCTGCCGCCGCTGGCGCCAGAGCACGCCGAGCGCCATCAGGTTCACGTCGTTGTCGACGAAGACGGGCACGTCGAGGATCTCGCGCAGGTCGTCGCGGATGGCATAGCTGTCCCAGCCCGGCATGAGCGGCGGGTTCACGAGCTGGCCGACAGCGAAATTGACCGGGCCGGGCACGCCGATGCCGACGGCCAGAACCGCGTCGCGGGCGATACCGTTCTGAGCGAGCATCGCGGGGAGAAGCGAGCGCAGGCGCGCCATGACCGGCCCCGGCCCGGCTTCGACATCCGCCTCTTGCGAATGGCGGGCGATCAGGCTGAGGTTCGGGCGCAGCAGCGCGATGTCGAGGCTGGTTGCACCGATGTCGACGCCGATCAGCACGCCGATACGGCCATGGACGCAGAGCGTCTCGGCTCGGCGTCCACCGGTGGAATGCTGTGCGCCGGCTTCGTCGAGCAGGCCCTGGTCGAGAAGCCCGGCAGCGAGTGCATTGGTCTTGCTGCGGGAGAACTGCAGTGTGTCGGCCAGGGCATGGCGCGCTACGCCGCCAGCCCAGAACGCGGCTTCGAGCAGCGCCAGCTCGTCGGGACTCAGGGCATGCCAGGGCAGTGCGATCTTTTCCTCCCGCGTTCCTCGCTCGACCTTGTTGCGGCCGTTGAAGAGAGCTTCGCTTGAGGCTTCCAACCACTCAAGACCGAACTTCAGCCTAAATCAGGCAAAAGATCGATCTAAGAGTAGGCCCGCGCGATCCCGTCGGGGTCTGGACCAATCGGTGCCCGACGCGGCATCGTCCTATGGAACAGGAGGGCGACATGCCGAAGACGATGCAGGGGCCAGCGATCTTTCTGGCGCAGTTTGCCGGCGACGAGGCGCCTTTCGACAGCTGGCCGGCGATCACGCATTGGGCGGCGGGGCTGGGCTATCGCGGCGTGCAGCTGCCGTCATCCGATGGGCGTTTCTTCAATCTCGAGAAGGCTGCCGCCTCGCAGGATTACTGCGACGAGATCGCGGGCATCGCCCGCGAGAACGGTGTCGCGATCACTGAGTTATCGACTCATATCCAGGGCCAGCTCGTCGCGGTGCATCCGGCCTATGACGCCGCCTTTGACGTGTTCGCGCCTGCTCATCTGCGTGGCAAGCCGGCAGAACGGCAGGCCTGGGCGGTCGAGCAGATGAAGCTCGCGGCCAGGGCGTCACGCCGGCTCGGCCTCGACGGCTCGGTCAGTTTTACGGGTGCGTTGGCCTGGCCCTTTCTCTATCCTTGGCCGCAACGTCCGGCAGGGCTGGTGGAGGAGGCCTTCGGCGAGCTCGCGAAGCGCTGGCGGCCGATCCTCGACGTCTATGAGGAGCACGGCGTCGATATTGGCTTCGAATTGCATCCGGGCGAGGACGTTTTCGACGGCGCGACCTTCGAACTCCTGCTCGACCGACTCGGTGGCCATCCGCGCTGCCGGATCAACTACGACCCGTCGCATTTCGTGCTGCAGCAGCTCGATTACCTCGCCTTCATCGACATCTATCACGAGCGGATCAGCGCGTTTCACGTGAAGGACGCCGAGTTTCGTCCGGATGGCCGGCAGGGCGTCTATTCCGGCTTTGCTTCCTGGGTCGACCGCGCCGGCCGCTTCCGTTCGCTCGGCGATGGGCACGTCGATTTCAAGGCCGTTTTCTCGAAGCTCGCGCAATACGACTACGACCGCTGGGCCGTGCTCGAATGGGAATGCGCGCTGAAGCATCCCGAGGATGGCGCGCGCGAGGGAGCCCGCTTCATCGCGGACCACATCATCCGCGTCACCGAGACGGCCTTCGACGACTTCGCCGGGGGCGGGGACCCGACTCTCGCTCGTCGTATGCTGGGGCTGAACTGACGGAGGACGATCGTACCGGGCAACCTTGCCGTAATCTTCGCCCGCAATCTGAGCGTGCCGATCCGTTCCAATCCGTGGAGGCGGGGCAGCCGCGTCGGCGGCGAGCCGCCGCGGGAGTCCTCGATGTACCGTACCATTCCGATGGCAAGCCTCGGCCTGCAGGCCCTGTTCGAAGTGCCGGCGACCGTGGCCGTACGTTGAGGAATCGCCAGCCAATATCGTGCTGCGAGCCTCGTCAAAGCGGGCCTGAACCGGCGCCTCTGATCCCAATATGATGGCCAGCCTGCCAAGCCTGGCATTCGAAATGCGGCCACTGGGTCGCTTCCCGGTAGGGATGGGGTGGATGTCTGGAATTATCGCCCCTTATCCGGCATCACGCTCCATCCCTGCACCCCGACAGGACCGACATGCGCGTATTGATCGTCGAGGACGAACCCGACCTGATGAGCTTTCTGTCCTCGCTTCTCACGCATGCGGGGCTGGTCGTGGATCGTACCACGTCGATCGATGCGGCTCTGGCCGCCCTGCGGGCGGCGCCTTTCGACATCGCGATCATCGACCGGCGGCTGCCGGATGGGGATGGCCTGTCGATCGTCAAGGCGCTGAACGCGGAGGATACCCGCCCGGCCTTTCTGATCCTGACCGCGCGCGACGCCAAGGCTGACGTCATAGAGGGCTTGAACGGCGGCGCCGACGACTATCTGGTCAAGCCCTTCGAGCCGGATGAACTTTTGGCGCGGCTGCGTGTGATTGCGCGTCGCCGACACCCGAAGCGCTCTCTCGTGATTGCGGCCGGTAATCTGTCGCTCGATCTGGAAGGCCGCCGTGCGACCGTCGGCACGGAACCGCTAGACCTGCGCCGGCGTGAGGCGTTGATCCTTGAGGCCTTGGTGCAGCGCGTCGGTCGCGTCGTGACCCGCGATGTGCTGATCGAGGCGGTCTACGGTTTTGACGACCTGATCGAATCCAACACGCTC
>JARYGW010000252.1:0-8685 GCA_033792295.1 Allobosea sp.
GACAGCTCTCAAGGCCGCTGTCCGCCGCCGGTCCCGGTCCTGAAGACCTGTCGACGCACGCCACCCGAACGTTCTGGCGACCTTAGCAACAAGCGCATCCGACGAGGGCGTGGCAATGAGCAGACTCGAGATCGATTCCCTGAAGATCGTCTATAGCGGCTGGGTTGCTATCGACGGCCTCAACCTGACGATCGAAAAGGGTGAGCTGGTGTCCCTGCTCGGCCCTTCGGGATCAGGCAAGACGTCTCTGCTGCGCGCCATTGGTGGCTATCTGAAGCCCGCAGGTGGCGCGCTGCGGATCGACGGCAAGGATATCACCGCCATCCCTCCCCAGTTTCGGGACATCGGCATGGTGTTCCAGAATTTCGTGCTGTTTCCCCATCTGAGCACGGTCGAGAACGTCGAGTTCGGGCTGCGGACCCGAGGCGTGGCCAAGGCGGAGCGCCGGAAGCGGGCGATCGAGGCTCTCGCCATGGTGCAGATGGATACCTATCTCGATCGCTATCCTTTCGAGCTCAGCGGCGGACAGCAGCAACGCGTTGCGCTGGCGCGCGCCATCGTCATCCGCCCGACCATGCTGCTGCTCGACGAGCCGATGGGTGCTCTCGACACCAAGTTGCGCGAACGGGCGCAGGAAGAGATCCGGGCGCTGCAACGCGAGTTGCAGCTCACCACGGTTCTCGTAACCCATGATCAGCGCGAGGCCATGGCGATGTCCGACCGGATCATCGTCATGCGCGGCGGCGCGATCGTTGACGCCGGCGACCCCTGGCGGCTCTACCATGCGCCGAAGACAGCCTTCACCGCCGAATTCCTCGGCACCACCAACCTGCTGCCGGTCGAGGTGCTGACGCGCAACGGCAATAGGGCTCGCGTCCGGTTGAGGAGCACCGGCCATGAGTTCGAATCCGAGGGCAGTCTCACGGGCACGGATGCCGGCTGTGTCTCGCTACGCCCGGAAGACATCATCTGCACCGCCCGCTCCGAAACGGGTGCGCTGCCCGCGAAGGTGGTGAAGCGCATGTTTTATGGCGTGAATACTCATCTGCGGCTCGAAACTCCGTGTCTGGGGTCGCTGCTCGCGGTCCAGCATCGGCATGCCGTGTTCGAGGAAGGCGCAGACGTCTTCGTCAGCTTCCAGCCGCAGGATGCGCGCCTGCTGCCGGCGGATCTGTAGGAGGATCGGCGATGAGTTCCTCCTCGTCCTCTCTGTTCCGGCTGGGGATCGTCCCGCTCGCCTTCTTCTTCGTTGTTTTCTTTGCGTACCCGGTTCTGCATTTCCTCTACGGTAGCCTGGTCGTGGATGCGGGTGGCGGCTCGTCTCTGTCGCTGCGGAACTTCACCGACGCGCTGCATTCGGACTCGGTTCTCCGGTCGTTGTCGACCACGCTTCTTTTGAGCATTTTGACGGGCGTCGTCTCGCTCGTCATCGGATATCTGCTCGCCTTTCAGGTCGTACGGCGACACCCAGCCATCGGCAAGATCATCTTTGTCGCGGCTATCGCCTCACTGTTCACCAGCACCATCGCCCGCGCGCTGGGCTGGCGCGTGCTGCTCGGTTTCGAGGGGCCGCTGAACAATGCGCTGATCGCCATCGGCCTGATCTCGCAGCCACTGCAGCTGATCAACAACTTCACCGCGGTCGCCATCGGGATGATCCACATCCAGGTCCCGGTGGTGATGGTCGCGCTTATACCGGTCATCGAGGCCCTGCCGCGTGATTTCGAACGAGCGGCGATCGGGCTTGGCGCCTCCCGCTGGCAGACCTTTCTGAAAGTTCACCTGCCCATGACCTGGGTTAATGCCGTCCCGGTGGGGCTGATCGCCGTCATGGCGACCGCGGCCTATTTCACCACGCCGGTGCTGCTCGGCGGCGGCCGGGTCAACGTGATCGCGATCCAGATCCAGCAGGCATCGCAGGTGCTGTTCGACTTCGGCTACGCCGCGGCACTCTCCGTGATGCTGGTCGTGATGATCAGCTCGGTCGCGATCGTCATCCTTCTCCTGACCCATTGGCGCCGCAGTGTGCGGGCGAGGGGCTCGTCATGAAAAACCTGATTTCACGCAGCGTGGATAACGCGCTCTGCGGTGCGATGCACGTGCTGACCGTGCTGGCCGTCGCCTTTCTGGTGATGCCGCTCTTCGTGGTCGTGATCGTCTCGTTCAACTCGACGACGGTGATCTTTCCGCCGCGGGACTGGTCGTTGGCTTCGTATGCTCAGATCCCTCAGGTGGCTGTCGACACGTTCCTGCGAAGCCTCGTGCTCGGTCTTTGCTGTGCGACCCTGTCGGCCCTGTTCTGCGTGCCGGCCGCGATCGCGTTGGTGAAGAGCAAGCTGCCCGGCAAGGCGCTGATCGAAGCCGCGCTGCGCAGCCCCTTGCAGTTTCCCGCGATCATTCTGGGCGTCGCCATCCTCCAGTACTTCTACTTCTGGCAGGGCGCCCTTGCCCTTCCGCTGGTCGGTACCTTTCTGGGGCTGCTGATCGCCCATACGATCTACACCTTCCCCTTCGTGCTCGTGCCGACCGTCGCCCGGCTCTCGGCGCTCAGCGACCAGTATGACGAAGCGGCGGCCGGGCTTGGTGCGGGATCGCTGACGACACTGGTGCGGGTGATCATTCCGCTGATGCGGCCCGGCATCGTCGCCGGCATGTTCATGAGCTTCATCATGTCCTTCGAGGACGTCGCGGTGACGATGTTCCTCGCCGGATCGAAGATGACCACCTTTCCCGTATACCTGTTCGGCAGCGCCGAGGTCTCGAACACGCCCGGCTTGTATGCCGTCGCAAGTCTTGGGTCGCTCGCCGCTCTCTCACTCGTGCTGCTTGTCGAGCGCTTCATCGGCATCCGGACCGTTCTCAGCAAAAGCTGACGCAACTTACGCGCGGACTGTTCGGCGGCCGCGCACTCGATCGGTCCCAATTGACCCACCGTACCGGAGCCTCTCCGGCAGACCTGCTCAAAGGAGAACTGACCCATGAGCCATCCAGATATCCCCACCCCGAACGCCGCGAGAGCGAACGATTCGTCGGCCGGAACAATCCTCGTAACCAACGCGACCATCTTGACTATGGACGAGGCCGAAACCACGGCGAGCTCGCTCTTGATCGACAATGGCCGGATTGTCGCGGTCGACCCCTCCGACGAGCAGGCAAAGGGCGCCGCAGTCGTGGACATGGGCGGCAAGACCATCGTTCCCGGCTTGATCGATGCTCATACCCATATGGAAATGATCGCCTATGGCTGGAACATTGCCGTCAACGTCAAGCCGCCGCTTGTGAAGTCAATCGACGATATGGTCGAGCGTCTTGCCGAGAAGGCGGCGACCTTGCCAGCGGGGAAATGGATACTCGGGCAGGGCATGCACTATCAGAACCAGCATATTGCTGAAGGCCGCTACCCAAATCGCTGGGATCTCGACCGGGTCAGCACCGAGCATCCCGTGGTTGTCCGTTTCAGCTTTCACATCAACGTTTTTAACTCCAAAGCCCTCGAGGTCCTAGGCGTGGATGAGAACACGCCGGATTCCGACGGCGGCTATCTGGAGCGCGATGAAGACGGTGTACCGAACGGGGTGTCCAACGACATGTGGCACGCGCTGAACGCCCCGGACTGGCCTTATGAGGAAGTCGGTCCCGCCCTCGCCAATGCTCAGGCGAGCTTTCTCGAAAATGGCGTCACCGCGATCACCGAATTCACGCTGTTCCGCGGCGGCGTCGATGCCTATCTGGAAATGGAGCGCCGCAAGGATCTGAAGATTCGCGTCGCGCTATATCCCAAGGTGCCATCGGTCTGTCCGATCGAGGATGCTCTCTCCGGAAAGATGAGCGCGCGCTTTGCCGACGCGGACCCTAGTCGGCTGAAGCTCGGCGGCATGAAGATGTTCATCGACGGCGGCCTGACCTCCCGCGCGGCGGCGATGTACGAGCCCTATTGGGGCAGCGACCTGAAGGGGCACCTCTCCTTCCAGCCCAAGGAGTTCTCGGAGATCGTCGCCAAGTTGCATGGCGCGGGCTATCAGATCTGCGTCCATGCGATCGGCGACCTGGCGCAAGACGTTGTTCTGGATGCCTTCGCCGCGCTGCCAGAGCGCCGCGGCGCGAACGGCGCCGCCCATCGGATCGAGCATGCCGGCAACTGCCTGTGGACCGAGGAGCGCGCGAAGCGTTTCGCGGATCTCGAAGTACTGCCGGTGCCACAGCCTCCATTCATCTACACGACCGCGGCCGGCTATCGGAACAACCTTGGCCCGGTGCGTGGCGCCGACATCTTCCCGATGCGCCGGATGGTGATGGAGCAGAAGTTCGCTATTCCCGGCAACTCCGATGCTATCGGCATCCATCCCAAGCAGCATGTCCCGATGTTCGGCATCTGGTCGATGGTGACGCGCGAGATGAACAATGGCGAGACGCTGGAAGACGGCGAGAACCTCGACGTGATGACCTCGCTGCGGATGTATACCCGCTTTGCCGCGCGCTCGATCGGGCGTGAGCATGAGATCGGCTCCCTCGAACCGGGCAAGTTCGCCGATTTCGTCGTATTCGACGACAATCCGCTGACCGTTCCTTCGGAGAAGTTGCGCGACATGATGCCGGCCCAGACATGGATCGGCGGCGAGCAGGTGTTTGCCGGTGGCGGTGACAAGGTCGGGCTCGCAAAGGACGCCAGCGTTCCTGCGTGAATTCTGCCTATACCGCCGTGTCGTGCGCGAAGCGGGAGTTGGCGCTCGCCATGGTCTGTTTCATCGGAACAGACCATGGCGGAGAAGGCGTCAAATCCTATCGAGCATTCGCTCCCAGCAAGGCCCGCCAGCCATCTGCCGTGCACCCGAGACGTGCACCGCGGCAACGCCGGATTTGGCGCTCGTGCCAGGTCCGGTCTCCATGAAATAGCTGGCGTCTTTTGCGCAGTATGTTTGAGCGGCTTCCGCGAGGAAGGCGCGTCGCTATGGCTATCGCAAGATCGCCGCAATGCTGCGCTCGACGGCAGGCTGGGTCGTCAACGACATCGTCAAGCTGGCGGCCGCACTTCAACACGCTGCGCCCCCATGGCTCGCTCGGCTACAAGCCTCCCGCGCCGGAGGTCTTCATCCCCGCCGCGACTGCGCGGGCGGCTGCGCAAACCAGACCTGCTACGCCGCCCTCGTTGGCCGCGAGGCCAATCATCCACTAACAATCGCCGTAGACTAGTCGGCGGGCGCGGATCAGTGGTCATCTCCCAGCTCCAGGGCGCGACGATTGAATCCGGCACGTTCACGGTGGCCAATGCGCCGCTCGCGAAAGCACCGAGCCAGGCGGTGCTTGACCCGGACGGCATCGTCCAGAGGCAGGTGATCGAGAGCGGGCTCGATGGCCGCAACGGTCACGGCCTGTCGTTACGATGGTTGGTAGTTCCGAGACCGTCGCCCTAACGGCGACCGCGCCCACAGCGCAGAACTTTGCGGCTTAGCGCTGCAGGCCTGGCGCCCAGACATGGCCAGAATCCGTCGATTTCGCTTGCCATGACGGACATCCCTACCTCTGGAGCCACTGCGCCGTAGGCCCAGATTCTCAAAGCTCGCAGAGAACACTTTACACTATGAACAAGTTCTCATATCAGAACTGAAGGCTTTGGAGGTTACCATGACTGAGGAAACAACGGACGCGCGCCTTATTCGCGATCTGTTAGAAAACTGGGCCGTCTGGCGCGATGCCGGAGACTGGGGCCGGTTTCGGTCTGTCTGGCACGACGACGGGCGCATGATGGCGACGTGGTTCCAAGGAAGTGCCGACGAGTTCATCAAAGTCAGCCGCGAGGGCTTCGAGCGCGGCGTAAGCATTCTTCATTTCCTGGGCGGAACGTCGATCGACCTGTCGGGATCGCGCGCCATCGCGCAGACCAAGATGACGATCAGTCAGCGGGCAATTGTGGACGGTGTCGACTGCGATGTCGTTTGCACAGGTCGCTTTTATGATTTTCTCGAGAAGCGAGATGGGCGTTGGGGCTTGGTCTTGCGCCAGCCGATCTATGAAAAGGATCGCCTCGATCCGGTGCACCCTTCCGAGGTGCCTGCACTCGATCGCGTACGGCTCGAGAGCTTTCCGATCGGTTATCGGCATCTCGCCTATCTGCAGGTCGGCTTGGGCTTCAAAGTGAAGCCGGACATGCCTGGCCTGACCGGGCCCCGCGTTGAAGACCTTTATCGACGCGGCAAGGCTTGGCTTGCGGGCGAACCGCTGGAGGTCGCCCCTCAAGCCGCGTGAGAACGCGGCGCGAGTAGTGGTGACCGCCGCTTGGTCGAGGCGATCTGTGGCGAGGCCGCGAAACGCGCCTTGATCACGGGGGGAAGCCGAGGCATTGGTCTTGGCTGCGCCGCAGCCTTTGTCCGCGCGGGCGCCGATGTGACGCTGATTGCCCGTTCACATAACGAGCTGGACCGCGCAGCTGCTAAGCTCCGTGCGGAAGGCGGCAACGTAACGGTGCTGGCGCTAGATCTGAATCGGACCGCTGAGCTTGAAGAGAGGTTGGCTTCCGCAGGTCATTTCGACATTCTATTGAACAATGCTGGCGTCAATCGTCTCGCTTCTATGGTCGATATAACAGAAGATGACTTCGATTTCGTCTCGGACGTCAACGAAAAGGGGGCGCTTTTCGTTTCCAAGATCGTCGTGGGCGGCCTAATCGATGCGGGAAAGCCGGGCTCGATCATTCATGTTTCGTCGATATTGGGGCATGTTGGAGGGCCGCAGAGGGCGCTTTACGTGACCTCGAAACACGCGATCGAGGGACTCACGAAGGCGATGGCCGTTGAACTCGGCCAGTATGGAATACGCGTCAACAGTATCGCACCGGCTGTCATTGAGACGGAAATGACAGGGCCAATTCTGCAAGATCCGGATCGCCGTAAATGGTTTGATGGAAAGGTCCCACTGGGGCGGTTTGGAAGGGTCGAGGACATCATGGGCTCCGTCGTGTTCCTGGCTTCGGACGCCTCCTCCTTCATCACCGGCGCGTCTCTCAGGATAGACGGCGGCTGGACCGCCCAATGATCCAATCGTTCTGCTGGAGGACGATGCCATGCCCCACATATCGGTCGAGTACTCGAGGCATGTACCGGACGTCGCAAATGTCTCGATTCTCGTGGAGGCGCTGCATCGCGCCGCCGTCGAGCTCGGCGTATTCTCTGTAGGTGCTATCCGGATATTCGCTCACCAGGCCGACGCGGAGATTGTCGGCGGGTGTCCGTCGTCAGATGATTTGAGACTGTTTCGGTGTCTCAGGAGCGGAGGCTCTGGCTCATCTGGGTTTGAGGCTATGCGGCCTGCAGGTGATGCTGCAAGCGTCTTTGCTGGATGGTCTGGCGCTTGATCCTTTTGCGTTCGGTGAGGATGGCCGGGCCACGGCCGAAGTAGACATCGGCGGGTGTCAGGTTGCCGAGGCTCTCGTGATAGCGGGCCTGGTTGTAATGCTCGACGAAGGCTGCGACCTGCCGTTCGAGATCCTCCGGCAGGTAGTAATTATCGAGCAGGATGCGGTTCTTCAGGGTCTGGTGCCAGCGCTCGATCTTGCCCTGCGTCTGGGGATGGTAGGGCGCGCCGCGAACATGCTGCATGCCCTTGCCATCGAGCCAGGCGGCAAGGTCGGACGAGATGTAAGACGAACCGTTGTCGCTCAACAGCCTCGGCCGATGTGCGACCGTGATCCGGTCGAGCCCTGCCGCCGCCAGCGCCAGATCGAGCGTGGCGGTGACGTCGTCGGCGCGCATCGTGGCGCAGAGCTTCCAGGCGACGATATAGCGCGAGAAGTCGTCGAGAACGGTCGAGAGATAATACCAGCCCCAGCCGGTGATCTTCAGGTAGGTGAAGTCGGTCTGCCAGAGCTGGTTCGGCGCTGTGGTCTTGTCCTTGAACTCGGACGCCGCCTTGATGACGATGTAGGCTGGGCTGGTGATCAGGTCATGCGCCTTCAGCAGCCGATACACCGACGCTTCCGAGACGAAGTAGCTCTTCTGGTCGGTGAAGCGCACCGCCAGCTCGCGCGGGCTCAGTTCCGTCTCGCGCAGCGCCAGTTCGACGATCTCGGCCCGGATCGTCTCGGGGATCCGGTTCCAGACGCGATCAGGCCGCGAGCGGTGATCGGCGAGCGCCTCGATCCCGCCGGTGCGATAGCGATCATACCAACGATAGAACGTGGCGCGTGGGATGCCGAGCGTCGCCAGCGTGCGCCGCGCCGGCAGATGTGAGGCTTCGACCAGGCGGATGATCTCGGCCTTCTCGGATGCGGGATATCTCATGTGTCGTCGTCCCCATCCGCCAGCATGCTTTTTTTGAGCAGGCGGTTTTCCAGGGTCAGATCGGCCACGGCCTCCTTCAGGGCCTTCGCCTCGCGACGCAGTTCCTTCACCCGTCGGACGTCGCCGCCCGTGCCGTGTCACCGGCCAGCCGGCGCTTGCCGGCGTCGAGGAACTCCTTCGACCAGCCGTAATACATCGACGCGGCGATGCCCTCGCGCCGGCACAGCTCGGCGATGCTCTCCTCGCCGCGCACGCCTTCCAGCACGATGCGGATCTTCTCTTCGGCCGAGAACTGCCGACGCGTCGCTCGCCGGATGTCCTTCACCACCTGCTCTGCCGGAGCTTTCTCCGGCCCGGATTTCTGTCTCATCTGCGCTCCTGAATGGCTGCGATGATCCAGAAATCCTCCCTT
>JARYGW010000253.1:0-8660 GCA_033792295.1 Allobosea sp.
GTCGATCCGTTTCGGGCGCGCCATTTTCACCTTAAAATTCAATTACCTGTTGAAATCCCAACCGGGATGGTGGCCTGCGGATTTCGCGCCAACCACCTTCGGACCAAGCTTGTTGACAAGCTAATACCCATTTCCGCCCGTCATCTAGATAATCAAACCGTTGCCGCGCATCGGGCTGCCGATCGCGTAATCCTCATTTGAGAGAGCCATTGGAGCTGAGGCGCACCCAAGCTGCGTCACCATTCCTCGCAGCCTCGACAGCATCGTCCCAGCCGAGATGCGCTTCCTTCGTCTCTCCCGCCGCGCCCTGCCAATTCCGGGCGATGGGACGAACCACGGAGCGTTTCGGGGAGAACCGCAGCCCGGCGAGAAGCGGGGCAGCCGAGCCTCACGCCTTCGGAATCGACTCTCTGACACCCCAGCACGATAAAACAAGCCCCGTAGCGAGGCGGCACAGCGCATCTATCGAGGTAAGTAGGGCAATCGATCGTCGGAATCTGATCGCAATCAGCGCTCCGAGGCAAGCGAGCGCGATCCCGTCCCTCGCTTGATCGGCCACCCGGAAAGCCTGCCCGGAGCGCGATGCCCGGCAGCCGCGGCACGGATGGCTTCGATCACGCGGTGGCCGGCGGCACACCATGCTGAGAGGCAACGGCGGGGATGCCGGCGAACTTCCTGTTCAAGCCGCAACCAATCATCATCGGTCGCCGTAGCGAAAAAGGATTGCAGTGCGATGTCCTGGACAATGTTCAACCGGGTGCCGAGGATCCGACACCATGGACGGCCCTGAATCCTCATGCGGTTCCATCGATCGGAGCCGCGGGCAGCGGGCTCGTCACATTCCACCCAAGCAGGGCTGACACCTTCGATCGGAACGCGGCGAGCGTATTCCGGACAGGGGTATGCCCCGCTCGAACGGCGGATGACATAGAGACGAAGGAGAGCTCCATCGCGCTCCACCGTCAGAGGCCCGGAGCGGGTGCGGACGGCGGGGCCACGTCGAGTGGATCGCGCACCTTGGTGGGCCTCAGGTCGTGCTCGCGCTCGGTTCTCGCACGCTCGTTGCCCCCAAGCTCGCGGAAGCGATGCAACTCCGAATGACGTCCGCGACATCGGCCTTGGCGAGTTCGGCGCGCTGCAGCCAATCCCGGCCGCGGCCTAACAGAGGCTGAAACCCGCTTAGCGACAGCCACGAAACTGTTCAGATCAACCGAACCAGCTCTGCCCCGCCGCCGCAAGCCGCCCATCAAAAAGGGAACAGCCTATCCGCTGGACCGTTTATTTTCACTCGTACCGGCATAAACGCCGGCGCTTCACCCCATAGGTTTTCACCGCCGTGCACAAGCCGAATGGTCGGCACCATACCGGCCGTGTCGGACGGTGCTCGGCGGAACGCCGAACTTTCGGTGGAACTGGCGACTGAACAGGGATTGGTCGGAAAACCCCACGAGAAAGGCGATCTCGCCGATGCTGAGGCATGCCCGAGCGGGATCCTGCAGCATATGGCGAGCGAGTTGCAGCCGTCGCTCCGCGACAGTCCGACGAACCGTGGTGGCCTGCTGCGCAAAAATGCGATTGAGATGCCGCACCGAGATCCCGAGCGCGCGAGCGACCCGCGGCGGGGAGAGAGCCGGATCGGAAAGATGATCGGCTATCCAAGCTTGTGCGCCGAGGAAACTCGCGGTCAACCGCTCGGTTCGTTTTGCCGGAACCTGTGTGAAAATCTCCGCGACCATACCGAGACCCAGCTCTCGAACGTCGTCTCCCCCTGGTCCCCCTTCCTCGGACAGCGACTCGAGCCCACGTCGAGCCAGCCAATGGAACGCGCCCTCGCCGAGTTCGGACCCGGACAGGTATTCCGGGCCGGCGAGGCGTCGTCCGCAAAGCAAAGCGAACTCCGCCTGCGGGAGGCACAGGACTAGCTGTCGCATCAGTCGCGGGTAGGTCAGGATGAAAGGCAGATCGGAGGTCAGCGCCACAATGTCGCCAGGCTGTGCGGCGACCCACCTTCCTCCCTGCCCGAACATGCCTTCTCCCTCAAGCAGCATGATCACTAGCGCGACGTCGCGCGGGTCCCTCATAACCTCGACAGAGCTGCGCTCGACGACATGCGCGGAAACCTTCATTTCGGCCACTGCCACGGGGCCGGATACGCCATTGCGCTGCACCGCCAACAACGGACTGCAATTGGCCGACGAGCAGCGAACTTCCATAAGATGCCGACTTGTGTGAGCCTCCCATTCTGGGATTTGTCGGGCGGTCGTAAGGCCGGTGGTATCAAGGGTCTGTAATGAGACGCTACGGCTGATGGAGTTCGCCACCTTCGCAGTCGATGAGAGCATGACTTTCTTCCCTTACCCACGGGACGATATCCAACCGCGCAACCACGTTCCAGCCCGAAGCCTGGCTTGATCGAGCGGCCGCAATGTCTGTCTGCGACAAACGTTCGGTCCCTTTGGGACAAGACGCGGTTCCAAGCACGAGATAAACGCATTCAAATGTGGAATGCACGCCATCTTGCAGGGACCGGCGATCAGCTCCGCATAGGGGGCCGGAAGGTCCAGGGAGCGAGATCGCGACATGGCGTCCACCACGACCAGAAGCATGCGCCGTGCTTTGTTTGCGACGGGTGCCGTCGCCGTCATCATCGCGATTTCCGCAGCCGCCTGGGTCTTCTCCCCTGTTCGCCGTAGCCCGGCTCCATCGCCGATGCCGCCGCTGGGCGCCGCTCTGAGCAGTGAGGTCGAGCGCGGGGCCTATGTCGCCAGGGCGGCGGATTGCGCGCCTTGCCATACGGCGCCGGGTGGAAAAGCCTTCGCTGGTGGACAGGTGCTCAAGACCGATTTCGGCGCGATGACGAGCCCCAACATTACGCCTGATCCAGAAACCGGCATCGGCGGATGGACGCAGGAGGAGTTCAGCCGCGCCGTGCGTGAAGGCGTGGCGCCGCATCTGGGTCTGCTTTATCCGACGATGTCCTACCCGTCCTACGCGAAGATGTCGGATGCCGACGTCAACGCGCTCTACGCCTATATGATGTCGATCCCGCCCGTTCGCGCGCCGCGGCAGGAACAGGAACTGTCGTTTCCTTTCAACATACGCTTTCTGCTCGCTGGCTGGCGCAAGGTTTTCTTCGACAACAGCGAGTTCGTACCCGATTCCTCGTTGAACGATACGGTCAACAGAGGAGCTTATCTCGTGCTGGGTGCGGCTCACTGCGCCGAGTGTCATACCCCGAGGAACGCGCTAGGGGGGTTCGATAGCAGCAAGCCGCTGGCCGGAGCAGTCATCGATGGTTACTGGGCGCCAAACCTGACCCCCGATCCGAAGACGGGACTGGGCAGCTGGAGTGAGGACGAAATCTTCGCCTATCTGTCGGGAAAGCCATCCTCCCGTGGCGGCCCGTTCGGTCCGATGCACGATGTCGTCGCGAACGGCACCGCGCATCTGACGGAGGGCGACGTTCGGGCGATGGCGGCCTATCTCAGCCAGTTGAAGCCGATAGAAAACGCGCATGAAATTCCCCTGGACCGTGCCGCCGGCGAAGCATCGATCGCTCGCGGCTACGTCGCCTACAAGGCCAACTGCGCTGCCTGCCATCGCGACAGCGGCGCTGGGGTGCGCGGCCTCGCTCCGGCGCTGTCCGGACATCATGCCCTAGCGGTCGCATCGCAGAACGTGGTTCTGCCGGTCATCGCCGGGCTCTCCGGCAAGGGGCGAATTGCGATGCCGGCTTTCAAGTTGAACGACCAGACCGTCGCCGACATCGCCAACTACGTGCGCAACGCCATGGGCGGCGGCGTCGACGCCACCGCCACGGCCGCCCAGGTCGCGGCAGCTCGCGCGAAGCTCCACTAGCGGCTCGGGGGAAAACATGATCATCGACATTCGCCGCCTGCCGATGCCGCGAAAACCGGAACGCCGCGGCCTCCTTTTCGCAATGCTCGTGCTCATATTCGCTGCATCGCCTCTTTCCGCCGAAACGCAGACCGCCGCCAGCGCGAGGTCGGCTGCGGCTTCCGTGCGGGGTGACCGAAGCGGTGCAAGGCTGGCGCAGGACACGTGCCTGCAATGCCACGGCACCGGCGTCGGCCCCGATCTGCGGCTGCAGGAGCTGAGTTACGAGACGATCCGCTACGTCGCGCGATCTGGTCTGAACGCCATGCCTTCCTTCCGCGAGACCGAGATTTCGGACGGCGAGTTGCGGGAAGTGGCCGATTATCTCGCCTCGCTGCGGATCCCGGCCGGTCAGACCCCGGGCCCGGTCCCAGGGGCGCTCCAAAGCCAGGATAAGCATTGATGGCGGACGGGACCATGATCACACGCCGCGGCGTCCTGGCCGCGGCTGCGCTGGGGCTCTCAGCGGCCGTGCTGCCGGCGGACGCCGGCGCGGTCGCGCCGGTGGCCGAGCCCCGGTTGGCCGTCCTCCTGACGTTATCCGGGGAGAGGAGGCTTCTCCGTGCTCTGCAAGCCCATGGC
Organism: Allobosea sp.; assembly: GCA_033792295.1. Classification (GTDB taxonomy): domain Bacteria; phylum Pseudomonadota; class Alphaproteobacteria; order Rhizobiales; family Beijerinckiaceae; genus Allobosea. The sequence goes on from JARYGW010000253.1 coordinate 4,480, forward strand.
ATATCCGTCGCTTCGGCTCACGCCGAGGCGCTACTGCTGCAGACGGATGCGCTTCTGGCTTATCGCGGCCGCAGGCTGCTGCACATTGGCAGCGCCGCCGATCAGGTGCTCGTCGGTCTGGCTCTCGCCGATCATGCCGTCGGGGCGCGCATACTGCACCGCGCATTCCATGACGAGCCTGTACGGGGGCAGGGCTCCGTTCACGGGATCGCTTCCGCTCCGGGCTGGTCCTGCGCAGCCGGCCTCGCGCGGGATCTCGGCGCAGCCGGCCAGAAATGCCGCCTGCAGGGAGCGGCATTGACCACCTTGAATACGGCCGCTTCTACGCCGCCAATCCATGCGGCCCGCTGGCAGGCCGTGACGCTCGCCCATCTCATCGCGCGGGCATCTCCCGAGAGCGGAGCCGCCGCTCACACGCCGCGCTGGGATCATGCGCCGGCGACGTTCTCGTCCCTGATCGCCGATATCTGAGGAACGCATCGACATGGCTGGTGGAGATATCACAATGCTGCCGCCCGGCGTATCGGCGGAGAATTTCGCCGCTGCCCTGAGCGAATGGCGTACCATCGTGGGGGAGGACTACGTCACAGCGGATACCGATCGGCTGGCCCCCTATTCGAAGGTCATGCTGCCCGAACCGGACGAACGCCACCGCCCGGCTGGCGCCGTCGCTCCCGCATCCACCGAGGAGGTGCAGGCGGTGATGAAGGTCGCGGATAAGTACCGCATCCCCCTCTGGATGATTTCGACCGGCAAGAACCTCGGTTACGGCGACGCGGCCCCCGCCACTGCGGGACAAGTCGTTCTGGACCTCAAGCGCATGAACCGGATCATCGAGGTCGACGAGACGCTTTGTTACGCGTTGGTGGAGCCGGGCGTCACCTATATGCAGCTCAAGCGATATCTCGAAGCGAACAATATCCCCTTGTGGATCAGCTTTCCCTCTTCAGGCCCGGTGGCAGGCCCGATGGGCAATACACTCGATCGGGGAGTAGGCTACAATCGCTATGGCCAGCACTTCGAGAATTTCTGCGGATTGGAAGTGGTTCTGGCCGATGGCTCGTTACTGCGAACCGGCATGGGCGGAGTGGCGAACAGTCGAGAGTGGAACGTCTATCGCTGGGGCTACGGCCCGTGGGTCGACGGGCTGTTCAGTCAGTCGAATTTCGGCGTCGTCACGAAGATCGGCATCTGGCTCATGCCTAAGCCCGCGGTGAGCCTCGGCTTCCTCTGTGGCTGGAACGACGACGACTCGATGGCCAAGGGCATGAATGTCGTCCGCGACCTGAATCTTCACAAGGTGATCGAGAACGGCGTGCTGGGTCACACGATGTATCACATCGCCCAGACCTATCGCCGCAGCGAGATCTATACGGGACCCGGCGCAATCCCGCGCGAACGCGTCAAGCAAATCTGCAACGATATCGGCCTCGGCATCTGGGGACATATCTCGACGCTCTACGGCACCGAGGAACAGGTCGCGGTCAATCTCAAAATCGCCCGTGAGGCGTTCGCCACCACGGGCGGGCAGTTCGCGGTCCAGGGAGAGCCGGGCATCGAGAAAACCCCGTTCCATCACTGGAACCTCAATATGACCAACGAGCCGACGCTGACGGAATTTACGATTTACAACTACAAAGGCGGTGGCGGATCGTCCTGGCTGGCGCCCGTCGTCCGTTGCGAAGGCTCCGAGGCGTTGCGTCAGTTCAACCTCATGCACGGCGTCCTGGATGAGTTCGGCTTTGACTATATCGGTGGCTTCCTGATCGGCGGACGCCATGCGGAACAGTTGACCGACATCCTCTACGACCGCAACGACGCGGAAGAAATGGACCGCGCGTACCGCTGCTATGTGAAGATGGTCGAGGAACTCCATCGCGCCGGATATGGCATCTACAGGACGTCGACCAGTTTCATGAACCATCTGGCCGAGACTTATGGCCCGGCGCAAAAAGCCTTCAATCAGAAGCTGAAACGGGCGCTGGACCCGAATGGGATCATCGCGCCGGGAAAATCCGGCATCACCATTTGAACGTTCGGGGCTTCGGAGAAAGCGGCAATACAATGAATGACAGTTATCTCGCGCTCGATGGCAAGGTGGTGCTAATCACCGGAGCCGCGACCGGTATCGGACGTGCCACTGCCCTTGCTTTTGCCGACCATGGGGCCAGGTTGGTCATCGGCGACTGGGCCAACTCCGCCGAGGAAACCGCAGCTCTCGCTCGGGAAAAGGGCACGGAAGCGGTGTTCCTGCGTACCGACGTGTCGCGCGGTTCGGATGTGGAGGCGCTGGTCGCCGAAGCCGAGCGGCGCTTCGGCCGGCTCGATATCGCGTTCAACAACGCCGGCGTTCTGCCCTCGACGACGCCTTTCGCCGAGATCGCAGAGGATGAGTTCGACCGGATCATCGCGGTGGATCTGCGCGGCGTGTTTCTTTCTGTCAAATATGAACTCCAGGCGATGCTGCGCGCCGGCGGAGGCGCTATTGTCAATACGGCTTCCGTTGCAGGCGTCGTCGCCGACCCGAACATGGCGCCCTATGCAGCCGCGAAGCATGGCGTCATCGGGCTGACCCGTGCCGCGGCGCTGGACTACGCCTCCAGGAACATTCGGGTGAACGCCATAGCGCCCGGATTGATCGAAACGCCGATGACGCAACGCTGGCTGGCGGATCCGGACATCTCGAAGGCGCTGATGGCGAACAGCCCGATACAGAGGGCCGCCCAGCCGGAAGAAATCGCCGCGACGGTGCTGTTTCTCGCCTCGCCGGCGGCTTCTTTCGTCAATGGCTCGGTCTTCGTCGCCGATGGCGGCCAGACAGCTCATTGAATGTCAAACCGCCCTTTGATTGCGTGTGATTGTCAATGCGGTTTGCGAGGCCTTCGCTGGGGTTGATCCGCCCCCGCCGAGAGGTCCGGGTTTAATGTTAGTGTGCGGTTGGCCTCGGGGGGAGCGCGGGCGGCGTAGCCGGTCTGGATAGCGCAGGCGCCCGCGCGGTCATGGCTGGCACGAAGACTTCCGGAGCCGGTGGCTTGTAGCCGAGCGAGCCGTGCGGGCGCATTGTGTTGAAGTGGCGCCGCCAGCTTTCGATGACGATCTTCGCTTCAGCGAGGGTATAGAAGATCTCGCCGTCGAGAAGCTCGTCGCGGAGCCTGGCATTGAACGACTCGATGAAGCCGTTCTCCCAGGGGCTGCCCGGCGCTATGTAGGCGGTCTTGGCGCCAACCGCGCCGATCCAGGCCTGCACGGCCTTGGCGACGAATTCGGGGCCGTTATCTGAACGAACATGCTCCGGCACGCCGCGCAGGATGAACAGGTCCGAGAGCACGTCGATGACATCGATCGCCTTCAGCCTTCTGTCGATGCGGATCGCCAGGCATTCATGCGTGAACTCGTCGATCACGTTGAGCATGCGGTATTTTCTCCCGTCATGGGTGCGGTCCTCGACGAAGTCATAGGACCAGACATGGTTCGGGCGCTCGGCGCGTAGGCGGATGCAGGATCCGTCCGCGAGCCAGAGACGGCCGCGTTTGGGTTGTCGGGCTGGAACCTTCAGCCCCTCGCGTCGCCAGATCCGCTCGACTTGGCTGTCGTTGACGACCCAGCCCGCCGTCGAACGCAGCAGCGCGGCGATCTTGCGATAGCCGTAGCGGCCGTAGCAGCGGGCCAGTTCGACGAGGTCGGCGATGAGTTGCTCCTCATCGTCGCGGCCGCGCGGGATCCGGCGCTGGGTCGAGCGATGCTGCCCGAGCACGCGGCAGACCCGCCGCTCCGACACATTGAGAGCGAGCCGAACGTGGTCGATGCAGGCACGGCGACGCGCGGGGCTTACCAGTTTCGCTGGCGCGGACCTTCGGTTCCCGACGCGGCTTCCTTCAGGATCAGCTTGTCGAGCGTCAGGTCAGCGACGGCGCGGCGGAGCCGGGCGTTCTCGGCCTCGAGCTCCTTCATCCGCCTGACCTGATCCGTCTTCAGCCCACCGAACTCCCGGCGCCAGCGGTAATAGCTAACCTCCGTCACGCCAATCGAGCGGATCGCGTCGGCAACGGATTGACCCTGCGAGACCAGCACATCGACCTGCCGCAGCTTCGCGACGATCTCTTCGGGCTTGTGGCGCTTCTTCGGCATCTCGGTCCTCCTGTCTGCCAAAAGACATATGTGGAACGGCTCCGCGGACAAGC
>JARYGW010000254.1:0-8649 GCA_033792295.1 Allobosea sp.
GTCGCCTCGAACAGCGCGAAATGGATGAAGCGCACGAACAGGCCGAGGATCAGCATGTAGACGACGAGCTGCCAGTTCGGCCGCCAGGTCAGGGCGATCGCCCGGCCGGCCATCCAGGCGAGCCAGCCGCCCATCACCACGGTCACCAGCAGGAAGAGCCAGATCGTCGATTCTTCGTAGAGGATGCCTTGCATCTGCTGCTCCAGGCTTCACCGGGCTCCCAGGACCGCCGACATCGTAGATCTTTGTTTTTGCATCAGCTTTTCCGAAAACCGGGTTTCCACTTTTCGGACCGATGCTCTAGCGATGGCATGGCGGGCGGGGAGGCGTCTCTCATCAAAAAGTTGCAGCGGGAGCGATCCGCCCCCGCGGCCTGATCTCAGTGCCGGCCGCCTTCGAGATAGGCGGCGCGGACCTGCGGATTGGCGAGCAGTTCCTTGCCGGTGCCGCTCATGGTGATGACGCCGTTGACCATCACGTAGCCACGATGGGCGAGCTTGAGGGCATGAAAGGCGTTCTGCTCGACCAGGAAGACCGTGAGCCCTTGCGTCCGGTTGAGCTCGCGGATCGCCTCGAAGATCTGTTTGACGATCAGCGGCGCGAGGCCGAGCGAGGGCTCGTCCAGCAGCAGCAGCTTCGGCCGCGCCATGAGGGCGCGCGCGATCGCCACCATCTGCTGCTCGCCGCCCGAGAGGGTGCCCCCGCGTTGCTGCAGCCGTTCCTTGACGCGCGGGAAGAGCACACAGATCTTTTCGAGATCCTCGTCGAAATGCTCGAAGTTGCGGACGGCAGCGCCCATCTGCAAATTCTCGTAGACCGTCATGCGCGGGAAGATGCGGCGGCCTTCCGGCGACTGCGCTATTCCCAGCCGCGCGATCTCGTGGCTCGGCATGCGGGTGATGTCGCGGCCTTCATAGGTGATCGTGCCTTCGCGGGCCTGCGGGTTGCCGAAGATCGTCATCATCAGCGTCGACTTGCCGGCGCCGTTGGCGCCGATCATCGTGACGATCTCGCCGGCATTGACGTCCATGTCGATGCCCTTGAGGGCAATGATCTTGCCGTAGTAGGTCTTGATGCCGCGGGCGGCGAGGAGAGGCTGAGCCACAGTCACGAGATGCCGACCTCCGCTTCCACCTCTTCGACCTCTTCGTCGTCGACGCCGAGATAGGCGGCGATGACCCTCGGGTCGGCCTGCACTTCGGCCGGCGTGCCGTCGGCGATCTTGGTGCCGTAGTCGAGCACCACGACATGGTCGGAAATCTCCATCACCACCGACATGTCGTGCTCGATCAGGAGCAGCGCCGTGCCCAGTTCCTTGCGGATCGAGAGCAGCAGCGCGTTGAGATCGAGGCTCTCGCGCGGGTTGAGGCCGGCGGCCGGTTCGTCGAGGCAGAGCAGGACCGGGTCGGTGCACATCGCGCGGGCGATCTCGAGCCGGCGCTGGTCGCCATAGGGCAGGTCGGCCGCGGGATCGTCGGCGCGTTGCGTGAGGTTGATCTTGTCGAGCCAGAACTTGGCCTTCTCGATCGCCTGCCGCTCGCTCGCCCGGTAGTTGCCGATGCCGAGCACGCCGAGGAAGGTGAAGCCGGAGGCCCGCATCAGCGGGTTGTGCTGGGCGACGAGCAGGTTCTCCAGAACCGTCATGCCGCCGAAGAGGCGGATGTTCTGGAACGTGCGGGCGACCTTCGCCTTCCAGGCGATGCGGAAATCCGGCATCCGCTCCAGCAGGAAGCTGGCGCCGTCGTCCTGGGTCAGGGTGACCATGCCCTGCGTCGGCTTGTAGAAGCCGGTGATGCAGTTGAACACCGTGGTCTTGCCGGCGCCGTTGGGGCCGATCAGCGCGGTGATCTCGCCCTTGCGCGCTTCGAAGGACAGGTCGTTGACGGCGGTCAGGCCGCCGAAGCGCATGGTGACGTGCGCGACCTCTAGCAGAGGCCGGCCGTGAGCGGCAGGAGCGGTCATCAGCCGTGCCCCTCCTGCACGAGATCGGAGGAGATCTTCTTCCTCTCCTTCAGGAAGGCGGTGGGCTCGCGCACCGAGATCAGGCCGCGCGGCTTCCAGATCATGATGACGACCATGGCGAAGCCGAAGATCAGCATGCGGTATTTGGTCGGGTCGAAGTCGGGGCCGAAGATCGACTTCATCCATTCCAGCTCGCGCAGGAGCTCGGTGCCGCCGATCATGGCGATCGCCGCGATGGCGCAGCCCCAGAGCGAGCCCATGCCGCCGAGCACGACGATGGCGAGGATCACGGCCGATTCCATGAAGGTGAAGGATTCAGGGCTGATGAAGCCCTGGCGCGCCGCGAAGAAGGAGCCGGCGAAGCCGCCGAACATGGCGCCCATAGAGAAGGCGGTGAGCTTGGTGTTGGTGGTGTTGATGCCGAGCGAGCGGCAGGCGATCTCGTCCTCGCGCAGGGCCTCCCAGGCGCGGCCCACCGGTAGGCGGCGCAATCGCAGCGTCACGAAGGCCGTCAGCAGGGCCAGGCAGAGGATGAGGTAGTAGAGGAAGATCGTTCGGTAGAGAGGCGAGAATTCGAGCCCGAACACCGCGGCGAAGCCGTCATCGTTCGCTGTGAAGGGGATGCCAAAGAAGCTCGGGCGGGGAATGCCGGAGATGCCGGCGTAACCGTTCGAGAATTCGGTCCAGTTCACCAGCACGAGGCGGATGATCTCGCCGAAGGCCAGCGTCACGATGGCGAGATAGTCGCCGCGCAGACGCAGCACCGGGAAGCCGAGCAGCATGCCCCAGAAGGCGGCGAGGATGCCGGCAAGCGGCAGCAGCACCCAGAAGGACAGGCCAAAATTCTTGGCGAGCAGCGCGTAGGAATAGGCGCCGACCGCGTAGAAGGCGACATAGCCGAGATCGAGCAGGCCGGCGAGGCCGACGACGATGTTCAGCCCCCAGCCGAGCATGACGTAGATCAGGATCTGGACGCCGAAATTGTCGATCCATTTCAGCGAGCCGCCCCAGCCGGTGAGGCCGATTGCGATCGCCGGGAAGGCGATGAGGAAGCCGAGCCCGAAAAGCGAGAAGATCCGCGAGTGGCGCTGGAAGAAGGCGATCGTGCCGTGCGGCAGAAGGCGCATCGCCGCCTTGCCGGGCGTGCGGTTCTGTTGGCGCAGCGCCACCAGGAAGCGGCCGACGAAGACGATGCCGACCGCCCAGGCGACCGCATCCCAGCGCTGATCGAGCACGAGGACGTTGTCGAGGTTCTGGCGCGTGCCCCAGGCGATGATCGGGATGCACAGGCCGAAGGTGACGAGGGCGGCGAAGCCGGCTTCCTTGAGGGCGGCTTTGATATCGCGGGTCGGAGCGGCCGCGGTCGCAGCCGGACTCGTCGTGGTCTCGATCGTCGCCATGCGTCAGACCTTCTCGACTTCCGGCCGGCCGAGGATGCCGGAGGGCATGAAGACCAGGACAATGGCGAGGATGCAGAAGGCCGCCACGTCCTTGTAGTCGATGGTGAAATAGGCCGACCACATCACCTCGATCAGACCGATCAGCAGGCCGCCGAGGACGGCGCCGGGCAGGGAGCCGATGCCGCCCAGCACCGCGGCGGTGAAGGCCTTGACGCCCGGCACGAATCCGTCAGCGAAGTTCACCACGCCGTAGAGCACGAGGAACATCACGCCGGCGACCGCCGCCAGGGCCGCGCCCATCACGAAGGTGATCGAGATGGTGCGGTCGACGTCGATGCCGAGGAGGGCGGCCATCTTGCGGTCCTGCTCACAGGCGCGCTGGGCACGGCCGAGCGGCGTCTTCTGGACTATGTACCAGAAGGCAAGCAGCAGCACGGCAGTCGTCACGATGATGACGATCTGCTTGTAGGAGATCTGGACGGAGTAGACCGCGCTGTCGATCAGCGTGATCGACTTGTTCAGGATCGGCGGGATCGACTTGTTGCGCGGCCCCTGCGCCACCTGGACGAAGTTCGACAGGAAGATCGACATGCCGATCGCCGAGATCAGCGGCGCGAGGCGGAAGGAACCGCGCAACGGCCGGTAGGCCACCCGCTCGATCGTCCAGTTCCACAGCGAGGTGAAGAACATCGCCAGTCCCAGCACGATGATCAGGGCCAGCATCACCATGCCGGCGCTGGTGCCGAGGATCGCGGTGATCAGCATGAAGAAGATCAGCGCGATGAAGGCCGATAGCATGAAGATGTCGCCATGGGCGAAGTTCACCATGCCGATGATGCCGAAGACCATCGTGTAACCGATGGCGATGAGACCGTAGATCGATCCCAATGTCAGCCCATTGATGAGCTGCTGCAGAAATACTTCCATTGAAGACGCCGACCCCTCGAACCAGCTCCCGTTCTTGTCGTCAGCATGTCGCTGGCGCATGCGGGATGCGATTGCTATGCAGAGCTACCAATGGCTTGCGACAGCGACAATCACCCCGGCCCATATTTCTGTCAAAAGCAATCTCGCGCGAATTGCTTCTGAAATGTGCAGAATTCTGTGCGAAACCGCGCGGTTTTCGCGCATGATGATTGTGCGGCGAGCGGTCGCATTTCGGCGGAGATCGGGCCCAGGGTTGCGGATTTCGCGGCTCCGGGCTGCTTTGGCGCAGCTTGGCATGCGCCTCGGCCGGTGACGCTGCACCGCGCGAATCCCGCTGACGCAACCGTGATCGTGGAGGGACGCTTGCGTCGAAGGTATGATGCGGCGTCGGACCGGCCGCAGGGGAGCGGGACGGTTTCGGTGTGGCTGCGTTCAGACGCGGCCGGGCGTAGGGCAGGGGCTGGCCTCGTCCTCGTCTGGCAATCGCGGCTGCGAGCCGCTACATGGGCAGGATTGCAGGGGCAGCAACCGCGTTTCAGCCGCGGCACGAGCCACGGATCCGATGACACGAATCGTTCAACCTTTCCCGCCGGTGGCGGAGCCACCTCCGGGGCAGGCTTTTCGCGATGCGATGGCGCAGGTCGCCAGCGCTGTCCATGTGGTGACGACCAGCGGTGCGGCGGGGCGGTTCGGCATGACGGCGACGGCAGTCGCCTCCGTCTCGGATAAGCCGCCGACGGTTCTCGTCTGCATCGAGCGTTCGAGCCGCACATTGGCCGCGATCGAGGCGAGCGGCGTCTTCTGCGTCAATACCTTGCCGGCACATCTGGTCGAGACGGCGGAGATCTTCGCCAACCGGCGGAAGCTGCAGGGGGAGGATCGATTCGCCGCCGGCAGCTGGGGCGAACTCGTCACGGGAGCGCCCGTCCTGCTCGATGCGCTGGCGGCCTTCGACTGCCGGCTCGTGGCGGTGCATGACATCGCCAGCCACCGTGTCCTGATCGGCGAGGTGGCCGGGCTCGGCGGCGCCGGCCGTGGTGGCGGCCTGATCTATCGGGGCAGGCATTTCGAGGCGATCTGACCTGCCGCTGCCGGTCCCTGCGTGGAAAGCATGGCCGCGCCTCTTGTGCAGGCCCGGGATTTTCGACCAAGGATAAGGGATTGGACACTCCGGGACCGGCGAAAGCTGCCGCCGAGCCTGGCCGAGGCAGCATGGAGACGCGCCATGGCGATGACGATGAACGGCGAGGCCACCCTGCCGGCGAGCAAGGATGTCGTCTGGGCGAAGCTCAACGATGCCGAGGTGCTGAAAGCCTGCATTCCGGGCTGCGAGCAGCTCAACAAGGATGACGACACGCATTTCTCCGCGGTGGTGAAGGTCAAGCTCGGCCCGGTGAAGGCCACCTTCAAGGGCAAGGTGGAGCTGAGCGAACTCGACCCGCCGAATGGCTATCGCATCGCCGGCGAGGGCGAGGGCGGCATCGCCGGCTTCGCCAAGGGCGGGGCGCGGGTTGCGCTCAGCGACGCCGAGGGGGGGCAGACGCTGCTGCGTTACGAGGTGGAGGCCCAGGTCGGCGGCAAGCTGATGCAGCTCGGCTCGCGGCTGATCGATTCGGTGTCGAAGAAGCTGGCGGACGAATTTTTCGCCAATTTCGCCAAGGCGGTCAGCGAAGGCTGAGCCGGTTCCAGTTCTGTCATGCCCGGGCTTGACCTGGGCATCTCCAGATGGAAGGGGCTCCCCGGGATTTTCGGGCCGGCCGCACTTTGCCCGAGAATGGGAGCGGGACGCCTCAGGAGGCTTTCCGCAGCGCTTCCAACGCCTTGGTGACCGCGGCTTCGGCGGAGCCGACCTGCAGCGCGATGTCCGCCGCTGCGACGTTGGCGCGCTCCAGCGTCCGATGGGTCATGTCGAGGCTGTCGTTGACGGCATTGGCGCTGTCGATCGCCTCGTCCGAGCTTTGCGCGACCATCGAGACGTCGCGGGCGATGCTGGCGGTGACGGCGCTTTGCAGGGAGACCGCTTCCGAGATCGCTTCGGAATCGAGGCGGATGGCATCGACGGTGGCGGCGATCGCGGCTGCGTGCGTCGTACAAGCCTCGGCGCTCGCCGCCAACTCCGCGATCTGGCCGGCTATGTCCTGCGTCGCGCTGGCGGTCTGGGTCGCAAGCGACTTGACCTCCGAGGCGACGACGGAGAAGCCGCGGCCGGCCTCGCCGGCGCGGGCCGCCTCGATGGTGGCGTTGAGAGCCAGGAGATTCGTCTGCGCCGCGATGTCGGCGATCATGCCGACGACCTTGCCGATGCTGCCCGTGGCCTCGCGCAGCCGCAGGATCGCCTCGTTCATCTGGGCCGTGTCGAGCACGGCCTGCTGGGTGACGGTCAGGCTCTGCATCGCACGCTGGCCGATATCGGCGAGATTGGCCGACATCTCCTCCGTCGCGGCGGCGGTCTGGGTCGATTTCTCGCGGACGACGACGGAAGCCCGCGCCACCCTGCTGACGGTGTCCTTGATGAATGCGGTGGCGCGGTCGGTTTCCGCGGCCGTCGAGACGAACTGCTCCACAGCGGTGCAGATGGTGTCGTCGAGGCTGCCGATGCGGGTTTTCAGGGTCGTCGCCGCTTCATCGAGGGCGATGCTGCGTCGATATGCATCCTTCGCTTCGGCCTCCTGGCTCAGTGTCATGGCCGTGTTGACGTCGTAGGTCAGCACCCGCTCGATGATGAAGAGGTCGTTGGCGAATGTCTTCGGTGCCAGCAGGGTGGTGCGGCGGCTTTCCAGGCAGATCTCCCGGAGCAGCGAGAAGGCGATCGAGGCGCGGGCGCGGGCGCGGACCTCGGTCTGCCGCTCGAGTTCGCAGAGCCGGTGCATGGAAGCGATGTAGGTGCCGTCGAAGGCGCCGGTGAAGAGGAGGCGGAAATGATCGGCCGCGGCGGCGTGGATTGCTTCCGCATGAGGCGCGACGCTGGCGCGCAGCGGGGCATGGATCGCGAAGGCCCGCTCGAAATCGCGGGCAACGAGGCGGTCGATCACCCGGTCGACGATCGGTCGATAGAGCTGCAGGCGCCGGCGCTGTGGCTCGCCGAAGCCGATCACGCTCAGCCGCCGCTGAATCTGCTCCATCATCAATGGCAAGGCGATACTCATTCAAGCGGCCGGTCGCTCAGGCCACGACGCGGCGATCATGCGCGCCGCGCATTAAAATTTTGCCAATGGCGCATGGCGAGGCGGCGAGGCCGGTCGAGCGAGCTTATCGGCTGGAACGGCCCGAAAACGCCTCGAAAGATCGCCTTTCGACTGACGGGCTTCCGCTTGACCCGGCAAAAACGCGGGTCCACATTCCGTTTTGATCCATTCCAAGGAAAAGCTACCCGTGGGGGTCGGCTTCGTGAGGGGGATCGGCGTCGCCACCCGTGATCGGTCACGGACGGCGCTTCAGAGACGGGTCACAGGAGATGTGCTCATGACCACTGTTTCGCTGACGGTGAACGGCAAGTCCGTCACCGCCAATGTCGACCCGCGCACCCTTCTGGTGCAATTCCTGCGTGAAAACCTCCGGCTTACCGGCACCCATGTCGGCTGCGACACCAGCCAGTGCGGCGCCTGCGTCGTGCATCTCGACGGCAAGGCCGTGAAGTCCTGCACCACACTCGCCGTCGCCGTCGATGGCTCCAGCGTGACCACGATCGAGGGGCTGGCTGCCGGCGATGCGCTGCATCCGATGCAGGAAGCTTTCCGCGAGCATCACGGCCTGCAATGCGGCTTCTGCACGCCGGGCATGATCATGTCCGCCGTCGATATGGTGAACCGCCGAGGCAACCACCTCGACGAGAAGACGATCCGCGAGGATCTCGACGGTAATATCTGCCGCTGCACCGGCTATCACAACATCGTCAAGGCGATCGCCGCAGGCGCAGAAGCTATGGGCCAGGGCGGCATGCCGACCCGCCAGGCTGCCGAGTAAGACGCCCGCGCCCGAGGGCGCAGGTTCTCATGATCCGTGATGCGTTCCAGGCAGTGAGGCGTCCGGTAGAGGCGTCGTGCGAGGAGGGAACACCATGTCCGCCACCGGAATCGGCGCCGCAGTCCGCCGCAAGGAAGACCATCGCTTCATCACCGGCCAGGGCCGCTATACCGACGACGTCAACCGGCCGGGCCAGGCCCATGCCTATTTCCTGCGCTCGCCGCATGCGCATGCCAAGATCAAGTCGATCGACACCAGGGCCGCCGCCGGCATGCCGGGCGTGCTGGGCATCTTCACCGGGGCCGATCTCGCCGCCGACAAGATCGGCGGTCTGATCTGCGGCTGGATGATCCACAACAAGGACGGCTCGCCGATGCGCGCCGGGCCCCACCCCGCG
>JARYGW010000255.1:0-8637 GCA_033792295.1 Allobosea sp.
GACCCACCTATCGAAGAATTTGCGCATCACCCCCTCGAGCGCGGAATCGGTGTAGTCAGCAAGATGGTAGACAAGCCAGTCGGCGCGGTCCTTCAGCGCCGCGAGATAGGGCGTGCGCAATGAATCGAGAAACATCGCCGCGCCCTCGCCGGCGCGGTAGGAGATACCGTTCTCGTCGGCGATTCGTGCGACCAATTCGCGCGTCATCATCAGATGCAGCGCATCCTGGACCACGCGTCGGCGGACTTCTGTGGCGGGAGTCTGAATTGGTGTCGCCGGATGAAGGTCATCGGGTCCGCCCAATTGATGCGTTCGAACGAGCAGATAGTCGAACGCCGTCAGCCGCTGAATGTCATAGGCGCGCGGAAACGCGGAGCCCAGAACAGCGACTGCACGGACACCGGCCTCGAGAGGGCCGTTGAACGTCAACGAAAACTGGTCGCGCGCTACTTCGTCCATCTTAGACGGTCTTCATTGGCAAGCTGATGGCAGATGCCGCGCTTGTCTTTCACCAGCGCACTCGCACCCAGCGGATGGGCGTCGAGTGGCACGTTCTGCGCCGCCTGAGTTACAGCCTTGACGCGCTCAAACCCGTCAGCGTGATCGCCATCGGCGGTGTCCGCTACACCATGGTAGATCTCATCCTGCAAGCCCTCGAACGCGCCGGGCTCCACTTTGTCCCGAACAAAAATGCGTAGAGCTTCTGCGTGGAAGTAGCACTCGCGCTGCCGCTTGAAATGATCTTCGAGCGGTTTCCACGCCTTCAGCCCGGCGACATCGGGAACTTCTGCCTTGATGTGTTCGGAATAGGCCGCCAGGAGACGAGCGACATAGACGCTCTCGTGAGTTCCCAGATCGGTTGGCGGCGCGCCAACGACGGGGCGCGGCGGCAGACCGCCGCCGAAGCGCGTAATGAAATAGGGCGTAGCGCGATGTTGCTCGATAACTTCGCGCGGCGACATGGGCTGGAAAATCGAGAAGTCGAAGGCGTCAACATACTCGGCGAACTTGCCGTCGAGGGGCACGAGCTGCGTTGCCGTGATCTTATTTTCGACGGCTTTCGGCCAGGCTTCGATCAAAGCCGCCTTCAACGCGGAAGCATTCGTCAGATACTGGGTGAGCGTCGTGCCCGTCCCGCGCGGGGCGACGAAATAGTAGGCGCGCGGCGGCGTAAAAACGCCGCAAAACGAATACCACAGCATCTTGCCGACTTCGGGCCAGGCGGTGCCCGGCGTGATGGCGTCGCGGTAGTGCTTGCACTGGTAATTGTCCCAGATGCCTTGCAGATAATTCTTGTCGGCGAAGCCCGCCACGTCGATGCCGTGGTCATTGGCACCGGTGTAACGCAGGACCTTTTCATATTTCGTTTTGAGAGATGACACCCATTCGTCGACGAATGCCTCCCATTGAGACGGATCGTATGTGACGATGCGGACCAGAGGTTCGATCGGCGGCCCGCTCTGGACGTGCGCAGGCGAGAGCATGGTAGAGCTCGATGGCGGCGACGCAATCTCGGCAAAATCATCTGCCACGCCGTCGTTCAGTGGGACGGCAGTGTCGCGGTTCGCAGTCAAATGTTTGCCTCCCCCGTTGTCATAAGGAGCCGCCCGCAAAGCGCTGTCAATAACAGTCCCCTCAGCCACAAGGACAATACCCAAGTATAGCGGCACTCGGGTTTACGCAGTGCCGCCGGAACCGCACATGCCAGCCTCAATGGCTAATCTCGGCTGCAAAGGAAAGTTGCCCACCTCAGCCGGAGTTTCCAGACCAGATATGGCTCCCATGCCCAGTCTACGTGGGAGACGCCTCTATCCCTGGTAGTCCACGGGAAAGCGAATGCTTGGCCCGACAGCCCCGTCGCCAGTAAGAAATCTCACTCCGTAATTTTCCAAAACTTTCCGGACGGAATCGGCCACTTTCACGCTGACGGCCAATGACCCCGCCTCCAGTCGGCTCAGGGAAGCGCGACTGATTCCCGCTTCCTCAGCGACCTCGTCGGGATTCAATCCCATGCCAACGCGGGCTGCCTTCAAAATCCGTCCGGAAGGAAACATTTCGTTGAAAAAGCACAGGAAGAGCCCGGAATCCACCCTGTCAACAATTTGTCTATAAAGACAAAATTTGATCTTAAATGACGAAAATTTATCTTTTTAGCTGGATCTCGGATTTGACCACTGATAGCTTCCTTCCGAATCGGAAGCGGTAAGGATTCGAAAGGAAGCGAGATGGAGGTTTTCCTGATCAGCGGCTCGAACGCGAATTCCATCAGAACCAACACGAGCCTTCTGATGGCTTTCGGATTGAAATTGCTCGGCCTGGAGACGGTTCATATCCAGCTTACGGGCAGGGATGAGCGGCCAGTCCTAACGGGCGAGATGCCTGCGCCGTTCGCGACCGCTTGGTTCCCGGCCACCGAACGTCCGCCAAGCTCGGCGGCGATCTGGGACTGGATCAGACAATCCGCAACGGCGGAAGCGGTCATCGTCGACCTCCCGGTATCCGCGTTTGATCATGGCTGGATCGCCGACCCCGCATTTCGAATCCTCTTGCCGATGGCTACCGGCGCTGCCGAAGCTGAACGAACCGCTCGCGACTTTCACGCAATCGCCGCCTCACTCGTGTCACCCGATTTGGTCCTTCCGTGGATACTGCCGGTGGGCTGGCCGCCGGCCATGGAGCCCTCGGATTTCGAACCCGTACTCAATCGCGCCATGAGCCGATCTGGGCTTCTCGCGCCGCCGAGCGATCGTGTGATCCAGCCGGGTGGGATCTCGACGTTTGAAATCAGGTCAGCGCCACCCGTCGTGGACGGCCGAATATCCTTGTCGCCGAGGCTGGCCACCACGACGGAGGGGATTGCCTATGCGATGCTGAAGGCGACGGGCAGCTCGTTGCTGCCCGTTCCGAACGATGCGTTCTAGCAGAACCCGGTCGGTCACGCCGCCCCCGGGCAAGCGATCCAAACTAGTGATTGCCGGCCGAAACGTACCAGCCCCAAGATCGTTCATCGCCGTTGCTCGCGAGATCATCAAGTGGCTCGAATCCATGCGGATTCGAGGTCCGGTGACGGCTGCGAATTCCATCCCAAATGTCGCGAGGCACGGTGCGGTGGATTCGGCTGAGCAATTTCCAAGATCGGCCGCGAGCCGTCCCAGGATCCCTCGTCATCGCGAGGGGCCCGATACCGACTGGCTTGAAGAGGAGTTCCCAATGGATCGGAGGTCCACTGCGCTCCGGGAGCGGTTTCCGGTAACCAGGAAGTTGGGTCGCTTCCTAGCCTACTGCACCGTCATCCGCGACTGCCGACGCTATCCGCAACTGCGTTATGGTGAGCCGGTGTCGCTCGTCCTGATCATGCCGGAAGACGTCGATGTCGACGACTACAGGCAGGCGGTTCATCTTGCATCGTTGCGATCCCGTCGCACCATTCGGTTGGGCTCAAACACGGCCGCGAAGATCGTCGTGGCCGAGGAGAACTGGAGCAAAGGCTCGAAGGATCCGGCCGGCGTTGGGCTTTTGAAAGAGGACCGCTGGGTTGTCTTGGCTGCGGACACTGCCCAGATGCCGGCGATGGTGCTCGCGGCGGTCGATGGCATCATCCATCTCGCAGCACCGGAGCCTCGCCATTTCATCGCTGCGGGCAAGATCTGCCTCGGCCAAAGCGTCAGCGAGCAACAGGCCAACGAACTCGCATCGATGCCGCTCGCGGTGATCAGCACCATACTCCGACGCGGGCGCCCTGTTTCGCAATCGCTCGAGCGCATGCGGAAGGCGATCGAGAAGCCGCCACCGGTCGAGGTGCGCCAACTCCGGATCGAGCATCTTCACGGACTCGGCGAGGCGGGAAGCTGGGCGCGAGAGCTCGCCATCGATTTGAAGGATTGGCGCGACGGAAAGATCCGCTGGGATGACGTGGATCAGGGTGTCCTCGTAAGCGGGGCACCTGGAACAGGCAAGACCACCTTCGCGAAGGCGCTGGCAGCTACCTGCGATGTCCATTTGGTTGTGGGGTCGCTTGCGCGCTGGCAAGCGCGAGGCCATCTCGGCGACTTGCTCAAAGCCATGCGCGCAACGTTCGACGAAGCACGCCGCCGTTCGCCTTGCATTCTATTCCTCGACGAAGTCGACGCTCTCGGCGACAGGGAGACCTTCAAAGGCGAAAACGCCCAGTACAACATCGAGGTGGTCGCCGGGTTGCTCGAGTGTCTTGATGGCATCGAACAGCGGGATGGCGTCGTCGTCGTGGGCGCCTGCAATTGCCCGGATCGTCTCGATGCAGCTCTCGTACGGCCCGGCCGGTTCGATCGTCATGTCCAGATTCCACTCCCGGACACAGGCGCCCGTGAAGGCATCCTTCGCTGGCATCTCGAGAACGCGCTCATCGGCGAGAATTTATCGTTGATCGCTGCGCGGACCGAAGGCTGGAGCGGTGCTGCACTGGAGCGACTTGTCCGTGACGCCCGCCGACTGGCTCGCCGCGCGCGCAGGGCCATCGCGATCGAGGACCTTACGGCCTCGCTTCCGCCGACGATTGCGATCCCAGAGCAATTGATGCGCCGCACGGCCGTCCACGAGGCTGGACATGCCACCGTGGCAATCGCGCTCGGGAGGCGGTTTGAGTCCGTGGAGATTCGCGACGTCGTCGAACCAGCCTTGTCTGTCCAGCCCTTGGGTGGCGTCTTGGTCGGCCCGAGGGCCGTTGCCGACACGACGGCCCAGAGCCTGCTCGACGAGATCTGCTTTTTGCTCGGGGGCACGGCCGCGGAGGATGTCTTCCTGGGCAGCAGGTCGATTGGAGGTGGGGGGACGCGCGGCAGCGACCTTCACCTCGCTACCCTGACCGCGCTCCGGCTCGAAACATCCTACGGCCTTGGTCAAGGCCTCGCCTTCTTGGCAGCAGACGGGGAAGCCGACCTCTGGCGAACACTGCACATGTCGCCAACCGTTCGCGAGCGGATCGAGGGCATCCTGGCCGAGCAGATGACCCGGGCGCGTTCAATCATTCAACATCACAGGATCGGGACGGATCAGGTCGCGAACGAGCTTCTCAAAGAGAGGAAGATCGGGTTCGCGCCCATCGTCGCCTTGATCTCGAATTCAGAGCCCCTCGAGCCCACGGCCGACCGTGAATCGGCTGCCGGGGACATCGTCCAAGCCATGTGAGGTCACCATGCGAGAGCAGGATATTCAACGCATTCGCGCAGCCGCCTGGGCAGCCGGACAGCCGAAAGCGGCATTGATCGAGACGCTCGCCGACGTCGTCCAATCCTCCGTGAGGGCAGAATTTGAACGTGCACCGCACGCTCTAGAAGGCGAGGTAAGCAGTCGAGGCCTATCGAGAGCTGCCGACCATGACGGGCAGCCGGTGGTCGTGATCTCCATGGAGGAGCTGGCTGAATTGCTCGAAGCCGTCGCGAAACCGCTCTCATTCGGAGAGGCAATGACCGCAATGGCGTTCGAAACGGCTTTCAGACCTCAACCAAAGACGCCACGGGGAAACCGACGCAATCCGACGAGATAGCTCTCCTGCCCGAACAGCGACAGCAGCTCGATTTTAATTTTCCCTGGGACATTGGAATATGTATGCGGCTCTTGGTGCTGTCTGATATCCATCGCGAGTTCGGCCCGTTTGAGCTTCCGCATGACATCGGGGAGTTCGATGTCGCGGTGTTCGCGGGCGACATTGACCGCCCGATCGCGAGTTCGATCGAGTGGATCGACCTTCAAAGGCGCGGCCCTCTGAGAGAGCGGCCCGTCGTCTTTGTCCCCGGGAACCACGAGTTCTATGGAACCGAGATTATTTCCGCTTTGGAGGATGCCAGAAGCCGAGCGGAAACGGCGGGCATCCATCTGCTGGCGCCCGGAATGACCGTGATAGCCGGCACACGCTTCGTCGGCGCTACCTTATGGACCAATTACAAGCTCCTTGGAGATCCGAGGCTAGCCCGTCAGGCCGCCCAGGACGGGATGAACGACCATCGACGGATCAAGTTCGCCGAAGACCGGAGGCGCATGCCGTTTCGGCCGGCTCACGCACTATCGATGCATCGGCGGGACCTAGCCTACATCACGGACGTCCTCGGGAAACCATTTGCAGGACCGACGGTGGTGGTGACGCATCACGCGCCGCATCCAAATTCCGTCCAGCCGCGATATCGGGGTGATCCGCTTTCTCCCGCATTCGCGTCCGACCTCGGAGAGATCATTGAACGCTTTCGGCCGGATCTCTGGATTCACGGTCACGATCATGGCTCGCATAACTACCTCGTCGGAACGACACGGATCATATCAAATCAGGCCGGATACCCCCAGGGAGGAGGGAATCGCGAGAACCCCTTATTCAATCCTTGCCTGACAGTTGAAGTGACCGCGCTTTGTGGAGGGTGCACCCGCCAATAGCTCCGGATCGAGAACATCCGCCCCTTAGCAGCTTGAAGCCAATGGCCTGGTCACCTATATTCGGGTTGCCGCTTCAACGGCTACGACAGTAGACGGTTGAACATGATAGGCGTTCGGACATGGGTGCGATTCCCATCGCCTCCACCTAAGCCCTGGGCGCTCAGGGTTTTGGCGGGGGCGAATTAGGTTCGACGGGCGCTGAAGAGTTCAGCTTGCTGTTCGGCATGGTTCCGCCGTTATCGGGCCATTGCATAGTTGCCAACGACAACAATGCTCGGGTCGCCGTCGCCGCGTAAGCGGTGCTGGTTCCCAAACCAAAGCCCTTGCGCTTAGCCGTGTAAGGCGGGGTTCGGAGGTACCTGGCAACAGAAACCTCCACTTCTCTTTTCTGGACGGTGGCTATGATTGGCGCACGCTCATGCGCAAGGACGCTTGACGAGCCTGTGAGCGAGACGGCAGAGATAACCATCTTTCATTGACCCTCCCAACCATACGACTAGAATGCGCGCGTTGTGTCGGCTACCTGAGTAGTTGGCTTGGCGACGCGGCAGAGCTAGGAGGAATCGGCGTTTTCACTGTCGGCGAACTATGGGGACCCTAATGTAAAGTTCGGTACCCGGCGCCTCCACCAAAGCCCTGGCAACCAGGGTTTCGGCGGGGGCGAAATAGGATCGACGAGGGTGTAAAGGTTGTCCTTTTGCTCGGCATGGTTCCGCCGTTATCGGGCCAAAAGCATAGTTGCCAACGACAACAATGCTCGGGTTGCTGTCGCCGCGTAAGCGGTGCTGGTTCCCAAACCAAAGCCCTTGCGCTTAGCCGCGTAAGGCGGGGCTCGGAGGCGCCTGGCAACAGAAGCCTCCACTTTCATGTTGAGCCTGCCGGCTGTTCCCGCCGGGTAGTGAAGCGGAAACGTCGACGCAATGTCCAAGGATGTCCTTCGTTACGATCTGATGGTCCAGGAGGCGCTCAAAGGCGTCGTCCGCAAGATCCTGTCGGAGGCCGCACGAGACGGGCTGCCGGGCGAGCATCATTTCTACGTCACCTTCCGGACCGGAGCTCCGGGCGTGCGCCTGTCACAGCGCCTGCGCGAGAAGCATCCGGAGGAGATGACCATCGTCCTCCAGCACCAGTTCTGGGATCTGAGCGTCAGCGAGCACGCCTTCGAGGTCGGCCTGTCCTTCTCCGGTGTGCCCGAGCGGCTGCTCGTGCCCTTCGACGCGGTGACGACCTTCTTCGACCCCTCCGTGCAGTTCGGCCTCAAATTCGAGACGCAGGACGCGCCCGAGGAAGCCGCCGCCCCGCCGGAGCCAGAGACGGCGGACGCACCTGTTCCGCTGCCGGCCAAGGTCGTACCGGCTGGCGTTCCGCCCTTGAAGTCGAAGGCCGTCGAAGGCGAAGCCTCCGGCGGCAACGGTAAGGAAGGCGACGACGAAGCCGCGGCCTCCGAGAATGAAGGCGACGGCCGCGGCACCGCCGAGGTCGTGAGTCTCGACTCCTTCCGCAAGAAGACCTGACGCCACACAAGAACCCGGCGGCCAAGCGAACGGACTTGATCCCATGACCGAAACGCGCACCGAAACCGATTCCTTCGGCCCCATCGCCGTGCCGGCGGATCGCTACTGGGGTGCGCAGACGCAGCGCTCGCTGGAAAATTTCAGGATCGGCGGCGAAAGCGAGCGCATGCCGCTGCCGCTCGTCCACGCGCTCGTTCTGGTCAAGAAGGCCGCTTCCCGCATCAATGCTCGTCTCGGCCTGCTCGACCAGCGCGTCGCCGGCGCCATCGGCCAGGCCTCCGACGAGGCGCTCGCCGGCAAGTTCGACGGACATTTCCCGCTGGTGATCTGGCAGACCGGTTCCGGCACCCAGTCGAACATGAACGCTAACGAGGTTCTGGCGAATCGCGCCAACGAACTGCTTGGCGCCGGCCTCGGCGCCAAGAGCCCGGTGCACCCGAACGACCACGTCAATCGCGGCCAGTCCTCGAACGATTCCTTCCCGACCGCGATGCACATCGCCGCCGTGCTGGAAATCACCCGCAGGCTGCTCCCCGCATTGCGCAACCTTGAAACGGCCCTCGCCGCCAAGGCCGAAGCCTTCAAGGATCTGGTCAAGATCGGCCGCACCCATCTGCAGGATGCCACCCCGGTCACGCTCGGCCAGGAATTTTCCGGCTATGCGATGCAGCTCCACCTCGGCATCGGCCGCATCGAGGCCGCGCTTGGTGGGCTCTATGCCCTG